>NZ_JBTLFO010000003.1:0-424783 GCF_054457875.1 Acinetobacter sp. GXMZU3951 | reverse complement strand
GAGTGAACCACCTGATCCCTTCCCGAACTCAGAAGTGAAACCTCTTAGCGCTGATGGTAGTGTGGGGTTACCCATGTGAGAGTAAGTCATCGCCAGCTCATTAATTCTAAACACCCCCTGTTAATCAACAGGGGGTGTTTTTTTATATGCGGGAAATCGTAATATTTTATCCAGATAATAATTAACAATCTCTAAAGCAAGTTAACTTTGGTCTGATTGTATGAAGTTTTGAATTTAGCACATTGATTTTTAATGTTTAATTTCTTTAAGTTACGATATAAGTAACGTTTTTACTACATTTACTGCTCATTTTCCGACTTAAATCGCTGACAAATTCTACCATTTGATGGGTCGAATACCTCTTAGGTATATCTTTATACCCTTGAGGTTTTAGACAAAAAATGAATGGCTATTCATTGTATGTTGAAAATAAAGTCTCACAATTGGAGGTGAGTAAAAATGACAGCGACAACAATGAATGTAAATGCTGTAATCGATCAGGCTAAATTTAGACCCTTTCATTTAACGGTAGTTTTGTGGTGTTTATTCGTCGTTTTGTTTGATGGCTACGACTTAGCCATCAATGGTGTAGCACTTCCCCTGTTGATGAAAGAGTGGGGAATGACAGCAGTACAAGCGGGTATGCTCGCCAGTACCGCATTGGCAGGCATGATGTTCGGTGCGATGCTATTTGGTATGCTGGCCGATAAAATTGGGCGTAAAAAAGTGATTATTATTTGTGTGACGCTATTTAGTGGCTTCACATTTTTAGGTGGCTTTGCTTCAAACCCGACTGAATTTGGTATTTTGCGCTTTATCGCAGGTTTAGGGATCGGTGGAGTATTACCTAACTTGGTAGCGTTGACCTCGGAATATGCACCTCAGAAAGTGCGGAGTACCTTAGTCACGGCAATGTTTAGTGGTTATGCCATGGGTGGGATTATGGCGGCATTATTAGGTGCAGCCTTTACCCCAACGTTCGGTTGGAAAATCATGTTCTTTATTGCAGGCATTCCACTGTTATTTATTCCGATTTTATGGAAGTTCCTGCCTGAATCCGTGACTTTCTTGGTGAAAGACCAACAAACTGAAAAAGCGCGTAATATTATTCAACGTCTTGTTCCAGATGAAAAAATTACTGAAAATACTGTTTTAGTATTAAATGAAGCGAAAGTGCCAGATGCTTCTGTAGCAGCATTGTTCAAGAACGGTCGTGGTATGGGAACCGTTTTATTCTGGGCATGCTTTTTCATGTGTTTATTGATGGTTTATGCCTTAGGCAGCTGGTTACCAAAACTGATGATGGCTGCAGGCTATTCATTGGGCAGCAGCTTGATGTTCTTATTGTCCTTAAATATTGGTGCCGTGATTGGTACAGCTGGCGGTGGTATTCTTGCAGACCGCTTCCATTTGAAACCCGTGATTATCAGTATGTTGATTGTAGGGGCATGTGCATTGGTAGGATTAGGCTTTAATTCTCCACAACCGGTCATCTATTTATTGGTTGCATTGGCAGGTGCAGCATCCATTGGTTGTAGTATTCTGCTGTATAGCTATGTGGCACAATATTATCCATTGGCGGTACGTTCGACAGGTTTAGGTTGGGCATCAGGCATTGGACGTGTAGGTGCCATTGTTGGTCCAATCGTGATTGGAATGTTATTGGGGATGGAGTTACCGCACAAAATGAACTTCATTGCGGTTGCTATTCCAGCGATTATTGCCGCGTTTGCAGTCTCTTTGATTAAAGTGAATAAAGCGGAAGAAGTGGCTGAAGCCCCTGCTGCTGTGCAAAGCAGTAAACAGCGTTCTTATACTTAAACCGATTCAAGATCAGAGCCTCATTTAGAGGCTCTTTTTTATTGCTGATTTAAAGATGGCATAGAAAAAGCCCCGACATCCTATCGGGGCTTTTTGGTATTTCATGAAAGGTAAAACTCCTGTAATACCTCAACGTCCTGTTGTTACTCTTTATTGTTATTCTAAGAAACATCCTGTTTCTGTATGAGTTCAATTTAATCCGAAATACGACTAAGGTCTAGGCGTGTTTGCTGCATTGCTTGTACGTTTTGGCTGACATCAATTTAGTAAAGGGGCATGCATCTGGGCTACATATTCTATCTTTTGCTCACTATTGATTTTGGTTAGATTAAAAGCAAATCCGACCTTCATTGAGGGTGCCATGAATAATGTTAAAAATCGTTTTGGATTCTGGTTGGGGGTATTGAGTTCTGTTTTGATGGCAGCATGTCATGCAGAAAATAGCAGCACAGGTGAACAAAGCCTAAAAGCTGAAAACGAATCGGTGGCTGTTTTACAACCGTATAAAGTCAACAAGATGAGTGAATTGGATGAGCCTTGGGCAATTATCTTGTTACCTGATCAACGCTTATTGATTAGCGAAAAGGCTGGTGCACTGCTCATTTTTAATCCGCAAACGCAACAAAAAATCGCGGTAGCCGGGGTGCCTAAAGTGGCTTATGGCGGTCAAGGTGGTTTGGGCGATGTGGTGTTGCATCCTGATTTTCAACACAATCATCTACTTTATTTGAGTTATGCCGAAGCGGGTCAAGGGGGATATGGGGCAGTGGTGATTCAGGCGAAACTGGATGATCTTACTTCTGCTTCGCCCCGACTGAGCCAGTTCAAGCCGATTTGGCAGCAAATACCCAAAGTATCTGGACAGGGACATTATGCACATCGGCTGTTATTTGATGCTGCCGGAAAATTGTGGATCAGTTCGGGAGAGCGTCAGAAGTTTCAACCAGCGCAAGATCTACAAAGTAATTTAGGCAAAATTATTCGACTGAATGAGGATGGCTCAGCAGTACAAGACAATCCATTTAGGACACAGGGTCCGATTGCAGCACAAGTTTGGAGTTTGGGGCATCGTAACCCTTTAGGTATGGCTTTTGATCGTCATGGGCAGCTGTGGGTGGCAGAAATGGGCCCCAAAGGCGGGGATGAACTGAATCTGATTCGTAAGGCAGCAAATTATGGTTATCCGATAGTATCCAATGGCGATCATTATAGTGGACGTGATATACCCGATCATGCCACACGCCCCGAATTTCAAGCTCCTGAACTGAGTTGGACACCCGTCATTTCGCCATCCAGCTTGATGTTTTATCGCGGAACGCTGTTTCCGAAATGGAGCCATAAAGCCCTCATCGGTGGTTTGTCTTCCCAAGCTATTATTGTGGTAGATACAGAAACACGTCCTGTACAGGAAATACAGCGCTTAAACATGAATCAGCGTATCCGTGGTCTGGTTGAAGCTCAAGATGGAACGATTTGGGGCATTGAAGATGGTAAGAACGCTCAACTTTTTCAGCTGACCGCAATCCACTAAGTTGAATACGTGACAAGAAATCACACCCCAGGCACATCAGCTACGAGGGCGCTTATGATGAAGATGCCGATTGCCAGAAATTGTGCAATACACCGTCCCGCAAAAGTGCGGCACATCACTGCAAGTTCATGTTTCAGAGCTCTTCTTGATCTTGAGTACACCCTTTATAGTGGGTAGTACCTTCAGCAACCAAATAAAAAAAAGCAGCCCGAAGGCTGCTATTTAAGATATCAGTCGTTATTCACTTTTATCATTGAGGCTAAAGAACCAGTTCAAAATTAGGGCTGCAAACGTTGCAGTACCAATACCGCCCAGATTGAAATTTCCGAATTGGAGGGCAAAGTCCCCTGTACCTAAAATAATGGTGACGGCAGCAACCATCAGGTTTTTATTTTTAGAAAAATCGACCTTGTTTTCGATCCAGATTTTCGCACCGGCAATGGTAATTAAACCAAAGACCACAATTGATGCGCCTGTTAAAATTGCACTTGGGATCGTGTGAATGATGGCGCCAAACTTCGGTGATAAGCCCAAGAAAATCGCAAAGATACCCGCAATCACAAATACAATGGTTGAGTAGACACGAGTGACAGCCATGACACCAATGTTTTCACCATACGTGGTCATGCCTGGCGCACCCACACCACCAGAAAGCGTGGTGGCAACACCATCTGCCAAAAAGGCTTTACCAATTTGCGGATCTAGGTTCTCACCCGTCATGGCACTGACAGCTTTAATATGGCCCAAATTTTCAGCCACTAAAATTAACGCGACTGGAGCAATAATCAGCATTGCATTGATATCAAACTGGGGCGAATGGAAGGTTGGGAGACCAAACCATGCCGCTTGCTGAATGGGGTTAAAATTAATTGGTGTGCCATAACCCATGACATTTGACACAATAAAGTAAATCAAATACGCTAGTAATAAGCCGATTAATAACAGTAAACGCTGTAATAAGCCTTTGGTAAATACCGCAATCGTACCCATACACAGCACAGTCACCAAGGCCATCCACATGTTAAAGGTATTGCCAGCAACGCCTTTTACCGTGACAGGTGCTAAATTCAGACCAATGATCATCACCACAGCGCCCGTAACGACCGGTGGCATCAGCTTTTCAATCCATTTGGTTCCAGTGGCCATGACCATGAGACCAAACAGGGCGTATAACACACCACATGCCATGATCCCGCCAGCGGCTAAGGCTAAATTGGCATTCGGTGCGCCTGTTCCTGAAGCCGCATAGCCTGTCGCGGCAATCACTACCCCAATAAAGGCAAAACTAGAACCGAGGTAACTCGGTACTCGACCACCCGTCATGAAAAAGAACAGAATGGTACAAATCCCGGACATTAAGATGGCAAGGTTGGGGTCAAACCCCATTAAAAACGGTGCCAGTACCGTTGCACCAAACATGGCAAATGCATGTTGAATACCGAGCACAACACTTTGAGCAGGGGGAAGATATTCACTGGTGCCGACAGGACGCGTTTCGACATTGCCTGTATAAGGACGCCATTGGGGAAACCAATTGGACATAAATTGACCGCTTTAAAAACAAATTGTGCACATCATACTCTTTCTTTTCGAGTGATTTAATCATTGATTTTTAGATTTTGATGAAGTAGAGGTATGATTTATAATGGTTTTATACCAAGTGGTAAAATAAGGCGTAAATTAAACTAAAAAGAAATCAAGAGATTATTCAAGATGTTCGCGTGCACAGCAGAGATTTATTCAGTTTGTGGAGCGATAAATTTTTTTTATCAATCTTTCAAAAAAATTTTTGCAATGGCTGAAGCCATTGCAAATTTGAGACGGTAGCGAAAGATTTTGCCAATCGCGATACCAGCAGACTCGGTGTTGCTGGCTCAGCCTTATGCTGAGCCAGCAACATCATTCTGTCAGATCACCCAGTATTACGTAAGCCCGCAGCAATACCCGCGATACTGACCATCAGCGCATGATCAACTGGCGTATGTTCTGCCTGACGTTCTGCCAGATACAGGCGGCGACGTTTCATTAATTCGGCTTGAAGTAAATGTAGCGGCAACAAATACGGTTTACGTACACGCATGGACTGATCCAACACTTCATTACTGCTCAGCAATTTAGATTCATCTTTGAGGGTGAGTAGCGTCATGACCGCTTCTTGCAGGCGTTGACGCAATTCTGCCCCTAAGGCTTTTAAATCTTCGTCCTGAGTTAAATGTGCTTCATAGTACAGTGCCACATGGCTATCTGACTTAGACAAAACCATTTCCAACATATCAATTAGGGTCTGGAAATACGGCCATTGTTGCAACATTTCTTCCAAGGTGGCTTTATGACCTTGTTGCACGACTTGATTAATGGCTGCCCCAGTCCCTAACCATGCCGGTAGCATTAAGCGGATTTGTGTCCATGCAAAGACCCATGGAATAGCCCGTAAAGATTCAATGCCACCACTCACTTTACGTTTTGCAGGGCGCGAACCTAAAGGTAGCATTTGCAGTTCCAGTTCAGGCGTGACGGTTCTTAAATACTTCACAAAGTGTGGATTTTCCCGCACAGTCTGACGATAGACCTGTACCGATAAATCGGTCATACGATGCATCAGCTCACGCCATTCCGCTTTGGGTACGGGTGGCGGCAGTAAGGTCGCTTCAAGTGTTGCTGCGGTATAAATTTCCAGATTTTGTAGGGCAATACCTTCCAGACCAAACTTAAAGCGGATCATTTCACCTTGTTCAGTCACACGAATGGCACCGGAAATGGAACCTGGTGGTTGTGAGAACAAGGCCTGTTGGGTAGGTGCACCACCACGGCTGATAGAACCACCACGACCATGGAACAGGGTGAGTTGAACGCCATGCTGTTTGGCAATTGCAGTCAGTTCTTCTTGAGCACGGTACTGAGCCCAGTTGGCAGACATGAAACCCGCATCTTTAGCCGAGTCGGAATAGCCGATCATGACTTCATGTTTGCCCTGAATGTGCTGCTTGTACCAGTGCATACTGAATAAAGTCTGCATGGTCTGTGCTGCGCCATCCAAGTCTTTCAGGGTTTCAAACAGCGGGACAACGCGTAATGGTTGCTGAATGCCAGCTTCTTTTTGTAACAGCAACACTGCCAACACATCACTCGGATATTCCGCCATGGAGATGATATAGGCACCCAAGCTTTCGGCAGGTTGTTCAGCCAGTGTACGCATGGTGGCAAAGACTTCTTGTACATCGGGATGCAGAATCAGACTTTGTTCAGGTTCATGCAAGTGTTTCGGCAACAATGGACGTTTGCTTTGCAACTCCTGCAATAAGAAGTTCTGACGCGCCTGTTCAGTCCAAGTTTCAAAATTACCCAGTCCCAAATATTCGGTAATCGCAGAAATCGCTTGGCGATGTCGACCCGATTCCTGACGGATATCCAGTTTTAATAATTCAATACCAAAGCAGTTGACGCGATGAATGAAGTCCAGCAGTTTGCCATTGGCAATTTCGGTCAGATTGCAGGACATCAAGGAGCGATAGCACAGCAACAGCGGTTCTAGCAGTTCATTTTTGCTTTTGATGACCCGGCTATCCTCTAAAATACTGTCTTGCCCTTGTAATTTCTGCGCCAACCACTGGCGAGTGATTTTTAAGCGCTCACGCGTGTCGCGTAAATATTCACGATAAGGTTCTGGATGGGGGGTGCCCAGCGCTTGCATTAATTCATTGCTACAGCTTTGAATCGATAGCTCCCAGCGTAAATCCTCAATATCCCGAAGATATAAATCAGCCGCTTTCCAGCGCGATAACCACAGCACTTCTTGGGTGACATTATGCGTGACATTCGGATTACCATCTCGGTCGCCACCCATCCATGAGGCAAAACGCACTGGCGCGACATGCAGCGGCAGACGTTGACCACAATGTTCTTCCACCATGCCATCCAGTTCACGTATGAACTTTGGCACCGCATTCCACAAGGTCTGTTCAATGGTGGTGAAGCCCCACTTGGCTTCATCGATAGGGGTAGGGCGATGTTGACGAATTTCATCGGTCTGCCATGCAGAGCAGATCAGCTGTTTTAAGTCTTCTAATACCGCTTGGCGTTCCCGCGGGGTCAGTTTTTGCTGATCAAACTTAAATAAACAGTTGTTGATCCCATCATATTTCTGAATCAGGGTACGACGGCTGACTTCGGTTGGATGTGCGGTGAGTACCAGCTCAATTTTCAGTTCGCATAATTGTTGATAGAGCTGTTCCGCAGAAACCTCATGGGCTTTGAATTTTTGAAACAGATGATCGAGCGGATTGGGTGATGGCGCTTCAGGATCGAATTCGCTTTGGCGGCGGCTACGAACCACATGGTATTGCTCGGCAATATTGGCAAAATTAAGAAAATGGGTAAAAGCACGTGTTAATGGCAGAATTTCCTCATCTTCGAGGCTCAGAAAAAGTTGTTCCAGTTGTTTTTCAGCTTCGACTTGTCCGTCACGCGCGCCTTTGGCGAGTGCGCGTATCTGTTCTATCTGATTAAACAAATCTTGCCCGGCGTGTTCTTTTAGGGTTTCACCCAAGAGATTTCCCAGTAACCGTACGTCTTCGCGTAGTGGAGCATCAATTTGTTGAATCATTTTCCATTCTCCAGTTCTTATTCTTTTGACTATACCCCGATTTGCCATAATGCCAAGTAGTAGAAAGACAAAAGTCGCACGCTTTTGGCGATAAAACTAGCAGTTGAGTGCCGCGCTTGGGGATCAATTCAGCCTGTCGCTGCGGCTGGCTTAAGCGGCGTATTTCAGCATAAACAGTTCAATACTCTGTTGAATAATCTCGCTTTGCTGTGTTGCGTTGGGAATGGGGCGCACGCCAAGCAGCACTTCTAAATGTCTGAGTCCCAATAAAAGGGAGAGCAGCAACAGGCGTTGCTGTTCAACATCCGCAGCTTGGATAAAACCCAGTGCCGCGGCTTGCTGGAAAAAGTCTTCCCAGCCATCGCACATTTTTTGATGCGAGGCATTATAAAACTGTAATGCCAAAGGGTTTTGTTCTGCCGCCAGTTCAATCAGTAAATGTTCCAGTTTGATGGCTTCTGGCAGATAAATAATATTCAGTGCAATTTGGCAGGCTTGGGCAAAGGTCGTTAAAAAATCACTGTCGGCATTTAATTCAAAGGGGCGTGTTGCCATTAAATGTTCACAGGTCTGTTCAATGGCGCAGGTAAATAAACTGGCTTTGTCCTGAAAATGATTATAAATCGTAAGCTTGGTGACCCCTGCTTCTTGGGCAATTTGGTTCATGCTGGAACCATGATAGCCATATTTGAGGAACATATTTTTTGCCGCAAGCAGAATCTGCTTGTGCTTTTCTAAATCTTTGGGCCGACCGACATTCGTTTGCACAAAATCTTCCACTTCAAGTGATTTAAGTCATTTACTTTTAACAGTACTTTTAATTAGTGTACCGCATGGTATATTAATTAAAAATTGTTCAAAGCACAGCTTTGTATTTTGCCCTAAAAATGACATTTAGATAAGAGCACAACCGCATGAACCCTGCTAAGACCCTGATTGCCAGCCTCTTGATATTATCCAGTCTGACCTTGTGGGGCTGTAGCCGAGAACCAGCTGTCGCTGAACATGTCCCCCTGGTGATGGTTACCCAACCCACATCGTCATTGAGTGAGCAAAAAAGCTATGCCGGTGAGGTACAGGCCCGTCAACAAACCGATTTGGCTTTCCGTGTCTCTGGACAGGTGTTGCAGCGCTATGTCGATGTCGGGGATCGCGTACGTGTGGGGCAGGTGTTGGCAACTCTAGACGTCAAGGATGCACAGTTACAATTAAATGCGGCACGGGCACAACTGGAAAGTGCGCAATCTGCTGCCAAGGTCGCAGAACAAGAACTTAGGCGCTTCCAACAATTATTGCCGATGAATGCGGTGAGCCGCTCCCAATATGATGCCATGCAGAATCAGTATCAGGCGGCACTGGCCAGCTTAAAACAGGCTCAGTCCAATTATCAGGTCAGTCAGAACCAGACCCGCTATAACCAGTTGATCGCGGAGAAAAGTGGGGTCATTACTGCACGGCATATCGAAGTCGGTCAGGTGGTTAGCGCAGGGCAGGCGGCCTATCAATTGGCGATTGCGGGTGAGCGCGAGGTGGTCATCGGCATACCTGAACAGGCGATAGACACGATTCGCTTAGGGCAAGCGGCTTGGGTCACCTTATGGTCCAAGCCGGAAGAACGCTTTGCTGCCACGGTCCGTGAAATTTCCCCAGCCGCGGACTCATCCCGAACCTTTAGCGTCAAAGTGGCACTCAAGGCCGCCAGCCAAGACATTCAATTGGGGCAAAGCGCCCGTGTCTTTTTCACCACGCTACAAAGCAATGTCATCAGCGTGCCCTTATCGAGTGTGTCGGCCAGCGAACAGCAGGCTTTTGTCTGGGTGGTGGGACCAGATGCCCATATTCATAAAGTACCCGTAACTTTGGGGGCTTATGGGCGTGACACTGTGCCAGTGCTTTCAGGTCTCAATGCCGATGATTATGTGGTGGTTGGGGGCGTACATTTATTGCGTGAGAACCAAAAAATCCGTCCGATTGATCGCAACAATCGTGCCGTCCAGCTCGCAACCAATGCGGCCACGACAGGGGCAAAATCATGAATTTTAATCTGTCAGAATGGGCTTTAAAAAATAAAGGCTTGATCCTGTATTTCATGATTCTGCTCGGGATTGTGGGGATGGTGTCATATTCCAAGCTGTCCCAAAGTGAAGATCCGCCGTTTACCTTCAAAGTCATGGTGGTACAAACCTACTGGCCGGGGGCTACTGCCGAGCAAGTGTCCTTACAGGTGACCGATCGGATTGAAAAGGAGCTGATGAGCACCGGCAATTATGAGCGCATCATGGCGTATTCCCGCCCAGGGGAATCGCTGGTGACCTTTGTGGCCAAAGACTCGCTGCGTTCGGCACAGATTCCTGATGTCTGGTATGACGTACGCAAGAAGGTCAATGATATTCGGCATGAACTGCCGAGCGATGTGCAAGGTCCCTTCTTTAATGACGAATTTGGCGATACCTTTGGCAATATTTATGTCCTGACAGGCAAGGACTTCGATTATGCCGTACTGAAAGAATATGCCGACCGCTTACAACTGCAATTGCAACGAGTCAAAGATGTGGGCAAGGTCGAACTGATCGGTCTGCAAGATCAGAAGATTTGGATTGACTTGTCCAATACCAAAGCGACACAACTCGGAATTCCGCTGACTGCCATTCAGCAGGCTTTACAGCAACAAAATGCCATGGCCAGTGCCGGCTATTTTGAGACCCCAACGGATCGCATCCAAATTCGGGTCAGTGGACAATTACACAGTGTCGAAGACCTGAAAAAAATGCCGTTACTGGTGAATGGTCAAACCATTCAGTTAGGCGATGTGGCCGAGGTGTACCGTGGCTTTAGTGAACCTGCCCAGCCGCGAATGCGTTTTATGGGGGAAAATGGCATTGGTATTGCGGTTTCCATGCGTAAGGGCGGTGATATTCTGGCACTCGGGGAAAACTTGCAAAGCGAGTTTGCCCAGTTGCAACACACGCTGCCTTTAGGCATGCAGCTGCAGAAAGTGTCCGATCAACCTGTCGCGGTTGAGCACAGTGTGCATGAGTTTATGAAAGTCTTGGCAGAGGCGGTGATTATTGTCTTGCTGGTGAGCTTTTTCTCTTTAGGTTTTCGCACTGGGCTGGTGGTGGCCTTTTCCATTCCGTTGGTGTTGGCCATGACCTTTGCCGGCATGCATTTATTTGATGTTGGGCTGCATAAAATCTCCTTAGGGGCACTAATTCTGGCACTGGGATTACTGGTCGATGATGCGATTATTGCCATCGAAATGATGGCGATTCGCATGGAGCAGGGCTATAGCCGATTAGAAGCGGCCGGCTTTGCATGGAAAACCACTGCATTTCCAATGTTGACCGGAACCTTGATTACCGCAGCAGGTTTTCTGCCGATTGCCACAGCAGCCTCCAGTACAGGGGAATATACCCGCTCGATTTTTCAGGTGGTGACCATTGCTTTAATTGTGTCTTGGTTTGCTGCGGTGCTGTTTGTGCCCTATTTAGGCGATAAATTGCTGCCCGATATGCAGCAGCACCCCTCTCAAGCCCCATGGTATCAACGTCTTTGGGCTCGTCTACGAAAACAGCCTGCGCCTCAAGTCACGCTGTTGCATGGCACAGCGCATGACCCTTATCAAACCGCTTTCTATCAGCGCTTTCGGTTGTGGGTCAATTGGTGTGTGACTTATCGTAAAACGGTAATTGCCGCAACGCTGGGCCTGTTTGTACTGTCGGTGCTGATGTTTAAATGGGTACCGCAGCAGTTTTTCCCACCATCTAATCGTGCTGAAATTTTGGTAGATTTAAAGCTGGAAGAAGGTGCATCGTTAAAGGCCACCGAAGCTGCGGTGAAAAAAGTGGAGCATTTTCTCTCACAGCAGCCGGGCATTGATAATTATGTCGCCTATGTGGGCACAGGTTCACCACGCTTTTATTTACCTTTAGACCAGCAGTTGCCACAAGCCAGTTTTGCCCAGTTTGTGGTATTAGCTTCCTCTTTGGAGGAGCGTGATGAAATTCGTCAAGCTTTACAGCAACAAATTCGTCAGCTGTTGCCTGCGGTACGGACACGCGTGTCGTTATTGGAAAATGGCCCTCCCGTCGGTTATCCTATTCAATACCGTATATCGGGTGAAGACCTTAATGCCGTGCGCCAATGGGCACACAAGGTAGCCGAGGTGATTGGGGAGAATCCGAATACCAGCAATGTGCATCTGGATTGGGGTGAACCCAGCAAAGTGATTCAATTACAGATTGATCAAGATCGCGCACGTCAGCTCGGAGTGTCCAGTCAAGATTTAGCCAACTTCCTGAACAGTTCCATTCAAGGGGCTGTTCTACATCCTTATCGTGAAAAGCGGGAATTGATTGATATTCGATTGCGTGGCGAAGAAGCGGAACGCCTCAGTGTCGAGTCCTTGGCCAGTTTGGCTGTGCCTACCACACAGGGCGGCTTTGTGCCTTTGGCACAGCTTGCCAACATAGAATATCGCTTTGAAGAAGGTTTGATTTGGCACCGTAATCGTCTGCCGACCATTACCGTACGTGCGGATATTCGAACGGATTTGCAACCTGCCACTGTAGTTGCAGAGTTGTCTGAGCAAATGCAGCAGCTGCGCGCACAATTGCCAGCAGGCTATCTACTTGATGTGGGTGGCACCGTAGAAGAATCGGCACGAGGGCAAAAATCCGTGAATGCAGGCATGCCCTTTTTCTTGGCCGTGGTCATGACATTATTAATGTTGCAGCTCAAAAGTATCTCCCGTGCCACCATGGTGTTGCTGACCGCCCCGCTGGGTTTAATTGGGGTAGTGCTGTTCTTGCTGTTGTTCAATAAACCCTTTGGCTTTGTTGCGATGTTGGGAACGATTGCACTTTCGGGCATGATTATGCGCAACTCGCTGATTTTGATTGATCAGATTGAGCAAGACCGCGCGGCAGGGCAAGCCACATGGGAGGCGATTATTGAAGCGACAGTCCGCCGGTTCCGTCCAATTTTATTAACCGCGCTGGCCGCCGTGTTGGCCATGATTCCATTATCGCGCAGTATTTTCTTTGGTCCGATGGCGGTGGCGATTATGGGTGGACTGATAGTTGCGACTTTGCTCACATTATTCTTTTTACCTGCTTTATATGCACAGTGGTTTAAGGTGAAAAAGACCGCTTAGTACAAAATATTTTTTTAATATCAGGTGCGAAAGTTGGAAAATTTCAATATAGTAGCACCTTATATTTTTATTAAATTTCAGTTTAGGAATTTTGCTACATATTAAAAAAATCACAGATGTAGTAATGAGGTTTAATCGCACATGAAGCAAGACAGTTTAACCAAGTATCGCCGTTCTATTGCGATTTCTTATGTCTTCATGTTTTTGGCACTGTTTACTGTCATTAGCGGTATTTTCGCCTATTGGTTCGCGCGTAAAATTACCCAAGTCGATAATACAGAAGTCTGGTTGCAAGCTCAGGCACTTTGGGTGATGCGCAATATTATTATTTATATGGTGCTGAGTCTGTTTGCCGCACTTTGGTTTATTCCCCTATTTTTCTTTACCTGGAATAGTGCACTGTGGGTCACAGGATTTACCGTGGCGGGTGTGGTATTTGCCTTGATTGCCTTTTTATATTTACTTAATGCTTGGATTAAAGGCGTTTCTAAGTTTATAAAAAATAAAGCAGTTTTCTAAAGTTTCTCATTTTTTTCATTTTTTGCCCTTGTAAAATCACGATTCACCCCCAATTTCAGAGCATTGTTCAGTATGAAATGAAATTCCGTGAGGAGCATCGCCAGACATGGCTAAACGTGATTATTATGAGGTTTTGGGTGTTGCTAAAACCGCTAGTGATGATGAAATTAAAAAAGCCTACCGTAAGTTGGCGATGAAATATCATCCGGACCGCAACCCCGACAATCCTGAAGCAGAAGAAAAATTTAAAGAAGCTTCTGAAGCTTATGAAATTCTTTCCGACAGCGAAAAGCGCAGCATGTATGACCGCATGGGTCATGGTGCATTTGAAGGTGGCTTCGGTGGCGGTGGAGGTGGCTTCGGCGGTTTCAGTGCAGAAGATATTTTCAGCCAGTTCGGTGACATCTTTGGGGGTGCATTTGGTGGTGGTGGCCGTGGCCAGCAACGTCAGCGCCGTGGTTCCGACTTACGTTATGTGATGGAACTGACCCTTGAAGAAGCCGTAAAAGGTGTGAAAAAAACCATTACTTTTACCGCACCTGCACCATGTGACAGCTGCGACGGTAAAGGTTCAAAAAATCCAAACGATGTCGAAACCTGTAAAACCTGTCATGGAGCGGGTCAAGTCCGCATGCAGCAAGGTTTCTTCTCGGTACAGCAAACCTGTGGTACCTGTCGCGGTCAAGGTAAGATCATTAAGAATCCATGTCAGAAATGTCATGGTTCAGGTGTTTCTGACCGTCAACAGACTTTAGAAGTGACCATTCCTGCGGGCGTAGACAATGGCGATCGCGTACGTTTAAGTGGTAAGGGTGAAGCCATCCGTGATGGTCAATCTGGCGACTTATACGTTGAAGTGGTGGTACGTGAACACGAAATCTTCCAGCGTGATGGTGCAGACCTGTATATGGATGTGCCTGTGAGCATTGCTGATGCTGCACTGGGTAAAGAAATTGAAATTCCGACCCTTGAAGGTCGTGTGAGCTTGAAAATTCCTGAAGGCACACAAACTGGCAAGATGTTCCGTTTACGTGGTAAAGGGGTAAAACCTGTGCGTACCAGCATGCAAGGTGACTTGCTGTGCCGTATTGTGGTGGAAACACCGGTGAACTTAACCGCGCGTCAACGTGAATTGTTGAAAGAGTTACAAGTGACAATGGATGGTGAAGATAGCCATTCTTCTCCGAAGAAAAAATCATTCTTCGATCGTTTGTTTGATTAATTCAAGCGAATAAAAAAAGGGCATGCTCAGCATGCCCTTTTTTTTCATCAGCAGTTATTGCGGGATCGGTGCATCAATCGCTTCAACACTGACCGTTTCTTCGCTGGCTTGAACGGTCTCAACAGACGCTTGGGTTTGATTTACGGCCATACGTTCGGCCAGGCTGCCAGGTTGACCATTCACCGTGGTCATAATTTTGACTCCAGCCAAGCTATCGACACTGTCTCCTGACTGGGCAGCAGGTTCTGCGCAAACATGCGCAGCAACAGCAGTTAAAAGTAGCGCAAGTGTTATTTTTTTCGAATGCATAGCAAGTCTCCTGACAATTGTTATCACTGAATGATTCGTGACGGCTAGTCTGCGTACGCAAGATGTAAGTTGTGTGAAAAAACGGCTGCTTCAACTTCATTTTTAAAGATTTTTTCCAATATAAAAACATTTTCCCATCTATTTATTCACTCTTCTTTTGATCGGAATCGAGATGTTGGTGTCCGCCGATCAGCCCAAGCAAGTTTTTTCATAAAAAACCCGATCAGAACTTAGTCTCATTGCAGAGTTTTGTTATAGTAAAGGCAATTTTTACATTTGAAATCAGGAACGGATTATGTCTACAAGTCCACGCATTGGGGTATTGGGTGCAGGCGGTCGTATGGGGCGCATTTTGATTCAAGCGGTACAACAAGCAGGTTACCAATTGGCGGCTGCGGTTGAACGTCCTGAAAGCAGTCTGGTGGGTTCCGATGCGGGTGAGCTTGCAGGCATTGGCCATATTGGCGTGAAGATTGTTGGCAGTTTGCAGCAAATTCTGCCTGAGTGTGACGTGGTCATTGACTTTACTGCACCAGTAGCCACCGAACAGCATTTGAAGCTTTGCCGTGAAGCAGGGGTGGCGATGGTCATCGGCACTACAGGCATGAACGATGAACAGAAAGCCTTGTTGGATGAAACAGCAACACAGACCCCTGTGGTGTATGCTGCCAACTATTCTGTGGGCGTGAATGTTTCAATCAAATTATTGGAATTGGCATCGAAAGTATTTGGCGATAGCGTCGATATTGAAGTGATTGAAGCGCATCACCGTCATAAAGTGGATGCACCTTCAGGTACGGCACTGATGATGGGTGAAGCGATTGCCGATGCTTTAGGTCGTGACTTGAAGCAAGATGCAGTATATTGCCGTGAAGGGCATACTGGTCCGCGTGAGCGTCAAAGCATTGGTTTCCAAACCATTCGCGGCGGAGACATTGTCGGTGAACATACGGTGATGTTTATTGGTGAAGGCGAGCGCGTTGAAATTACCCATAAAGCTACGAACCGTATGAACTTTGCCGCTGGTGCTGTGCGTGCCGCAGCATGGGTCGTGGGTCGTGATGCACGTAAATATGATATGAAAGATGTACTGGGCTTTAATGATATTCAGGTTTAAAACCTAGCCCCGCATCTACCTAAACTGTGGCATAAAATTAAAATAAGAAGCGTTACCGAATGAAAATAAAAGTAATGATGGGCTGTGCTGTAGCGTTATTCGCTACGGCACATGCCAAGCCGATCGACAATGCCAAACTCAGCATTAATAAACAGAATATTAAAGTCTGGACCTATCAGGACAGTGCCAATCCCGTCTTTTTGTATCAGGCCGAAACCCATTTTGATGTGCCGATAGAAAAAGCCACCGCGCTGATTTTAGATGTGGAACAAGCCCCGAAATGGGTGCCATATATGGGCAGTGTCAAGGTCTTATCTCGGAATGACAGCAAAGGGGAATTTTTGTTGTATATGGTGTTGGACTTTCCTTTCCCACTCAAAGACCGCGATTTGGTGGTCAAAGGGAAAATGAGTAAGGATGCGCAAGGTATTATTCATATTCAAAATAAAGCGGTGAATCAAGGTTATCCTGTAAATCCGAATTATGTACGGCTCACCCGTTATGAAGGGGATTGGACATTTCAGAAGTTAGGCAAACACAAAGTCAAAGTCTCTACCTATGGCTTTGCCGATCCAGAGGGATCTATTCCACTCAGTGCAGTCAATTTGTTTGTTGAGCAGCAACCGTACCAGATGCTATTAAAAATGAAAGATGAATTGGCAAAACCGCGGAATTATGCTGCTTTGCCTATGCTATTACGCTAATGGTGTAAAATAGGCTGAAGAAACTCATCATGGCATTGCGATGAAATCGACCATTGAAGAATTAAATGCCTTTGTGCAGATTGTGGAAAGTGGCTCGATTGTCCGAGCAGCCGAGCAATTGGGTCAGACCACTTCAGGCATTAGCCGAGCCTTACAGCGCTTGGAAAGTAAACTCAATGTCACTTTGCTGGAACGCACCACACGCAAGCTGAAACTCACGCAAGAAGGGCAGCTGTTTCTCGAAAAATCCCGCAAGATTCTGCATGATCTGACCGAGGCGGAAGATGCCTTATTGCAATCCGATCATGCTATTTCAGGTTTGATTCGGATTGATTCAGCCACGCCCTTTGTGCTGCATGTGATTGTGCCGCTCATTCAAGAGTTTATGCAGCAATATCCGAAGATCGAAATTGAACTGAATAATCATGATCAAGTGATTGATCTTTTGGAACATAAAACCGATGTGGCGATTCGGTTTGGCGAGTTACAAGATTCCAGTTTGCATGCCAAATTACTCTGTCGCAGCCGTTTGTATATTGTCGCCAGTCCAGATTATCTCGCAGCGCAGGGAACGCCTCAGCAACCTGAGCAGTTGTTACAGCATACCTTATTGGGTTTTACCCTACCGACACATTTAAATACTTGGCCAGTATTTGTCGATGGAAAACGCCTTAAGGTGCACCCCAAAATTAAAGCCTCGAATGGTGAAACCATCAGACAATTGGCATTGCATGGCGCAGGCATTAGCTGTTTGTCCCGTTTCTTGGTGCAAGAAGATTTAGCCGCGGGTCGCTTGGTGGCGTTGTTCGAAGATCAGATTGAACAACATTTCCAAAACATCCACGCGGTCTATTATCAACAAGAGCACCTACCGAAACGGGTGCGCCTGTTTATTGAGTTTTTGGCACAGAAGCTTGCCATTTATCGGTAGCTTTAGGCAGATGAATCTGTACGGTGAGTAAGGCCTGCCGAGGTGCACTATGTGGTGCATACGGTGCAATGGCAAAGTGTTGTGCCGTATTCCAGCAGACAAACTGGAGTTCCTGACGCTGACTTTCTCCTATTAACGTGGTGCGGGTAGAGCCAGTCCGATAAGAAAAAAGACGTTGCGTGATCGAACTTTGCGGGAGATCGACTTTATTCCACAACTCAAAACTCTGCTGTCCTGAAGCTTTTAAATAACCTTCAATTAACGACTGGCAAATAAAATCGCGCTGTTGTTGCCATACTGAGGTGTTGGGTTGGCAAGCCGTTAAGCCAAGTGCCAGTAACAATAACGTTAAACGCAGCATGATGATCCCCCTGATACAAAATAAGCTATACCTTAAGCATATTCAGGGTGTACTCTTGGTTACAGATACAAAATATACTAAAAAATGAGTACAGTTATGGGCATCCAATATCGCGATCTGGCACATCAATTGGCGCAGAAAATTTATGCTGGGGAATTAACTGCAGGACAACGCTTAAGTTCCTTGCGTCAATTTGCGCAGTTACAGCAGGTCAGTTTAAATACAGCCAAAAGTTGCTATGAACTACTAGAAGCGCAAGGATTGATTGTCGCCAAGCCGCAAGCGGGCTATTTTGTGCATGCGCAAAGCTTGGCGGTGGCTGAACCGCAGCATCTGGATTTTGCATCAACGGTACGCGACGTTTCCAATTTGGAACTGCAAATTGAAATTCAGGAAGCATCCATTCATGATCAAATGATTCATTTGGGCGCGATTCAACTGTCGCCCAATTTGGTTCCTGTGGAGGCCTTGCGCCGCTCGATTCAACGTGCCTTAAAGCACAGCAAGCCCGAAGATTTTTTGTATAGCGATAAACAGGGTCATCGCCGTTTACGTGAAGCTTTATCCGCGCATTGGGCGGAAGATGGCATTTACCTGCCTCCAGAAGAAATATATATCAGCAATGGCTGCATGCCCGCTTTATCGGTGGTGATACAGACCCTGACGGCAGAGGGTGACAGTATTATTGTCCCGACTCCCAACTTTAATGGGCAGTTGCAATTGTTGGCGAGCCTAAATCGTAAAATTGTTGAAATTCCTGCCCATGCCAATGGTTTTGATTTACAGCGTCTCGAACAGGCCATGCAAAGCTCAGGCGCGAAAGCCTGTTTGCTCACCGCCAATTTCCAGAATCCTTTGGGTTTTTGCCTAAGCCCTGCGGAAAAGGAAAAAATTGCCCAGTTGGCAGCACAGTATCAATGTTATGTCATTGAAGATGATATTTATGCGGAATGCAGTTTCGATTTAAAGCGGCCTTTGCCGATTCGTTACTGGGATCAGCAGGGGTATGTGATTTACTGTGGTTCAGTATCCAAATCTCTCTCGACCGCCTATCGCGTGGGCTGGTTTTGTATCAATGCACGTTTACACCATTTACGTGCACAACTGCTCACGCGGCATGTTGCAGTGAACACGCCCTTACAATTGGGTTTGGCGGATTTAATTTATAGTCGTGCTTACCGAGAGCATTTAAACCATTTAAAACCGAGTTTAATGCAGCAAGTGGAACAATATCGATGCTTCATTATTCAGGCCTTTCATGGCATCGAGATTCGCTTGAGTCAGCCTAAAGGGGGATATGCACTTTGGCTGCAATTACCTGAACAGATTCATAGTCTAGCCCTGTATCGTTATGCACAGCAGCAAGGGATTAGCATTGTGCCAGGCATCGTTTTTGGTGAAGAGCAACGCTATAAAAACTGTATTCGATTAAATGCGGGACATGAATTATCTGAAGAAATCCGCCAAGCGATTTTATGTCTGGCGGATTGGACGCGTCAGCAATTCAGTTCGAATCAGGTGTTAGATGCAAAGTCGGCTTGAAGCACAATCCGATAACGGGCTTGGCCAGAATTGAGCCGTTCTATGGCTTGATTTAGTTGTGACATTGGGAAGATTTCAACTTGTGGTGCAATCTGCTTGCGGGCGGCAAACTTGAGCAGTTGACGCAATGCCGCAGGGGAACCCGTTGGTGAACCCGTCACCGATTTTGCTCCAGAAATTAGTGAACTGACCGATATTGGCATAGGTTCAAGGGTGACACCGAGCATATGTGCGGTACCGTGCGGTGCCAAAGTGGCAAGATAAGCACGCCAGTCTAAACTGACATTGACGGTACTTAACAACAGATCAAATTTAGCTTGTTGCTTTTTAATCGCAGCACTATCACGGCTATTGATGACATGATCTGCACCCATGGCTTTGAGTTCATCGGTCTTGTCTAAGTTTGAGGTAAAGGCGGTTATTTCACAGCCCCAAGCCTTGAGTAGTTTAATTGCCATATGCCCCAAACCACCAATACCAATCACACCGACATGATGCGTAGCTTGTATTTGATGTTTCAGTAAAGGGTCAAACACGGTAATGCCGCCACAGAGCAGAGGGCCGGCACTTTCAGGCACCAAATCTTCAGGCAGGGGAATGATCCACTGCCACGCGGCACGGACTTTATCTGCAAAGCCACCAGCATGACCCACGATGGTCGCGGTGCTGCCACCAGTACACAACACTTGTTGTCCTGCGACGCATTGATCGCAATATTGGCAGCTTTCCGCCATCCAGCCTAAACCGACGCGCTGACCAATCTGGAGCCCTTTGGCTTCTGAACCCATGCGTAAAATGGTGCCAATCACTTCATGTCCAGCCACAACAGGATAGACGGCATTGCGCCATTCATTATTAATCACCGAGAGATCGGAATGACAGAGCCCACAATATTCGACCTGAATTTCCACTTGATGCGGCAGTAATTCACCGGCATCGAACTGAAAGGGTTCGAGTGCTGCACCCGCTTGGAGGGCGGCATAACTTTGAATCATATTATTATTCATATTTTTATCCTTAAAGTTTAGATGGCTGGGGGTGTTTTGGCAGGACAGTGATCTTCATGATCATCGACCATACCCACGGCTTGCATAAAGGCATAACAGGTGGTCGGTCCAACAAATTTAAAGCCTTTTTTCTTTAAGGCTTTAGACATCTGTACACTGTTTTCAGTTTGGGCAGGAGCCATTTTATAGTTGGGTACAGCATTGCGAATCGGTGCATGCTGGACAAAACCCCATAACCAATTCACCACATCTATTTCCTGTTTCAGATTTTGCCATGCACGGGCATTATCCCGAATGGCATGCAGTTTGCCCAAATGTCGAATCAGTCCTGCATCTTGTAGTTTTGCTTCAAGCTCGGCATCGCTCAGTTCGGCTATATGCTGAATGGAATGCTGGAAAAAATGCTGACGATAACTGTGCCGTTTTTTTAATACCGTAATCCAAGACAGACCGGCTTGCTGGCCTTCCAGACACAGCATTTCAAACAGCTGCTGTTCGTCATGCACAGGTTGGCCCCATTCATGATCATGATAGGCAATATAGAGAGGATCATCGGTGCACCAGCCACAGCGTTGTTTTGTCATAAATCCTCTCTGTTTATTTATTGTTTATAAAGTAAAGTCGACCCATTGATCGGTTTTGTTATCCCAATAGGCAAGGCTTGCCTGTTGTAAATCTTGAAATGAGATCCAGAAGTCTTTGCCCGTTTTGTCGGCAAAACCGGTACTGATCAAGAGGGCATCTTCGGTAATTTCCATGACCCAGCCCTGATAGCTTTGTCCTGCAAACACAATTTTCTGTTGATTGCCTGATTCTGCAAATTCAACCAGACGATTCATCAACACTTCAGACATGTGTACTTCCTAAAATTTAACGTAAGTAAGGAAAAGGATTCACGGCACCGCGACCTTTTCCATCTAAATAGATTCCATAATGTAAATGTGGCGCGGTATAACGGGCATTACCCGTATTGCCAACATAGCCCAGTAGGTCACCTTTTTGGACATAGTCACCAATGGCGAGACCCCGCTTATGGGCATTTAAGTGTGCATAATAATGCCAAGAGCCGCTAGGTCCTAGTACCCAGATGACTTTACCACCCAAATTGTTATCGCGTAAGTCGGCAATTAAGCCATTCGTGGTGCTATACACTTTTGTTCCACGTGGAGCCATAATGTCAATGCCTTCATGCCGGCGTCCCTGACTACGGGACGCTCCCCAAGTATCATTGAGTTGTTTGGCTTTAACGTGCTGCACAGGTATTGGAAGTTTAGATTTGAGCGGCATGCGCTGGAGATCTTGCACCGTAGTGGCGGGGAGGCTAGACCCTGTTGGTTTAGGTGCGGAGGTACAGGCACCGAGTAGCAGCACACTGGCAGTTAAACCCATAATGGCAAAATGACGCAGCACAGTTTTTCCTTGTCGTTATTTTGATGGTCAGCAACTTTAAATTTATCTGCTTGACTATGTCATAACTCCAGTGCCGAGATCAATTTTTTCATGGCGGTTGGAATGCCCATTTGTGTAGCTTTTTGTGGCGAGACCCAAGTGCCAGAGAGTTCAATCGCAATATGTTCTTTTTGTTCAGGTTCCACGTGGAAACACACAGCCTCCAGTAACCAGGTAAAATGAGTAAAACTATGCGAGATCTGAGCGCGTTTGCTGTTGGCTTTTAGACCCAGCATTTGCGTAGTTTGATTCAGTTCCGCGCTGTCATCATAAACTGGTAAACACCATAAGCCTCCCCATAAACCGGTATCGGGGCGCTGTAACCATAGCCATTGATCTTGGCACTGTAAGACCAAGACTTGGGCTGATTTTACGGGCACCGCTTTTTTGGGTTTCTTAAAAGGCAGTTCTGTGACTAGACCTTGGTGATGAGCTTTGCAATGCTGTTGCATCGGGCAATACAAACACAGCGGTTTTTTAGGTGTGCAAATGGTTGCCCCTAAATCCATAATGGCTTGGGTGTAATCATGATTGCGTTCTTGAGGGCATAATTGTTCTGCAAGTTGCCACATGGCACGCTCATGCATTGGCTTGCTGAGATCATCTTCGATGGCAAAAAATCGCGCCAAAACGCGTTTTACATTACCATCCATAATTACCCCATATTGGCGGAGTCCTAAAGACATCAACGCTCCAGCTGTAGAGCGGCCAATGCCTGGTAATGCCATCCATTCTTCCAATTGTGTTGGGAAGTGTCCTTGCTGCGCGACAATCGCAGCGGCTTTATGTAAATTACGTGCGCGGGCGTAATAGCCCAAACCTGCCCAATAAGGGGCAACGTCCTCCCACGATGCTCGTCCTAAATCTTCAACCGTTGGGAAGCGCTGGATAAAACGTTCAAAATATTGCAGTACCGTTTTCACTTGAGTTTGTTGCAGCATAATTTCAGACACCCAGACCTGATAAGGGTTATCTGCCACTTGCCAAGGAAGGTCATGACGACCATGCAGGTCATACCATGCTAATAATGCGTTGGAAAAGGAAAACGGAGACATGCGAACTCAGGATGATGGGTAGCGCTGTAGTATAACCAAGCAGATCGGCACACGGAGATGTTCAACCCAAAAAAAATGATGCCGAAGCATCATTTTGGATTGTCGTGTAGGGTTTTAGGCTTCGCTCAAGATGCCCCAACGTGCATCAAGTTTCAGCGGCATTTTTTCATAGCATGGAATAATATGAATATGTAAATGCTCAGCGCTAACACCAAATACATTGCCGTCATTAAAACCCACGTGAAAGCCAGTAGGTTGGTGACGTAGTTTCAACTCATTACGTGCCAGTTCTAATAAGGACATTAAACTTTTACGTTCTTTGTCGGTAATATCAAAAAAAGAGCTGACATGGCGTAGAGGGATAATGACAGAATGTCCTTTAGACAGTGCATTGGGCTCTGGCAGAATCACGCCAAACTCATTTTTATCGATGATGTCATATTCATCAAAATTGCAGTATGGGCAGTTGTTCTCAGTCATTGTCTTATCCTCTTAAAAATTATTAAAAACAGTAATTGTGGCTTACAGTATCAGCACAAATTTTTTATTAGTTATTCACCTAAACGACGCTGCAGTAGTTCGTACATGGCTTCAAGGCCTTGTCGCTCGGCTTCGGCATTGTAACCCAAGTCTACACCATTCGCTTTGGCACGTTCATCGGCTTGCGGGTTACTAAAGCCATGCTTAGCATCTTCAAAGACAATCACTTCATGTGGTACTTGGGCTGCATACATTTCCTCACGGAATTGGGCCACATCATCCAAGCTCACCATACTGTCTAGCTCACCATGCAACACTAAAATTTCGGCTTGAACCTGTCCTGCTTGAGCAGGGGTTTGCGCAGAAAGGTTTGCATGGAAGGTCACAACAGCTTGTAGTGCTGCACCTGAACGCGCCAAATCCAGCATAACTTTGCCACCGTAGCAAAAGCCAATTGCTGCCAGTTTATCGGCATTTACTTCTTTTTGTGCAGCCAAAGCGGCTAAACCGGCTGACGCGCGAGTCACAATTGTGTCTGGCGTCTGGAAGGTTTGCATCATCCATTCATTGGCTTGTGCCGCCGACGTGGTGACTTTTTTCTCACCATACATATCAATGGCTAAAGCGGCATAGCCATGTTCAGCTAATTCGCGCGCACGTTGTTCTGTGTATTCATTCCGTCCCCACCACTCTGGTGCCACCAATACACCTGCGACAGGCGAAGAGGTATTGGGTGCGGCAAAATAGCCGACCAGTCGTGTACCATCTGCAGCGGTATATTCAATTTCACGGGTTTGAATGTCTACGCTCATTCGTCTGTCCTTAGTCTTGTTGATCATGAGAGTGTTACGATTAAAGCATAAAAATAATGAATGATTTTTAAAAAAATGCGTCATAACAGAAAAGAAGTGTAAGAAATCATCATCAACTGCCAGTTTTTAAATTTAATTTCATGAAATTAAAAAATATTTTAAGTATTTTTATTCTTTATATCCGCCAAAAAAAGGTCTTTTTTTGTGGACTTGAGCGGAAGAATAAACAGCATATGGCATAAAAAAAGAAGGAAAAATCCTTCTTTTTTTAGCAATCGCCTCAATGAGGGGGGATTACGCTTTACCTCGAGAAATAAAGCCGATGATGGCTAAAATCACGGCAACAACCAATAGAATCACGGCAAAGTCTTTAGAAAGTCCTGCGACACCACCAAAGCCGAGTAAGCTTGCAATTAATGCAATCACTGCAAAAATAATCGCCCAACGGAACATAATAATTCTCCAAGTTTTTGTTGTCGTAGTTTTAGTATAGGAGCACAGGGGCATAGCCAATGTTGATCTTTTGTCTAAAAAATGTTCACATCATAAAGTAAGTCTATGATTTTAAGTAAAACAGATTACTGCATTGTTGCAGAAGATTATTGATATAATGTTCTTGTTATTTTTAGTTTCTGCCGACCATGTCTAGTGAATTACGCCCACAGTTTTGGAAAAAATATCCTCTGGATGCTCTCAACCCGCAAGAGTGGGAAGCGCTATGTGATGGTTGTGGTTTGTGTTGTTTGGTCAAGCTTGAAGATGAAGACACGCATGAAGTTGCCTATACCAAGGTCGCGTGTAAACTCCTCGATTGCAGTACGGCACGTTGTAGTAACTATGCTGAGCGGCTACAGTTTGTACCCGACTGTATTCAATTGACACCAGAAAAATTAACTCAAATTCATTGGCTGCCTGCCAGCTGTGCTTATCGACGTCTCAGTGAAGGCAAGAATTTACCGTCTTGGCACTACTTAAATACAGGTTCTCGGCAGAGCGTGATTAAAGCTAAAAAATCGGCTGCAGGACGCTGTATTTCAGAAACTGAAGTGAATGAAGATGAAATTGATGAATATATCGTACGGTGGGTGCGGTAATTAATCCTGCGGTTTTAGTTGATAATAATTCTTAGTCTCATTAATGTGGTCATCACTGATGATCACTGAGAGATTAAAATGTCGATGGTGCGTTTACATGCTGTCCTATTGGCATGCTGGGCTAGTTTAAGCATTTTTGCTTTGCCAACAAGCCTACAGGCAAAACCAAATTTAACCGCTTTAGGCCCCAATATTGCAGACACCGGTTCAGCCTCTTATCAGTTTCAAATTCGTTATTTCAGCTCCGCAGACCAGAAGCGTCGTTATAAGGTGTGGCTCGGACTGCCTCGTGCAGTGCAGTCTCAAGCCAAGCCAGCCCCAGCATTGTTTATGCTGGATGGTAATTCGGCTATGTCTTATCTCACTGATGAGCTATTACACAAGCTGTCAAAGCAGCAAGCACCCGTATTGGTGGCTATCGGTTATGACACCGCTTTACCTTTTGATAGCGCAGCACGTGCATTAGATTATACGCCTGCGGATGACACTGGAAAAATTGCACCAGATCCGCATCATACAACCCGTTTAAGTGGTGGTAGTGCACAGTTCCGTACAGTGCTGTTGCAACAAATTCAGCCTTGGGTTGCATCGCAAGTCCAATTAGATCCGAAGCGCCAAGCCTTGTGGGGACATTCCTATGGCGGGCTATTTGTGCTGGATAGTCTGTTACATCCGCAATATTTTTCCCATTATTTTGCGGCAAGCCCTTCTTTATCTTGGGCCGATGCACGGATGCTTAAAAAAATTCAGACACAGAGTGGGCAACAAATTGCTGGCCTGCACTTATGGCTGATGGAAGGTGATGTGAACGCAGAGCATCGTGATCGTCAGAGTCCGAATTTTAATGCCGACAGCATTGCTGACAATCGTCTGGTGATGCATCGCTTTGCACAGCAAGGTGTAGAGACGCGATTATGGCTATATCCCGATCAGAGTCATGGACAAATGTTTGCGACTTCGTTGCTGGATATTCTAAATAGCTCTTTATTCTAAGTTAGGGTTTGTGATTCAGGTGTTTAGTCTCATCATTATTCCAGTGTAGACTAGACCTATCATCATTGGCTGAAATAATCGTATGTCAGACACCCAAATTCCGCTTCCAGAACGTCTTCGTCCTCGTGATTTGTCTGAAATTATTGGGCAAGAACATCTCTTGGGTGAGCAGGCACCTTTACGTCAGATGATTGATCAGGGGCATTTACCTTCCATTATTTTCTGGGGACCGCCCGGTGTTGGCAAGACCACCATTGCACTATTGTTGGCGCAAGCGGTGGATCGTCCTTTTGTCAGTCTGTCAGCATTGAATACAGGGGTTAAGGAACTACGCGAAATTATTGCGGAAAGTGGCGATTTACTGACCCCTGTGGTGTTTATTGATGAGATTCATCGCTTTAATAAGTCACAGCAGGATGCGCTGTTAAATGCGGTCGAGAAAGGCAAAATCACCTTAATAGGGGCAACCACTGAAAATCCGTCGTTTGAGGTCAACAGTGCTTTATTATCCCGTTGTCAGGTCTATAGCTTAAACGCACTCAGCAATGAGGCCATTCAAGAACTGATTTTACGGGCCATTCAGCAGGACTCGTTTTTAAAACAACGCCATATTCAGATTGAAGAATTTGATGCCCTGATTCAGTTTGCCGCAGGGGATGCACGTAAGGCCCTCAACTTATTGGATCTGATTGCCAGTACCTTTGAAGTCGATATCGAAAATATTCTGACCAATGCCATTGTGGTTCGTGTTGCCCAGCAAAATATTGCGCGTTATGACAAATCAGGCGAACAGCACTATGACTTGGTCTCAGCCTTTATTAAATCCATTCGCGGGAGTGATCCTGATGCCGCACTGTACTGGATGGCGCGGATGCTGAAAGGCGGCGAAGATCCGGTGTTTATTGCGCGTCGCATGCTGATTGCTGCTTCAGAAGATATTGGCAATTCTAATCCGAATGCCTTGCTGTTAGCAGGGGAATGCTTCCGTTCGGTTCAAGCCGTGGGTATGCCTGAAGCACGAATTATTTTGGGGCAATGTGCCGTCTATTTGGCCACCAGCGCCAAGAGTAACAGTACTTATTTGGCGATCAATAAAGCCCTTGATCTGGCTGAAAAAACAGCCAATTTGCCTGTGCCTTTACATTTACGCAATGCCCCGACCAAACTGATGAAACAGCAGGGTTATGGGGTGGACTATCTCTATCCGCATAATTACCCTGAGCATTTTGTGCTGCAAGAGTACTTACCTCCTGAACTCAAAGGTACCAAGCTGTACGAATCGGCACGTAATAAACGTGAAGTAGAAGGTGAGCGCTTACAGCAGCGCCGTTGGATGCAAGAACAACAGCAGCAGTAAAGATAAAATACACTGGCATAAAAAAAGCCCGACATCCTGTCGGGCTTTTTCGTATGGGTTGCTTAGGTATAACTCCTGTCGTACCTCACTTCCTGTGTTGGGGCTTATGATTATTGTTTTATGCTTGGAACTTCCTGTTCTCTATGGCTTCATCTTAAGCAAAAACAGCCATCTAACCTAGAGGCAATTTTCCTGAATTTGTGTGCGCCTAAGCGTACAAAATAAAATTCTACCGACTTAACTTTAAATGTGAATGGCTTGAACAACGGTTCTGCTTAAATTTATTCGATTGATGCTGCCAAACATCAGCAATAAAAAATCCAAGCCCGAAGACTTGGATTTTTGAGTACGTTGAATATGAACGGAAGGATCAATTCCGTCGCAACTTTATTTAAAGTTACCTTCGAGGAATTGCTTTAAGCGCTCGCTTTTAGGCTGGGTGAGAACAATTTTCGGATCGCCTTGTTCTTCAATTTTGCCCTGATGCAAGAAAATCACTTGATTCGAAACATGGCGCGCAAAGCCCATTTCATGGGTCACCACAATCATGGTACGACCTTCTTCGGCCAAACTCTGCATGACTTTTAAAACTTCACCGACCAGTTCAGGGTCTAGAGCACTGGTTGGCTCATCAAATAACATCACTTCAGGTTCCATAGCCAAAGCACGTGCAATCGCTACACGTTGTTGTTGACCACCCGATAAAAATGAAGGGTATTTACTTTCTACGCTTTCTGGTAGACCTACTTTTCTTAAATATTTACGTGCACGTTCTTCGGCTTCGGCACGTTTTAAACCTAAGACATGAATTGGACCTTCGACAATGTTTTCCAGTACAGTCATATGTGACCATAAATTAAAATGCTGGAACACCATCATGAGCTGGGTACGCATTTTTTGTAGTTGTTTTGGTCTTGCCGCTTTTAAGTTACCAGACTTATCAAAAACCGTATCTAATTTTTCGCCATTCAGTTGAATTGAACCCTGACTCGGCTGTTCCAGAAAGTTAATACAGCGTAAAAAAGTACTTTTACCAGACCCAGAGGATCCAATAATACTAATCACATCGCCTGCTTTGGCATCAAGTGATACACCTTTTAAGACTTCATTATCACCAAATTTTTTATGTAGATCGCGAATCACCAGTTTTGCTGAGTTTTCCATCTATGTTTCTCCTAATGATTCGATGGCTTTTGAAATGCCAACCAACGTTGTTCAAATTTACGGAATAACCAAATCAAAATAAACGCCAAACATGCATATAAAATGGCTGCAATACCGAAGGACTCAAAAGTTGCATAGGTTGCCGCATTGACATCACGTGCGACTTTAAGAATATCCGGAACTGTGGCAGTAAAGGCAATGGTCGTGGAATGTAACATCAAGATCACTTCATTACCGTAAAATGGTAATGCACGACGTAACATGGATGGAATAATGATTCGGGTATAGCGTTTCCAAGGAGACATACCATAAGCTCTGGCTGCTTCAATTTCGCCATGGGGAATCGAACGAATCGCACCAGCAAAAATTTCTGTAGTATATGCAGCCGTATTAAGCCCAAATGCCAAAATGGTACAGTTTAATCCGTCTCTAAAAATTTCATCTAAAGCTGGAGTTGACTGCACATATTGGAGGCTATAAATACCGGTATAGATGATTAATAACTGCACATAAAGTGGTGTGCCGCGAAAGATATAGGTGAATAACCAGACTGGGCCACGGATAAATGGACTTTCAGCGACTCGAGCAACAGCTAAAGGTACTGCGAGTACAAAACCAATGACAAGTGAAAGCACCAAGAGCCACGCCGTCATAGCAACACCTGTCATTTGGAACCCATCAGTCCAAAGGTATTGAGGCCAGTATTGTTGAAGGATTTCAATCATATTTGTACCTTTTTCACACCAGCTGAATAGCGACGCTCAAGCCACATCAAAATTAAATTTGATACGGTAGTAATTGCAAGATAAATCGCTGCAGCAATGACACTGAAATAAAACACATCCATGGTACTACGACCAGCATCTTGCGTAATTTTGACGATATCGGTTAGTCCAATAATAGAAACCAAGGCGGTTGCTTTAATCAGTACTTGCCAGTTATTGCCAATGCCAGGCAGGGCAAAACGCATCATTTGTGGAAACAGAACGCGGCGAAATACCTGAAGCGGTGTCATACCATAAGCAAAAGCCGCTTCAATTTGACCCTTAGGGACAGATTGGAATGCACCACGAAAAGTTTCGGTAAAATAGGCACCATAAATAAATGCCAAGGTAATCACCCCAGCGACAAATGGATTAATATCAATCTGCTCCATTCCTAGAGATTCTGTGATTGAGTTTAGTCCGAGCTGAAGGCTATAGTAAATGAGGAGCATGATCACAAGATCAGGCACACTACGAATGAGGGTGGTGTAAACAGTCGCAATACTTCTTGCGATTTTAAAATTTGAGAGTTTGGAACTTGCACCAATCAATCCAATCATGACGGAAATTAGTAGTGATAACAATGCAAGCTGTATGGTCAACCAAGTACCGTTTAGAAGTACAGGACCATATCCAGACAAGAACATACAGCTTCTCCGAGTAAAAACAAAAAACAGCTCTAGATGAGAATCAAGTGAAAAACAAAAGTGTCGGTACTAGCCCGACACTTTTCTCATCAATAAATACTGAAGGAGAAATATTTCTTCTCGAGTTTTTTGTATGTTCCATCGGCAATAATTTGAGCCAAAGCCTTGTCGATATCCTTTTTCAGTTCAACATCTTCTTTACGCAAACCAATTGCAGCACCAGCGCCCAATGTTTTCACATCCACGACATTGCCACCGACAAAACCAAAGCCTTTACCTTTAGGTGATTTGAGGAAGCCACCATCCACCATAATGGCATCTTGTAAGGTTGCATCTAGACGACCAGACACCATGTCTTGATACAGCACATCTTGGTTTGGATAAGGCACGACACTTACACCTTTAGGTGCCCAATGGGCTTTGGCATAACCTTCTTGGATCGTACCTTGTTGTACACCCACACGTTTGCCTTTTAATGAAGCAGCGGTTGGTAGTAATGGAGAACCTTTCTTCGCGACCATGCGTGTTGGGGTGTTGTAAATTTTATTACTGAAGGCAATTTGTTTAGCACGGTCTTCTGTGACAGTCATTGAGGACAGAATACCATCAAATTTTTTCGCTTTCAGTGCTGGAATCATGCCATCGAATGAGTTTTCAACCCAAACACATTTAGCTTTTAATTTGGCACAAATGGCATTACCTAGATCGATATCAAAACCAACCAGTTTGTTATCTGGTGTTTTATATTCAAAAGGCGCATATGCTGATTCTGTACCGAATCGAATCACTTTCCATTCTTTAGCTTGAACCGTGCTGCCAAGAGCTGAGAGCATTAATGTAGTTGAAAGAAGGACTTTCTTTTGCCAGCTTTTCATCGTTAATATAGCATCCGTAAAAAATCAAATTTCAAAAAAATATGATGAAAACAAAACTTACTTCACCTTTTGCTTTGAAATAAAAGCAACATATATACCAAAATTTCCCTTTATTGGTGCTTTATTCAGCGCTCCACCTTTGTAGTAGTGGAAATTTCGGTATTTTCTCCGGTTAAATTCATTTTGTATTGCAACATCCTATTTGCAGATCATCATCATATTTAAAAGCCAACACATCACATAGTGGGAAAAATCTTGAAGCTGTGTGCGCTATGGCGTACAAGACTGCTGATATTTTATGCAGTTTTACTTAACAATCTTGATCAAACGTATATCCAATCAGCGATTTAAGCTTGCAGTTTTATGAATTGTAAGCAAGCAGGTAAGACTGCGAGCAGTAACGCCAGCGCCATGGTGACATTGAAGATCAAGGCAAACTTCGGCTGCATTAATAGGCGTCTTAAAAGTTTGCCTGCCACCGCCCAAATGCCGACACAGGGAATCGAGATCAAGAGTAAGATCAATGCAGCATACAGAATGGCACTGAACTGATGGTTGACTGCAAAATAGGTAGCAATGGTGCTGATTGACATGATCCATGCTTTGGGATTGACCCATTGAAACATTGCCCCTTGGACAAAGCCCAGTGATGGTTTTTCTTCCAAACGCATGTGAAGGGGACCGCTAGTCGCAATTTTCCAGGCCAACCATAAAATATAGGCTGTTCCGATTAGACTGAAGAGCAATTGAAGTATAGGAAACCATTGAAAAATTTGGTTGAGTCCGAGGCCAATTGCAATCAGTTGTAATGCGACCCCGCAGGCAATGCCTAAAATGAGAGGAAAGGTTTTCTTGAGTCCAAAACGTGCGCCTGAAAGCATGACCAAGGCATTATTGGGACCAGGTGTACTGGTCATGACCAAACAAAAAAGTAAATAAGAGAGAAAAAGTGCGCTATTCATGCTGATTTTAACGAATAAATAAAAACAAATTTTATTGTTCATCAGGCACAATTTGATTGTATATTGAGCTTAAAATTTAGATTTATTGCAATAAATGATTGAATTAGATCGCTTAGACCGAAGAATATTGTGTGAGCTTGAAGTCGATGCTCATTTAACCAATGCCAAACTTGCCGAACGTGTCGGTTTGTCTGCTTCGGCCTGTTTAAGACGGGTACAGGAATTAGAAAAAAGAGGGGTGATTAAGGGCTATAAAGCCATTATAGATCGCGCTTTGTTAGGTATTGGATTGATCGTCTATGTGACCATTGGCTTGTCTAGTCATTCCAAGGCGAGTTTAAAGCATTTTGAAGAGGTGATTGATAATGCACCCGAAGTGACAGAATGTCATACCATTACCGGGGCGGTGGAGTATTTACTCAGGGTTGAAGTAACCGATATTAAATCTTATAAAAAATTTCATACCGATGTTTTGGGCACGATTCCGTCTATTTCTTCAATTACCAGTTTATTGGTGATGGACACTACCAAAGATTTACGAGTCCAAGTGTGAAGACGAGACCGACTCATCCGCCTGATCAGATTCAATTCAGGGGATTGGCAATCAAGCCTGTCATACAGCGCATAAAAAAACCGAGCCAGCAGACTCGGTTTTTTTATTTTGAAACTTTAGACAGGATTAGATGTCTGAAAGATCGATGCCGATACGTGCAGCAACTTCTTCATAAGCTTCAACCACACCACCTAAACCTTGGCGGAAACGGTCTTTGTCTAATTTTTTCTTGGTGTCTTTGTCCCATAGACGGCAACCGTCTGGAGAGAATTCGTCACCTAACACGATACGGTCATGGAATACGCCAAACTCAAGTTTGAAGTCGACCAAAATCATGTTGCCTTTGTCGAAAAGGGCTTTAAGAACGTCATTCACTTGGTAAGTGAGTTCTTTCATTTTTTCCAATTGAGCAGCAGTCGCCCAACCTAAAGCAATCGCTTGAGATTCGTTGACCATTGGATCGCCAAGCGCATCATCTTTGAAGAATAATTCGAATGTTGGAGGCGTGAGTTCTTTGCCTTCTTCAACACCTAAGCGACGGCACAAAGAACCTGCCGCATAGTTACGAATCACACATTCCACAGGAATCATGTCTAATTTCTTGACCAACACTTCAGTTGGAGAAAGTAATTTTTCAAAGTGAGTTTCAATGCCAGCAGCAGCCAGTTGCTCCATGATAAAGGCGTTAAAACGGTTGTTCACCTTGCCTTTACGATCTAGTTGTTCGATTTTTTCGCCATTGAACGCAGAGGCATCATCACGAAATACTAAAATCAGATGGTCTTGACTATCTGTTTCATACACAGATTTCGCTTTACCAGTATAGAGCAAGGTTTGTTTTAACATGGGGGAACCTTTTGCAAAAAAAAATGCCTAGTATGATCTAGGCCGGCCAGTTTTGGTAAATCTGGGTTAACAGTTCTGCAGCTTTTTCTTTATCTGCAAAGCTGTTATCGGCATTAAACACTGCCAAGTTATGACTTGAACCTACTGATGTTAGTCGGAGTACGTAGATCTGCTGATCGATTTTAAGCGTTACTTCGTAACGGTTTTTACTTTGACCCACAATGGTATGGTTCAGGCTGCTGAGCGTGGCAAGTGTATACTGCCAAATTGTATCAGAATTTCCATCAATTTTGAGCAGTGGATTTTGATTTCCATCGGTAAGCAATTGCGGACGACCAACAGCAGAGCTTTGTTCTGTTGCCGTGGTTGCTGTGCTGTTCGGCGCAGCAACATCTGGGCGAGGGAGCGCGAAACGGTTGCCCTTGCTATTTTCAAGCTTGGGTGCATGTTGAATCGCCAGTGGTTCAACCGTTGGCGCAGGATACAGTGGCGTTGCTGGACGAACCAATGACCCTTCAGGATATTGTAGCGGTTCTAGGGTTACTGTTTCTTTATAGTTCAGAGACTTATTGCTAACCGCCAGTGAACTACAACCCGCTAAACTGAATACTGAAAGTGCAAGGGTTAAACCTAAACGTAACTGCATAATATAGTGCTCTTTATTTGATTATACCTGCCGCAACTAACGCTTCACGAAGCGGTGCGCGGTATTGTTCTGCAAGAGGTGTTAATGGTAAGCGAATGCCTGTACCAATTAAGCCCATTTCGTGTAGTGCCCATTTCACAGGAATTGGGTTCGATTCACAAAATAGAATATTGTGTAAATTTGCAACTTGCGCATTGAGTTCTTCTGCACGCGCAGCATCACCTGCAATTGCAACGGCACACACTTCACTCATGTGTTTTGGCGCAACGTTTGCCGTAACCGAAATGTTGCCCTTAGCACCAAGTTCGATTAACTGGTAGGCAGTTGCATCATCACCTGAGTACACCACCATGTCTTTACCACGTAAGCCTTCAATCAGGGCTTGACCACGCGGTACATCGCCTGTTGCATCTTTAATGCCAATAATTTGTGGAATATCGGCAAGGCGAATCACAGTTTCATTCGCTAAATCGACGCCAGTACGACCTGGGACGTTATACAGAATTTGAGGTAAATCAACAGCTTCAGCAATAGCTTTATAATGCTGATATAAGCCTTCTTGTGTAGGTTTATTATAATACGGTGTGACCAATAAGGCTGCATCAGCCCCGAGCTGTTTGGCTTCTTTAGTGAGTTCGATCGCTTCGCGTGTTGAGTTTGCACCAGTACCAGCAATAATCGGAATACGTTTGTTCGCTACACGAATGACTTCTTTAATCACTTGTGTATGTTCAGCCATGCTTAATGTAGAAGCTTCACCAGTTGTTCCAACTGCAACAATACTATTTGTTCCCTGTTCTATGTGCCACTCAACGAGCTTCTCAAGACCCTTCCAATCTACGCTGCCATCTTCAAACATTGGGGTGACGATTGCGACTATTGAGCCTTGAATGATCTGTGCTTGCTGAGTCATTTTGAAAAAATATCCTATTTGTCCATCCAGTGAGGTGAAAAACATGAGGTTGGATGGGTGCGTATTTTGATTTATAGCAATTTCAAGAAGATTTTGACCAATTGAATAATGCTTACGCAAATTATGACTGAACAAACGATGAAGAACAATATGCTTTAGTCAAAGCAACTCAAAACTTTAAAAAAAGCAAAAAGAAATTGCACAAGGATGACAAAATTGGCTTGATCCAGCCCTCAATCACACTAGAAAAAAATCAAATTTCAGGATAAATCCAAGAAAGATTAAGAGCTTATATGAATAAATACAGAGCTTTTAGCTCTATTTATAGCCTGAAAAATATAAGAGTATCATCAGTCAAAAATATCGCAGTCATTGATTTAAGCGATAACTGAAACAAGCCATTTCCCCATTTAAAACCGCTAAGTCATTCAAGTTACGTCTAATTGTTGACTAAATTAGTCAAAATTTATGGAGATTAATTGTTTTTACGACTATTTAGTAGTGGGAGTAAAAATGTGACTTGTCTCATAATTTATTAAAAAACTAAAAAAATCTTCAACTTAAGGTGAGTTAATTTCATTTTCAGCTTCACGGATGATGGGCTTCATTTTGGACGATGCTTGAACAAGGATTTTGCGATGAATGTAACATCAGAAAATCGGCATTCGGTAATTACCGTTGCCATTTGTTTTTTAATAGCCGTAATTGAAGGGCTGGATATTCAGGCAGCAGGGATTGCAGCAGCAGGGATTCGTGAGCATTTTGCACTGGACAGTACGCAGTTAGGGGTGTTTTTTAGTGCGGGAATTTTAGGTTTGTTGCCTGGCGCCTTGATCGGTGGACGATTTGCCGACCGCATTGGGCGTAAAACGGTCCTGATCTGGTCGGTTGCCGTGTTTGCGGTCTTTACTTTGTGTACGGTGTGGGTCAATAGCTTTTATAGCCTGTTGTTGGTTCGCTTCTTGGCGGGGGCTGGTTTGGGGGCTGCGATGCCACTCTTAATTACCTTGGCATCGGAAGCGGTTCGCCCTGAAAAGCGCGGTCAAGCTGTAGGGCTAATGTATTGCGGTATGCCAGTAGGTGCAGCAATTTTATCCTATATTGCCAGTCAGGACTTTGGCGCAAACTGGAAGAATATTTTCTATTTGGGTGGCTTACTGCCTCTCGTTGTTTTACCGATTATGATTAAGTTTTTACCGGAATCGCGTGAATTCTTAAAAGCACAAAACCGTACAGAGCAGCACAGCGCGGTTCAGGCTTCGTTCCGCGATTTGTTTAGTCGTCAGAATATGCTGCGCACAGGCCTGATTTGGGTGAGTTATTTCTTCACGCTGATGGTGGTCTATATCATGCTGAGCTGGTTGCCTTCACTGTTTATGGAACTGGGATTCTCGCGTAAGGAAGGCAGTACGGCACAATTCTATTTTATGCTGAGTGCTACTGTAGGAACGGTTATTTTAGGGCTACTGACGGACCGCTGGAAAAAAGCGTATGTGATTGTGTTGATGTACGGGGGCATTCTTGCGGGCTTATTTGCACTCAATGCGGCAAGTTCTTTAACGCAAATGTATATGGCTTCTGCTTTGGTCGGTGCATTTGTGATTGGCTGTCAGGGCGTGCTCTATGCCTTTGGCAGTATTGTTTACCCAACCGAACTGCGGGGTACTGGGGTCGGCATGGCATCGGCTGTTGGACGTATCGGTGCGATGCTGGGTCCAACTATTGCGGGTCAGCTTTTGGCCGCAGGCTTTGCCGCAACGGGGGTGATCTCCGCGGCCATTCCTTGTATCGTGATTTCTGCCGTACTGATGCTGGTTTTGGTGCAGCGTTTGCAAAGAATCCCAGCTTAAAAGCGTTTTCAGTTATGAAATGGCCTGTCTTAGACAGGCTATTTTTATTGGGACTTTTGATAGGAACTAAATATAGGCGAATGTACTGATTCGACGCTTCAGCTCACAACAGCCTTTCTGTTTTGTTATATGCTAGCGGACAATAAAAAATAACAGCGAGCATTGCAACGTGAAACACCTGCAAAATAACAAAGCTTTAATTGTGGTCGATGTCCAAAATGGTTTTACCCCAGGCGGGAATCTGGCTGTTGCACATGCCGACCAAATTATTCCTCAGATTAATCGATTGGGGGACTATTTTGAGCACATTATTCTGACCCAAGATTGGCATCCTGCGCAGCATATTTCATTTGCTGAAAATCATGAAGGCAAACAGCCTTTTGAGCAGATTAAATTGGCATATGGTCCTCAGGTGTTATGGCCAAGCCATTGTGTGCAAGGCAGTCCAGATGCGGACTTCCATCCAGCATTAGATTTACCTCAGGCACAATTAATCATTCGAAAAGGCACCCATGTCGATATCGATAGTTATTCGGCATTTATGGAAGCAGATCGGAAAACTACAACTGGTTTGGCGGGCTATTTAAAAGAACGCGCGATTGATACGGTATATATTGTCGGGATTGCAACCGATTTTTGTGTGGCGTGGACTGCAATCGATGCCGGTCGATTGGGATTTACCACCTATGTGATAGCCGATGCCACCAAGGCGATTGATTTAAATGGTTCTTTACAACATGCCTGGCAAGATATGTTGGCTGCTGGGGTACGTCGTATGTATATGAAAGATATCGTCAATGCAGCATGAGAGTCGTAAAGTTATGCTTTAACCTTCCGATTTTCCTCCATTTTGAGTACCCAGCATGTCGGCATTTTTGCAATTCAGCCGTTTTATTCAGAAAACTTTTGCGCTGTGGGTGGTGGTGTTTGCAGGCATTGCCTTAATCCAACCTGAGCTGTTTGTTTGGCTTAAAGCCTATATTCCATGGGTGTTGGGAATGATTATGCTTGGTATGGGCATGACCATGACACTGCAAGATTTTAAGGTGATTCTGCATACCCCCAAGGCTGTCGGCATTGGGGTTGCGGCACAATTTGTGGTGATGCCGCTACTGGCTTATGGCTTGTGTGTACTGTTCCAATTACCTACCGAAATTGCACTTGGGGTGATTTTGGTTGGCTGCTGCCCAGGAGGAACGGCATCCAATGTGATTACCTATATGGCCAAAGGCAATACCGCTTTGTCGGTGGCCTGTACCGCTGTCTCGACTTTATTGGCGCCTATACTGACGCCTTTTATTTTTTACCTGCTGGCCAGCCAGTGGATTGAGATCAATCTCTGGTCGATGTTAAGTTCAATTTTAAAAATTGTGTTATTGCCGATAGTCTTGGGGGTTGTACTGCGCAGCTTGTTCAAGTCGCAGGTGCAGCAGTATGTGGTCCTGATGCCGCTCATTTCCGTGTTGGGGATTGTCCTGATTGTGGCCGCCATTATTGGCGGCAGTAAAGCGCAGATCTTGCATTCGGGACTGCTGATTTTTTTGGTGGTGGCTTTGCATAATGGCTTGGGATATCTTTTGGGCTTTTACTGTAGCCGTTTATTTCAGTTGAGTTATGCCGACAGCAAAGCGGTCGCAGTTGAAGTGGGGATGCAAAACTCAGGTTTAGGCGTGGCTTTGGCAGCAGTGCATTTTGCACATGCGCCATTAACCGCATTGCCGAGTGCGATTTTCAGTTTATGGCATAATATTTCAGGCCCTATTTTGGCAACCTATTGGGCCAGAAAAATGCCCGTACAGCGTGAGGTTTCACAACACGAAGCTGGACGAGATTAAAAGTCATCTATTTTGAATATAAAGTATAAAAAAAGGGGCAAAGCCGAGGGTTTTTGGGTGATGTAACAAAACCGTCATAAACCCCACCTAAGATGCCAAGCACAGAGGGTAAAGTGTTGATTATAAATCAACCATATTGAGAGAAAATGCAAAATTTTCAACATTCATCAGAAACTTATTTTAATCGTGAGCTGGCTTTACTGGAATTTCATCGTCGGGTTTTGGCACAAGCGCAGAATACTGAGTTACCGATTTTAGAGCGTTTAAATTTTCTGATTATTTTTTCTCGCAACTTAGATGAATTTTTTGAAATTCGGGTTGCGGGATTGATGAAACAGCAGGATTTAAATGCGCTGACACGCATGCCAGATGCCATTCCAACAGATGTGGTCTTGGCGGAATTATCGCAGCGGGTCCATCAGGCAGTACAAGAGCAGTATGAGATTTTAAACCATTCCATCTTGCCGCAATTGCAGGGTTTGGGCATTCATTTCATTCAATATCAGGACATTTTAGAAAAGCATAAGGCCTGGATTGCAGCTTATTTTGCCAAACAGGTGCAGCCCGTTTTAACGCCTATCAGTCTGGATCCTTCACATCCATTTCCGCGTCTGGTCAATAAAAGTCTGAATTTTATTGTCAGTTTGGAGGGCAAAGATGCTTTTGGGCGGGAAATTGCAATGGCGATTGTACCTGCACCGCGTTCCTTGCCGCGCTTGATCAGTCTGCCTGAAAGTACCGATGGTCAGGAAGAGCAAATTTTCCTGACTGCGATTATTCAGCAACATATCAGTGATTTATTTCCGGGAATGAAAGCCACCGGTTGCTATGCGTTTCGGGTCACCCGCAATGCCGATTTAATTTTGTCGGAAGATGTGGATGATTTAGCCGTCGCCTTAAAGGATGAACTCTCTTCGCGCCGTTTTGGGCGTGCAGTCCGTTTAGAAATCGAAGATGATTGTCCACGTGAAATTGTCGACTATTTGCTAGATCAATTCGATTTGGATCAGCAGCACTTATATTTAATTCATGGGCCGATTAATTTGTCACGTTTAAGCACCAGTTTTAAGCGTCCAGATTTAAAATATCCCGTGTTTAATCCAGTCATTCCCAAGCCTTTTCGCAAACAGCAATCCATCTTCGAGATTTTGAAAAAAGAAGATGTATTGCTGCACCATCCTTTTGACTCGTTCCAGCCCATCATCAGTTTATTGCGTGAAGCAGCCAAAGATCCCAATGTGCTGGCCATTAAACAAACCCTGTATCGCAGTGGGCCTGATTCTGAGATTGTGCAAGTATTGGCGGAAGCCGCGCGGAATGGCAAAGAAGTGACCGCAGTGATTGAGCTGATGGCACGTTTTGACGAAGAATCCAACATCACGGTGGCCAATCTACTGCAAGAGGCGGGGGCGGTGGTGGTGTATGGCATTGTCGGTTATAAAACCCATGCCAAAATGATTCTGATAGTACGTCGTGAAGAACAGCAATTGCTGCGTTATGTCCATTTGGGGACGGGCAACTATCATGCGGGCAATGCCAAGATGTATACCGATTATGGCTTGATGACCACACAGCCTGATATCTGTGAAGATGTGCATCGGATGTTTCAAGAGCTCACAGGAATGGGCAAGATGGCAAAATTAAAAACTTTGCTGCATGCCCCTTTTACCTTACATGCAGAATTGCTCAAACTGATCGAGCAGGAAATAGAGTGTGCCCGAGCGGGCAAAAGTGCGCGGATAATTGTTAAGGTGAATGCCTTAACCGAACCGCAATTAATTGCTGCTCTGTATCGTGCGTCACAGGCTGGGGTAAAAATTGATTTAATCATTCGTTCGATTTGCTGTCTGGTACCCCAATTGGCAGGGCTTTCCGAAAATATTCGGGTGCGTTCAATCGTGGGACGCTTTTTAGAACATACCCGAGTCTATTACTTTGAACAGGGCGGTGAAAAGAAACTGTATTGTGCCAGTGCCGACTGGATGGGACGCAATTTATTTTCTCGGGTAGAAACCTGTTTTCCAATTTTGGATGGCAAAATTAAAAAGCGCATTCTGCAAGATGGTTTGTTGAACTATTTATCGGATCAACAAAACACATGGGAATTACAGTCTTCGGGGGAATGGTTAAAAGCCCAACCTAGTCTGGAACAAGCCCCGCATTCCGCACAGGAATTGCTTATGAGCAAGAGCCAGCAAAAAATTTAAGCAGATGGATTAAGCAGAAAAAAGCCTGACATGGTCAGGCTTTTGCATTTTAAGAGGCTTTGGATTGTTTGCCTTTCAAAATCTCGGTTCTGAGGCTTTGCGCGAGTTCCGCTGTATGACTATCCATACCATTAATCATAAAGGCATGACGGGTTAATACGTTGGTTGGATTCGGTAAAGTCACCAAATCATAATGCTCACTGATCTGCTTTAACAATTCATTGCTGAGATGAACGGCACTTTCTTTGGCAGAAAGCTGATGTACCAAACGCTCTGCGGCTTGTACCGCTGAAAGTTGCATGGTCTCGACGGCACAAGATACTGCACTGCGGGTTTGTAATACAAAACGCTTTTCTTCGCGGTAGCGCTTGTAGAGCACTTCGGACAGCAGTTGGAATACGCTACCAATCATCACCAAGCAAGATACCGCATCAGGTGTTTCTGCAGACAAAGTAATGGTTGCCCCTTGTGCATTAAACTGTTGCACAGTGGTGATATCCGAACGGTTTAATTTGTAGTGCTGAACAGCAAGCTCAATGCTTTTATTCAGGAAAATCTGGCACAAGTTAAAGTATGGTACGGAAACGGTCTGATCGACCGAGTCGAGCAGTTGTTTCGGATCATAAAATTGAATATTCAAGGCAACTGAACAATCATCCACAATCACAGGTTTAATTTCTTTCTGTTTGGCTTTGTTTTGGAACTGTTGCTGCGCCTGTGCAATGGTTAAAGCGGCATTATGCTTTTCTTGTTCTAGCGCTTGGGTAAGGGCCTGAATTTCGTGTTTTAAACGGGATTCATTGTTAATCCGGGCCAAGTATTCAGAACGGCTTGGGCGAGCAATCGCACGATAGGCCAACCATAACAGTCCATGAATAAAGAAGGAAAATAAAATCGCCAGCCATTGGGTACGTAAAATTTCACCAATGCTAGGTTGAATCAGGGTAATTTCAATGGTGCCGACTTTTTTCTCATTTTGAAGGGCATCACGGACAAACACTTCACCTTCGCGGGTTTTCGATAAACCACCAGTTGCCAAGACCTGATTTGCACCATCTAGAATGCGAATAGAGGCCACGCTTGGATTGGTGGCATAACGATTGACCAATAGCGCCAGTGAAACGGTATTGGCAGGTTCAAGTTCCGACAAGCTGTCGGTGACCAGTTGACTGGTCATCAGTTGTCCTTGATTCGCACGGTTTTCATTCAGTTGGTGAGTGGTTGCAATCACCAATAAAAAGGTATGAAGTGCAAAACTTATTATCAGTAGGCTAGCAAATAGCCCTTGTCTAGGCGCATTCAACGTAAACTTCCAAGGCAATTCTATTCAAATTCGATTATGATTCTCACAATAGTTGTAGCTCAGATCCGAGTCAATTCATGCGAGAAATCATTCTTATATCATTCTTGGGACCCGACCAGCCTAATCAATTCACTCGATTAATGCAGGTGTTGTCCACTCATTCCTTACAAATTCTAGATGTTGGGCAAGCCGTCATCCATAATCAACTGACTTTAGGTATTGTTGTTTCGTCAGATGACCAGACTGCAACAGCATTAGCCATGAAGGAAATTCTGATTCTAGCACATGATATCGGCTTAACAGTGCGCTTTAAACCCATCTCTGCGACAGAATATGATCAATGGGTCAGTGAGGGAGGTCGGACACGCTATATTGTCACGGCTTTGGCACCAGAACTGACCGCAGCGCATTTACAAGCTGTTACTAATATTGTGTCCAATCAGGGTTTCAACATTGAAACGGTGACCCGTTTATCTGGCCGTCCACAGTTGCAAAACCCATCCGAAGGACCAAAACGTTCTTGCGTACAGTTTGGTTTGAGTGGGCAGATGTTGGATGCCACTGCCATGCGTGCGGCCTGCCTCAGCCTCTCTGCTGAACTCAGCATTGATGTTGCGGTACAAGAAGACAATGCGTACCGCCGTAACAGCCGTTTAGTCTGTTTTGATATGGACTCGACCCTGATTGAGCAAGAAGTGATTGATGAGTTGGCGTTAGAAGCAGGTGTCGGTGCGCAAGTCGCCGAAATTACCGAACGCGCGATGCAAGGTAAGTTGGATTTCCAGCAAAGTTTCCGTGCGCGTGTGGCTTTGTTAAAAGGTCTAGATGCCTCAGTTTTACCTAAAATTGCTGAACGTCTGACCATCACCGAAGGGGCAGAGCGTCTTATTACCACTTTAAAATCACTGGGTTATAGAACTGCTATTTTATCTGGTGGTTTCCAGTATTTTGCTGAATATTTACAAGCCAAACTCGGGATTGATGAAATCCATGCCAATGTCCTGGATGTAGAAAATGGCTTGGTAACTGGTGAAGTTAAAGGGCACATTGTCGATGGCGCGCGTAAGGCCTTTTTATTGCGTGAGCTGGCAGACAATATGGGGATTTCTCCAGAACAGACCATTGCTGTGGGTGATGGAGCCAATGACTTGCCAATGCTGTCGATTGCTGGCTTAGGTGTCGCTTTCCGAGCCAAACCATTGGTACGTAAGAATGCCAATCAGGCGATTTCTAGCGTCGGTTTAGATGGGGTTTTATATCTGCTAGGCGTGCATGATAAAGATCTTAACTGTTCGTAATCGTTACGGTTTAATGACAAAAAACGCAATCTTCGGATTGCGTTTTTTGTGTCCTTTTTTAGCAGATTTGTATGAAAAAAATCTTGCAGCATTGCAGCTCATGCATATCGATCTGAGCCAAGAAAAAAAGTTTTTTCCGCTAAAAAAACCGGTTGTTTTTTTGTAATGACACGCCAAGACGTGGCTTCTCTCGCTTCCCTTAAACTAGAAATTACAAAAAATGTAATGACAAAATAATATTGCGACAAGGTATGTCGCTCAATAAAAAAGCATGCCTTTTTTTCTGTTTAAAACTGCTCATAATGCTTGCATAGAGACACAGATAGACAAATTCCACAAAATTAATATAGGTCGTGAGGATTGCTGATCGGACGAGCGTCCAGACATCAGTCCCCTTGAAGACGGAGGTTTTTATGGTCACAGCAAATTTGGCAACCATAATTGGCTTGAGTTGTGTGGCTGTTGCATTAATTGCAGTTTTCTTCTCGCCTTATCGTCGCTGGCTGAGCTTTATGTTTGCAGGCATGATGTTCTGGGGCTTGTTAGAAATGATGCGGCTGAGCATTCAAGTCGTATTTGAATTACCTATGGCATATAGCTATCTCGCTGCAGTCAGCATCGCGATGACCCTGTTCAGCTTATTGTTATTTCGTGAAGATCGCCGTGCTGAACGTGCCATCTCAAAACGCCGCTATATTGAACATACCCCCGTGTATGAAGATGATCAGCAGCAATGCAGTAGCCGTTAATGTTCCTCCTCCTTCTGATGCAAGATTGGAAGGAGCCGAGTTTCAGCTTAAGATGAATCGCCCCTGGCATTTTCTTTTACCGACACCATCTAGGGTGATCGTGAGCATGCTGAACGCAGGACGATGATTTTCTTCACTCGACAAAAATCATCGGTTTGGGTGATGAAGATAAAAATTTTCGCATGACTTTTGCGTCATGATCTGTATTGTTATACAAAGCCTAGCTTCCATCAGAATACAGTTATGGTAGGATGGAGCAGTCAATTTTTCTACAATTACAATAGGCTTCAAACGTCATGAAACTGTCTTCAATTCCAGTTGTAAAGCTTCCTTTGGTTGATGTGAGTACCGACCCACTTGACCTGTTGGTGGCAAGCTTAGTCTTACGCATGAAACAACTGGCACGCACTAGTCCTAAATTTATTGAGTTGATTCATGATCGCCAATTCCGTATTCAAATTGGGACCGACCAAGGCGTTGCACGTCAAATAATTATCAATAATGGACAAATTGATACGGTTTCAGGCGACGCTGAGAAAGCCGATTTTATTTTACAATTTGCAGATAGCGAGCAAGGGGTAAAAACTTTATTGAAAGGTGACCCAAGCGCGTTCATGACGGGCATGCAAAATGGCAGCATTAAAATGGAAGGCGATTTCAGTCTATTGGTTTGGTTTAACAAAGCAGCAAAATTGATTCCACCAAAATTGCCGAAGCCTGTAAAAGAAAAAATTCAATTGGCACGTCAGTTCTTAAAAGAAAAAACGGGTCGATAAGACTGTTAGATGGCAACATCCATAAAAAAAGCCTACAGCATGTTGTAGGCTTTTTTATGTCGTGATGTGCTATTCAACTTCAAGCTGAAAGGTCACTGGACCATCATTAATCAAATGCACTTTCATATCCGCGGCAAAGATACCTGTTTGCACCTGTGGGTATTGTGATTTAGAGTAATCTACCAATTGATCGTAGAGGGCTTTGGCGGCTTCTGGCGGCATGGCAGGACCAAAATCTGGGCGTAAGCCTTTTTGGGTGTGTGCCATTAAGGTGAATTGCGAGACCAACAACAAACCGCCCTGAGCCTGACTTAAATTCCAGCCCATTTTGCCTTGTTCATCATCAAAAATGCGGTACTTCAAGATTTTATCAATCAACTTTTTGCCTGTGTCGAGTTGATCCTCTTTCCCTAGCCCTAAAAAGACCAGCAGTCCGTGTTGAATTTCACCTGTCACTTGACCGTCGACGACGACTTTGGCTTCGAGTACGCGTTGTAATAAGGCCCGCACGTGTATTCCTCAGTATGGATGGACTGGGCATTGTAGCAAACATCCGCTCATCACTGATTTAGGTCGCTTCGGATTTGAGTCGTTTTATGCAAACAATGGCTTTTTTCGCCCTGAAAGTGTGCTTTAATGCTAGAAGTTGATAAAAACTGAACCTTTATGTCTGCAATCATTCATTCTTTACTCGATACCGACTTATATAAATTCACCATGCTACAAGTGGTGCTGCACCAGTTTCCGCAAACGCATAGTGTCTATCATTTCCGTTGCCGTAATTTGGATGAAACGGTTTATCCTTTGGTCGACATTTTAGAAGACTTGAATGAGCAGTTAGATTATTTGTGTCAACTGCGTTTTCAGGAAGATGAACTGCAATATTTACGGGGTCTGCGTTTCATTAAAAGTGACTTCGTGGATTATCTGGAGCTGTTCCAGCTTAAACGCCGTTTTATTCATACCGGCATAGACAGTGAAGGCCGTTTGGACATTTGGGTAGAAGGCCCGATGGTGCAAGCCATGATGTTCGAAATTTTTGTCTTGGCCATTGTCAATGAACTGTATTTCCAACGCCTGCGTTCTCCTGAAGTTTTGGCAGAAGGTGAACGTCGCTTACAAGCCAAAATTGAGTTTATTCAGCAATGTGAGCAACAGCAGCGTCCAGAGGATCCTCCATTTTTAGTTTCCGATTTTGGTACCCGCCGTCGCTATAGCTTGGCTTGGCAGCGTCATGTGATTCAGGCCTTTCACCAAGCTGTACCGAATGTGTTTCGGGGAACCAGCAATGTGCTGCTGGCCAAAGAATTGGGCATTTCACCAATTGGCACCATGGCACATGAATTCCTGCAGGCCTTTCAGGCGCTGGATGTGCGCTTACGTGATTTTCAAAAGGCCGCATTGGAAACGTGGGTGCAAGAATATCGCGGTGATTTGGGCATTGCCTTAACCGATGTGGTGGGGATGGATGCTTTCCTGCGCGACTTTGATCTGTATTTTGCCAAATTGTTTGATGGTTTACGCCATGACAGTGGTGATCCGTTTGTTTGGGGCGATAAAGCCTATGCTCATTACCAGACCTTAAAAATTGACAGCCGTACCAAAATGCTGACCTTTAGTGATGGCTTGAATTTACATAAAGCTTGGGCATTGCATCAGTACTTTAAAGACCGTTTTAAGGTCAGTTTCGGGATTGGAACCAACTTGACCAACGATATGGGGCAAACCCCGCTGAATATCGTGCTGAAACTGGTGGAATGTAATGGTCAGTCGGTGGCAAAAATTTCCGATAGCCCAGGCAAGACCATGACCGATAACGATACTTTCTTGGCGTATTTAAGACAGGTTTTTCAAATCAGTGAGCCAGTGTAAGCTTTGATTTATATTGCTGATTTTCTGCAAAAAAGAATCAGAAAATCAGCCTTCAGTAGACATCAGCGTATGCTAACATCAAGCAGTTGCTAGGACAAAACGTGTAAAACATCATGACGGAATCGACACTAAATTTGGGTTTATTAATTGATGTGGAAGATTTACTTCCACATTTAGACAATGAAAAATTACGTATCGTGGATTTAAGTCGAAGCTCAGTCTATGCCCAGCTGCATATTCCGCACGCCATTCCACTGAAGCCCGCGCAATTGCTATGCCAAGAGGAAAATGCCACAGGTTTATTGCCTGATGCAGAAGGCTTAAAACAATTAATTGCTTATCTGAATATTAGTCCTGAACATCATGTGGTGGTCTATGATGATGAAGGTGGTGCTTGGGCCGGGCGACTGATCTGGAATTTACACTGTTTGGGTTTTTATCAAACCTCATTATTAAATGGCGGCATTCATGCATGGTTGGCGGCAGGCTTGCCAACAACTTCGGAGCAGGAGCAATTCGCCCCTGTGCAGCCTTTGGTTGAGCTGAATCTGGCTGCCCAAGATCAGGTCCGAATTGAATATGCAGAATTGCTTACCTTAGTCCAGCAACAGGCAATTCAGCTTTGGGATTGTCGTACCGAAGATGAATATACGGGTTTAAGATTGGCAGCTCGACGTGGCGGTCATATTCCAAATGCACGCCATTTTGAATGGAGTACTGCCCTTGACCGTGAAAATCATTTAAAATTGTATGCTTTAGAACGCACGCAACAACGCTTAGAACAACAAGGTTTCAATTTACAAGAACCTGTGGTGGTGTACTGTCAGTCACATCATCGTTCAGGTTTGGCTTATATTCTGGGTCGTGTATTGGGTTGGAAGATTCGAGCTTATGATGGTGCGTGGAGTGAATGGGGCAATCGCCTCGATAGTCCAATTGTTACTGGAGAGTTACCGTCTTGAGCCTCACCTCACGTTTAACAAAACAATTCTTTATTCAAGCACAACGTGTTGTGCCGCAACATCAATTATCCCGTGTGGTCGGTAAGCTTGCTGCCAGTGAACATCCGTTAATTAAAAATACGGTGATTTCTGCATTTAAAGCGCAATATGGCATTGATATGTCAATTGCAGAGCAGAAAAATGCGTTGAAATATAAGTCCTTCAATGAATTTTTTACGCGTGCCTTACAAGAAGGTGTCCGTGAAATTGATATGGATGCCAGCAGTATTGTCTCTCCAGCTGATGGTGCTATTTCCCAATTGGGTCATATCGAAGCTGGTGAAGTGTTCCAAGCCAAAGGGCAAAGTTTTTCGGTTGAAAAACTGATTGCCGATCCGCAGTTGGCTGAACCGTTTAAAGAAGGTGAATTTGCCACCGTGTATTTGTCACCACGAGACTATCACCGTGTGCATATGCCATTTGCAGGCACACTCACGGAAACGCTGTATGTTCCTGGTGAATTGTTCTCTGTAAATCAAACCACGGCTGAAAATATTCCCGGTTTGTTTGCGCGCAATGAACGTATGGTGTGCTTGTTTGACACCGAATTGGGGCGTATGGCTGTGGTGTTAGTCGGGGCGATGATTGTGGCTGGGATTGAAACGGTTGCGACTGGCAAGGTAAAACCGACAGGTCGTTTAGAGTTAAACCAGCACAATTTATTCCTTGAAAAAGGCGCGGAGTTAGGCCGTTTCTATTTGGGTTCAACTGCGATTGTGTTGTTTGAACAAAATAAAATGCAGTGGGATGCCCAGTTCAAAGCCAATTCAACGGTGGTGATGGGGCAGGCGCTCGGTCATACTGTGTAATAGACGGCTTGAGATGGCTATGCTGTATAGCCATCTCAATCATCAGATTCAAAATACTATAAAAATAATCAGTTAGCTCATGTGATACAGGCGTTCTTTCGGGAACACCACTTTAAAAGTTGAGCCTTGATTTTCTTTGGATTCAATTTCTAAATGCGCGTTATGTTGCATCAGCACGTGTTTCACAATCGCCAGTCCCAGCCCTGTTCCGCCTGTTTGACGGCTACGTGCACTATCGACTCGATAGAAACGTTCGGTTAAGCGCGGGAGATGTTTCGGGTCAATGCCAATACCAGTATCTTGCACGGTGAAATAACCATGTTCGCCATCATCATGCCAGCCCATGGTAATGGTGCCGCCTTTGGGGGTGTATTTGATGGCATTGGTAATCAGATTGCTAAAGGCACTGGCCAATTCGGTATCTGAACCAATCAAGTCACAATGGCTGTCAATGTCGAGATTTAAGGTATGTCCATAATCAACATTGTAGGCCTGCGCATCATCAAATAATTGATTCATTAAACTTGGCATTTCAATGATTTGATTCTTGGCAATTTGTTTATTGTTTTCTAAGCGCGACAGCAGCAGTAAATCATTGACCAGAGCATTCATGCGTTTGGTTTGCGCCTGCATTTGCTCGAAAGCACGTTTCCAGCGCGGATTTAAATCTTCCTGATCGGTAAAGGTTTCAATATAGCCACTGAGTACCGTTAATGGCGTGCGTAATTCGTGTGAAATATTATCGACAAAGTCTTTACGCATTTGTTCCAGATTATGCATACGCGTCACGTCATAGGCGACCAGTAAGCGACTTTCACCCCCGAAACGGGTCATTTTGATCTGCACATAGTGATCTTCAAATACCGAGGACTTCATTTTTATGCCATCCGGGTTTTGATCACTTTGCTTGAAGTATTCGATAAAACTTGGCTGGCGTAAAATGGTCATGATATTACGCCCCCGATCCATCGCCTGAATCCCGAGCAGCTTTTCAGCCGCAGGGTTCCACCATTCAATCTGATGCAGTTCATCAATCAGCACCACGGCTTCAGCCAGAGCCACCAGCGAAGACTGAGCGCGATCAATCAAACCGACCATTTCGGCTTGTACAATCCGCTCTTGGCGTTGGGCACGATAAACATTAAACAGCAAAGCGCCCCAAATTCCATTTAGATTGGGGGGAACATCATAGGGACGATTGGAAATCCATTCATTGACCAGATACAAGGAACGCAGTTGGAAGGCAAAGAAAATGGTGAAGGCAGCAAAAATGCAGATCCAGAAATACCCTATACCGAGTCCGATAAAGCCCGCAATTAGCAGCAGGAATGCCAGTAAGCGTAAGTCTTGCTTGGCAAAAATCCATAAACTGCTATAACGGAATTTTTGATGTTCACGAGCCAGCTCGGGGACAGGATAGGGTTCATACATAAATTTAAAATTAACCTAGGGCTACATCTGCACGGGTAGAGAAACGGTATCCCGTACCACGTACGGTTTGAACAAAACGGTCTGCGCCATAGGGCTCTAAGACTTTGCGTAAGCGACGAATATGCACATCAATGGTACGGTCTTCAATATAAACATTGCCCCCCCAGACTTGATCAAGCAACTGCGCACGAGTATAGGCACGTTCAGGGTGGGTCATGAAGAAGGCCAACAAACGATATTCCGTTGGGCCCATTTCTAGAATGTTATTGCCAAAACTCACGCGTTGGCTGACTGGGTCAAGCAATAAACCATTGGCATCAATGGTTTTTTCGCCACTCAGAGCATTGGCACGACGCAATACGGCTTTAATGCGCGATACCAATTCACGTGTCGAAAACGGTTTAGTCATGTAGTCATCTGCACCTGCATCGAGACCTTGGACTTTATGGTCTTCTTCTCCGCGCGCAGTGAGCATAATCACAGGAATTTCAGATAAATTTTCATCGCGTTTCAGGCGACGACAGAGATCGACACCGCTGACACCACCCGGCATCATCCAGTCGAGCAGAATTAACGCTGGGCGTTGATCGACAATCATTTGATGCGCCTGTTTTGCATCTTCTGCCTGTAAGCATTGAAAGCCTGCCATATCCAAAGAGGTATGAATCATCTCTCGAATGGGAAGTTCGTCATCGACGATTAGTATGTAGTCATCTTTCACAACGCAATATCCTATTGATGATAACGGTAGGCCGTTTTTTATTTATGACAGGCTTATTACAAAGATTAATTATGACAGTATCATTGCAGAATAGGGGAGAATGCCGATTTTCGCAAAGTTTTGTGACAATTTTTAGTCGAAAACATGAACAATTTTAGACAATCTCCTTTGCTGGATGCAAATCAAATTTAAATTATCGTAAAAATTAAATTGCTGTAATTTAATTTTTTTTAGGCGAAAATGAAGATAACAGTGCAATAAACACCACGCGGCAAGAGGCCAGTACATCTTCCAGAGACTGTTTAAAGCCACTGATGACCCAGCGAATCGCAATTTGCGTGACATAGCCATTTAAGCCGGTTGAAACCCATGAAATTTCACGTTCTGAGTGTGGCAGGTTCGGCATCATTAACATGACAAAAGCATGAATCATGCGGTCAAAGCGCAACATGGTTTCGTGCAGGGTGGCTTGATTATGTAGCTCTTGTACCAGCATGGCATCAATATAAATAATGCGTGCCATGCGGGGATTATCTCTGAGTGTACTCAACAAGGCCGTGAGTCCCGCATCTACCATTTTTTCGTGATTGCCAGAGGCTTGCATAATCGCCTGCATCACGTTGTGCTGAAGTTCATCAATCAGTTTTACAAAAATGGTTTGGAATAACTGATCACTTTTCTTAAACGATTCGTAAAAATAACGTTCAGTCAGTTTGGCTTCATTACAGATATCTTTCACGGTTACGGCAAAAAAACCGTGGGTGCCATACACCTCAATACCAGCTTCGATTAATTTTTCACGACGTGCAAGTTTGCGCTCACTCAGAGACAGCCCTTTAAACTGACGTTCTTTATTTTTCAGTGGATTCTCGTTTTTTTCTGCATCGTTGGTATTGGAGTGAGTCATAGAGGCAAAACGTAGCAAAGACGGTGTATAGTTTAACAACAATTGCCACAAATACCTAAATTTAAGCAGGCTGAAAATTGCAAACCACATTTATCTGATCATTATTGACAATGGTTATTGTCAAATTTATATTGATTCAGTCAAACGCATAGACCATCAAAAAACAGTGATGGCATTGTTAGCGTCTATGCAACCCATAAGGAAACAAAATGAAAAATTTTAACAATAAAGTGGCAGCCGTCACGGGTGCGGGTTCAGGAATTGGTCAACAACTGGCACTGCTGTTAGCGCAACAGGGGTGTCATCTTTCGCTTAGTGATATTAATGAGCAAGGTTTGGCAAAAACCGTAGAACTATTGAAAGACAGTCAGGTGCGAGTGACCACTAAAAAACTGGATGTGGCCGATCGTGATGCTGTGCGGGCTTGGGCTGCAGAAACTGTGCAAGATCATGGTTCCGTCAATATGATTTTCAACAATGCTGGGGTGGCATTGGGTTCGACGGTTGAAGGCGCAAGTTATGATGAGTTGGAATGGATTGTCGGGATTAATTTTTGGGGGGTGGTGTACGGCACCAAAGAGTTCTTGCCTTTGATTAAGCAAACAGGTGAGGGGCATATTATTAATATTTCCAGTTTGTTTGGTTTAACAGCACAACCGACCCAATCGGCTTACAATGCCACTAAGTTTGCGGTACGTGGTTTTACCGAATCTTTACGCCAAGAACTGGATATTGAAAACTGTGGCGTAAGTGCGCTTTGTGTCCATCCCGGTGGCATTCGAACCAATATTGCCAATGATGCGCGCATGAACGACAGCTTGCGCAGTCTGGGCATGAACCCTGAGAAATCGGCACGAGCTTTTAATAAGCTGTTGCGGATTCCGCCAGAAGAAGCTGCACGTCAAATTCTAAACGCGGTGCAGAAAGACAAACGCCGCGTGTTGATTGGGAACGATGCCAAGTCCCTAGATCTGATTCAACGCCTTTTGCCTACGGGCTATCAAAAGGTGACCGCCATGGCGACTTCGCTCAGCAAACGGTTTAAATAAACATGATACGTGCTGAGTCTGGATTCAGCACGTTTTTCTGCGGATGAACGATTAAATTAAAGTTTCAACCGTTTTCTTTTTCCAGATTAACTGATAATACAGGCCTTGCATGATGCAGAGGCTGACAAATGCCAAAGCATAGCCATACCAGATGCCTTTTAAGCCAAACCATTGACTAAACAAATAGGCGCACGGCACTTCAATCAGTACGATAGCGGCAATGTTAATCAGCATTGGAACATTGACGGTGCCACTGGCACGCATAATCGAAGCAAAAATCGCACTGGCACCAAAAAATAAAATGGACCACAGTACAATAAACAGCAGTTGTTGCCCCAATGCCACGACTTCAGGGTCGATAATAAACAAGGCCATTAGATATTTTGAGAATAGATAGGCCAAGATCACCAAAATGCCGGTAATGATGATATTCATACGCAGGGCGGTACGGGTAACTTTGGTGAGTAAATCGGCTTTGCCCGCACCAATCGCTTGTGCCGCAAAAATCGAGGCAGCAATGGAAATGGAAAGGGCTGGAAACTGAATGTAGTTCAGTACCTGATTGACCGCACCATAGGCCGCAGTCGCCTCAGAGCCATAGCGATTCACCATTCCGACAATCACTAAGCCTGCGACAGAGGTCGTGACCATTTGAATGCCTGTTGGAATGCCTAAGCGCAGAATAATGCGGGTCAATTCAGGTTGATATTTGATATGACGCAGTAATTCTCGGTCAGGACGAAGTGGGTGGTGTTTTTTATTGAGATAAACCACTAAAAACAGCAGCACTGCGGCATAGCCAATAATGGTGGCAATTGCAGGTCCGATGATGCCAAGTTTGGGGAAACCCCAATAACCCGCAATTAAAACAGGGGTAATCACCAGACCAATCAGACTGGTCATGCCCAGTGCGATCAGCGGGGTAATACTGTCGCCGACCCCACGTAAAATGGAGGTATAAATAATATAGACAAACAGGAGTGGGCTGCCCGCCATCATCCATTGCACATAAGGCAAAGAGAGATGCATGATTTGAGGGTCGATTCCCAATAATAATAAAATCTGCTTGGCAAAGATCACACCCAACAAGGCAATGACACTGCCACCAATCAAGGTCATAAACAGGGTGGATCCGACCACACTGCGGACTTTTTCTAGATTTTGCGCTCCCCAAGCCTGTCCAATCAGTACGGTTGAACCAGCCGATAAACCAATGATAAAAGCCAGTAAGCAAAACAGAATGGGGAAATAGACCGAAACCGCAGCAATCGCTTCGACCCCAAGCATTTGTCCGACAAATACCGTATTAATGGTTCCTGAAAGATTTTGCAGAATATTGGTCGCGATTAAGGGCAGCAGAAACCAAAGAAAAGCTTTCCAAAAGGTATTGGCATGGATTAATGGAGCATGAGGGTCGGCAGCCATATTGGTGATTGATCATCCATCATTTTTTTATTGTGTCCTTTGCAACATAACATAAGCCACAAGGAAAAAAAGCAGCAGATCTGTTGAATTTTCACTGTGGGGAAAGCCTGAAAAATCACTAGCAACCCTTCAGAATGTCGAGCGCCTGTTCTAAAGTTGACTCGGTTTTGGCAAAGCAGAAGCGAATTAAACGTAAATCCGTCGGTGCCTGCTGATAAAATACCGAGATGGGAATGGCAACAATGCCATGCTGTTCTGCCAGAAAATGGCACATTTCAATATCATTCAGATCGGGACGAATAGCACGGTAATCTAGATTTTGGAAATAGGTTCCCTGAGAAGGGGTCAGTTGAAAACGCGAGCCTGCCAATCCTGAGATAAATAAATCGCGCTTTTGCTGATAAAAATCAGCGAGCTGCTGAATGTGCTCAGGGTGTTGCCGCATATAGTTGGCCAAGGCAGTTTGTACTGGAGTCACACCACAGAAACAGGCAAATTGATAGACCTGACGAAAAACCCGCATCAATTCAGGTGCCGCCACACAATACCCAGTTTTCCAGCCTGTGACATGAAAGGTTTTTCCAAAGGAACCCACCACTAGACTACGTTCGCGAAGTTCAGGGAAAGATAATGCCGAGTAATGCGGCTGCCCGTCATATACCAAGTGTTCATAGACCTCATCGGAAAGCACCACGATATTACGAGTCTGAATCAGTTGAATCAGTTGCTGCCAATCTTGTTGTGACCAGATCGCGCCAGTCGGATTGTGTGGGGTATTCACAATCACCATACGGGTCTTGTCGTTGATTGCTGCTGCAACCCGATTCCAGTCGACGTGGAAGTGCGGAGCAACCAGAGGAATATGCACGGCTTTCGCACCGACTAAAGCAATGCTAGGCGCATAACTGTCATAGCTCGGATCAAACACGATCACTTCATCGCCCGCATGAACCAGAGCTTGAATTGCACTAAATATTGCGATGGTGGCGCCAGGGGTAATGGTAATTTCAGTGATGGGATCGAGTTGTAGTTGATCGCGCTGTAGAAATTGCTGTGCCACTTGCTCACGTAAGGCCAGTAAGCCATCGCCAGGTGCATACTGGTTGGAACCGTATAGAGTGGCATGGCTTAAAGCTTCGACTAACGCTTGTGGCGGGGCAAAGTCGGGAAAGCCTTGTGAAAGATTCAGGGCATTTAAACGCTGTGCCATAGCGGTCATTTGGCTAAAAATCGTGACCCCTTGTGCCGGAAGTTTAGAGTGAATTTTGAGCATGACCGTAGACCTGTCGCAGAATAAACAGTTTTAATTTAACATGTTGCAACCGCAGTACAAGTAGCATTTCTAGCCAGTATCACCGACTAGAGTAGATAGTCCACCGCAGCGCGAATAATTCCCAGAGCCAGTCCAATAAATGCCCCGACCACAACGCCATTGACACGAATCATGTGCAGATCGCCACCGACCTCATTTTCAATTTTGCCAATCATTTCACGCGAGTCCCATTCATGGATGCGTTCGCTGATAAAGCGGATCACTTTTTCACTGTATTGATCGCTTAAATTTACCGCCAGACCACTCATCCGATCATTCAATAACTGGCGTACCGCTTGATTGGTCATGATGTTTTCACCGACCTGCTGAATTGCCACGCGCAGGTTGGCAGCAATTCCTGAATTGGATTGCATTAAATCGGCTTTAATCGCATCACATAAAATCACCACCGCGCCGCGAATAAAATTCAGTACTTGCGGGCTGTCCAACAAGGCATTTTTTCCCTGATTGAGACGTTGACTGGCAAGACTGTTGCGATCGGTAAGCTGCTGCATCAGCTCTTGTGCTGTGGTCTCGATTTGCTGCCGCCAAGGGTGCTCGGGATTGGCCAGCATCGATTCCACCCGTTCAATGAGTGAATCTATGGTGCGCTGTTGCACATCAATCCCAATCCAACTGGCGCCTTTGGCCAGTTTAGATACCCCGAGTTCTTTAAATAATTTTTGTGTCAGTTCACGGGTTTCATCGGGGTGGTTCATCATCCAGTCATGAATAAGATCCAGTCCACGTTGCAGCACATCCTGATGGAAATCATTTTCAATCACGGCACGCAGCATTTCACTGGCCAGCATATTGATGTCGGTATTGCGCACCCATTGCACACTGTTGTTTTGTATAAATCGGCCAATCTGTTCTTGCCCGACAAAGTCAAAAATCTTCGGTACGGTTTGCTGAATCACTTGCGTGACTTGGGTGTTGTTGTGTGGATTGGCTAACCATTGCCCCACGGCCAAACTCAGGTCGATATTTTTTAGACTGCGTTCCACCACCTGTGGCGACAGGAAATTTTCCTGTACGAAGCGCCCCATGGATTCGGCAATCCGGGCTTTATTGCGTGGAATAATTTCGGTGTGATCCCGCAAAAAACTCGGAATCGGAATTTTGCCAAAAGGATTACGAAACAGCACGGTAATCGCATACCAATCTGCCAAACCGCCAACCACACCCGCTTCGGCAGAAAGCATAAAGATGTGAATTAACCAGACATATTCAGGCCAGAGTTTGGCGCAGACCATCAGCATGAGCCAAGTGAATACTGCCAGCAACAACGCAATATTGGCGAAGCGTTTACTGCGTTTTAGGCTCTCTGAACTGGTGGCAACATGCATAGTTGATTCCTAAGATGATGAAGAGGCAGGTGGGGTCGGTTGCGGTTGAATCACGTCTCCGTTCGGACTAACGCCATATTTTTGTCCGAGTGATTGTAAAATCAGGCTGGCATCAAAGGCATCACTCGGGGCTTTCTGATTGTCTTTATAACATTCAATGGTATAGGACACTTGCACCGGGTCAAGATTCACCACTTGCGGGGTATCGTAGAACGGGTCAGGCCAATAACCTGGGTAGCGGCGATAATAACCACGAGGGTAATACCCATAAGGGTAAAATGAAGGGGAATGATAGACCACAGCCTGACGCGGTGGTTTCTGAGTCACATTACTGGGGTCATCCAGCACTTTAAAATAACGGAAGCCATTTTTAAGGGTGGTTTGTGCAGCTTTGACCAGTGTAATTTCCTCGGCCATGCCGTAGTTCATATTCGGATCCGCTTCAAAACTAATACGGTAGGTTTGAGCATTCATCGGGTAGGTGTTAAACCGTCCCAGCTGATCAAACGTGCGCGGTTTAGAAGGGGTAGAAGCACAACCCACCAGCGCAAGGCTTAACAGGGTGGCGGCCAGAAACTTGGTTTTCATGGTTATTCTCCGCTGATTGCTCATGGATGGGAGAGTAAAGAGCAATCCTTCATTAAAAATGGCTATTCGGTTGAGCCAAGAATGCTAATTCTTCAACCGTGGAAGTCCGCCCTAAAACTTGATTGCGATGTGGATAACGACCAAATTGGTCAATAATCGCTTTGTGTTTTCGTTCAAATTCTAAGGCAATCGGATGAGCTAATTGTTCAAATAATCTTAACCCAAATTCATGCACCCGTTTAGACTCACTATGCATAAACGGCATGTATAAAAAATAGCGCTGTTCTGGATTCAGTTGCAAATGATGTTGCCCCAAGATTGCCTCTTGCGCCAGTCCAAGAGCCAGCGCATCTTGAGCAAAAGCAGTGGCTTGATCACGGAATATATTGCGGGAGAATTGATCCAGAATAATGACTTCTGCAAGACGACCTTCAGGCTGTTGTCGCCATGTCCAAAGTTCCCCCAAGGCTGCTTGTTGATGTATCTGAGCAAACTTTTCTGTTAAAGTTTGATCAAATTCGCTGCTTTGGGCAAACCAGTGGGGTTGGGTTTCGGGCGCATACCAAAAGTCCAAAATATCCTGATAATTCATTTTTATTACAGATCCTTAGCACTTATTCTTTCATAAAATCATATTTTTTCGGTGTCTTATAGAGTAACTTTGTGATAAAAAATTGCCGCTATAGGGTGTCTTTTTCAGATTTTTTTACATTCACCTGTTGAAGCAGAGCAATCTAACCCTTATTAATGCTAGTTATCTGATTTACTGAATCTTTTCAATAGACGCCATAAATGTGGTCAATCTGCTGGAAAAATAGACAGCATGTCATGTGGTGGCATCAAATCACAGTATACTGATATAAACTGATGATTTTATTTTAGTAGTTCTTCCAATAAGCGAGATGATAATGAGTCAACCCGAATCGACCTCTCAAGCTGTGTTTCCGACTTGGGTGGATTCTTCGCTATTACAAGGGATGTTACGTGGTATAGAACGTGAAAGTTTGCGTATGCAAAGCAATGGTTTTTTATCGCAAGCAGATCATCCCAAAGCCTTGGGATCGGCATTGACCCATCCGCATATTACCACCGATTATTCTGAAGCTTTGATGGAGTTTATTACTCCGCCGCAAGACACGATTGCCAAAGCTTTGTCTTATTTAAAAGATATTCATGCCGTGGTTCATCAGCATTTAGAGCATGAAGAAAAACTTTGGCCCTTGTCCATGCCGTGTATGTTGGACAATGAAGAAGACAATATTCGTTTGGCTCAATATGGCAGTTCCAATATTGGCCGCTTCAAGACCTTGTATCGTCATGGTTTAGGCGTACGCTATGGTCGCCGTATGCAGACCATTTCTGGGGTACATTATAATTTATCCTTCCCAGACCACTTATTTGCAGCACTACAACAACAAGAAAGTGATGCAGATTTACGTCAACTCTCGGCGCAAGATTATCGCAGCCATCGTTATTTTGCGCTGATTCGTAATTTTATTCGTTTAACACCACTGGTGATGTTTTTACTTGGGGCCAGTCCTTCGGTATGTAAGTGTTTTATGACCGGGCGTGAACATCATTTGCTGCCGTTGTTAAAAGGCACCTTATATTTACCGTATGCGACCGCTTTACGCATGGGGCGGTTTGGTTATCAAAACTCCGCGCAGAAGCAGTTGGGCATTCACTATAACGATATGCAGGGTTATTTAGCTGAGTTACAAAAAGCGGTCAAAACTCCGTATGCAGATTTTAGCCGTTTAGGGTTAAATGATGCGCAAGGTGAGCCGATCCAAATTAATGACCATGTGCTGCAAATTGAAAATGAGTACTACAGTCTGGTGCGACCAAAGCAAGTGCCGCAAGCAGGCGAAACACCTTCAGAAGCTTTAGCCAATCGCGGTGTGGGTTATGTCGAACTGCGTGCCGTGGATGTCAACCCGTATAGTCCGATCGGGATTGATGAAAACAGCGCAGGTTTTCTTGAAGTGCTGGCACTGTATTGTTTATTACTCGACAGCCCTGCGTTATTAGATGCCGAGCAAGAGCAGATTGAAAAAAATCAAGCCGAAGTGGTGAATCGCGGGCGCGCACCGAATGCACAGATTGTTGAGGCGGGACAGCATTACGAGATTGAGGCTTGGTGCCAGAAACATTTGGATGCCATGCATCCATTAGCGGAACTGCTGGATCAGGCCAACGCAACCCAGTTGTATACGCAAGCTTTACAGGTGATGCAGCAACGTATTGATGAGGTCGATCATACCCTGTCAGCACAGGTAATTGCGGATACCCTGACCTATGGCGGGACATGGAATTTTGGTAGCGTGATGGCTCAACAACATGCGGCAGTGTATGAACAGCATCAATTAGACCCTGCAACACAGGCATATTTTGATGACTTGGTACAGACATCGCTACAACAGCAACAACAACTTGAACAAGATAACGCCATCAGTTTTGACGAGTATCTTGCACATTATCGATAAAAATTAAGAGGTTTGACCATGCAATGGAGTTTTCGCTTCGTGAGCGGGTTTTTAGTCATCGCCAGTATCGTGGGTATGGCGTTTGCGTTATATCTGGAACACGTCCAAGGTTTATCGCCATGTCCGCTATGTGTGTTCCAGCGCATTGGATTAATGGGGCTCGGCTTCATTTCTCTGGTGGCATGGATTCACAATCCGAAGGCGACTTGGGGCAAACGACTGTATGCCTTGTTGGGTAGCCTCTCGATTTTATGGTCGGCTGGTGTTGCCGCCCGTCATGTCTGGTTGCAAAACTTACCACCTGATCAAGTGCCGAGCTGTGGTCCTGGTCTGAATTATTTGATTGATGCTTTACCGCTGAAAAGTGTGTTGCAGCAAGTGCTGACCGGTTCAGGGGAGTGTGCGGTGATTGACTGGACTTTCTTGGGACAGTCTTTACCGGTGTGGTCGCTGCTATTTTTTGTGGTGCTTGCGGTGGTCAGTCTTTGGCAGTTAGTGCGCCGTTATCCAACTCAGGGTCAAGCGAAGTAATGTACTGACAGCTCAAAAGCAATTTTAAAAAAGCCAACAGATGTTGGCTTTTTTTGTTTAGGTCATAGCAATGCCTTCAAAGTCATGTAAATCAATAATATGCTCATGGGCATGCAATTGATGATGCTGTGCTTTTTCAGGGTAAAACCAATGCACGATTTGTTCTGCGACACTGGCATGATATTGAATTTCTAAATGGTTCAATCCATAGAAAATGGCCTTATGCGATTCAGGCAGCTTTAACTGAAACCGTGGATTAGGATGTTCGCCCAAGGCACTTTTCACGCTGACCAAATAATCCCCGATCACCTTCAAGGTTTTGTTTTTCCGGTGTTCAAACTCAAGCGTGCCGGCCACCAAATACGTATTGATATGCGAAGGCAGCGGTGCAGGTTTACGATTGTCATCAAAGAAGCCGATGCGTGCCTCATTATGCTCCCAATCATCATCCCGGACGCTGCCGTAGCGTAAATCTAGAATGCCATTGCTGCGAATATTGACCAGATGCCCGACCAATTTCACAATGGGAAAACGCCCCAGTTTTTCTTGTACGGCAAAACCAAAACGTTCCAGTACTGCACCATGATGCGGGGAGCCTAAACAGACCAGATTTTCCACCATATGCAGCCACTGATGCATATTTTGTTTGCCATAAAACAAGGCACTGCGTGCCACCAGTCCGCCCATGCTGTGCCCAATAATATCCAGGCTGGTAATGCGCGGGTTACGCTGAATCAGGTCTTCAAGGGTATTGGCAAGGCTGCGTCCATTGGCGGATATTCGACGTCCAGTATTGTAGTTCAAGTACAACATGGTGTTGTGGTCGCGTTGTGCCAGTAACTTTTCCCCAAAGCCGCCGTTGTTGCGATTGGTCCAATCCAAATGATTCATACACAGGCCATGCACAAAAATCACCACGCGTCCCGATAAATCACCTCGTTGAATTTCACCATAGTGATCATATAGCACCATCGGCAGGGCCATCGGATTATGGTATTTCAGTAAGTAATCACCAATCACCCCATTTATGGCACCGACTAAAAAATGCAGGCTGGGAGTGAGCGGTTTTTCATGTAGTTTCGGATATTTTTCAATAATTTGCCGTAAACCAGGCGCCAAAAGATAATGCCCATAATTTTCCAGCATGTTCATGGTGATGCGGTTAAATTTGACGATTTGCGGTAGATTTTGTAGATATTTGAATTCTTGTTCGTCCACCCCAAAAATACTGGAAAAGATTTCCCGCTGAATGGTACGCATAAAATCCTGCACCACATTATTAAGTGGTGTGCTGAGTAATTGAGCCAAACCTTCCAGTAAGTCTGCTTGACTGGGTGGAGTTCGATCCCATTTACAGTAAGTTTCATGCAGCGGTGTTAAACTCGGCATTTATTGTTATCCTTGATGCTTTGTTTGGCTCATCTCAACGCTTTCATTTTGATTAAGATAGAGGTATAACTTTTTTCAGTTTTCATCATATCGAGTATGGCTCGAATCATTTAAAAATACCGATGAATATCACGAAAAATGCCTTATTTTGTCTAACAATTAGAGCGTTTCGACGAATTTAAAATAATCCTGAGTCAGAATGATGAAAAATGAATAAATTGAAGTTGTGCATTCAGCAAATTGTATGAATATTATTTATATCCACGGCTTTCAGAGTAGCCCACTCTCGATTAAGGCACAGCAGTTACAACAGTATTGTGCGAATGATGCATCTCTTTGCCTTCATGTGCCAGATTTAAATCTGCCTCCTGAGCAGGCTTTAGCTCGACTGCATGATTTGGTGGCACAGTATCCTGACGCAGTGTTGATTGGCAGTAGTCTGGGGGGCTTTTATGCGACACAATTAGTCGCAACACACGGCATGCCGGCTGTTTTGATTAATCCTGCTATGCGACCATGGCAATTGTTCCGCGACTTGTTTGGACAGCAACAGCTTCCTTATCAGGTGAGTGCGACTTGGACCTTGGATGAGTCGCAATTGGATTATTTAGAGCAAATTGCCGTGTCAAATGTTCAGCAAGCAGACAAAGTGTTGGTGTTATTGCAACAAGGCGATGATGTTTTAGATTATCGTGAAGCAGAACAGTTTTATGCGTTGCAGCAACCCCGTGCGCTGGTCATGAGCGAAGCCAAGGGGAACCACGCCATGGATGATTTTGCTGCCAAAATCCCCATGATTCTAGAATTTTTTTCGTATGCCAGATTATAAGGAAATCGTACAACGTGTCTCAATATACGGCTCAATCACTTGAAGTTTTATCTGGTTTAGATCCAGTCCGTCGACGTCCTGGCATGTATACCGATACCTCGCGTCCAAACCATTTGGCGCAGGAAGTTATTGATAATGCGGTCGATGAAGCATTGGCAGGTCATGCCAACAAAATCACGGTGACGGTGTATAAAGATGGCTCATTGGCTGTGGCGGATAATGGGCGAGGCATGCCAGTCGATATTCATCCTGAATACGGGCAAAGCGGGATTGAAATTATTCTGACCAAACTGCATGCGGGCGGAAAATTCAGTACCGATAATTACCAGTTTTCTGGGGGCTTGCATGGCGTCGGGATTTCCGTTGTGAATGCCTTGTCAACGCGAGTTGAAGTTGAAGTGCAGCGTCAGGGCAATCTGTATCAAATGGCCTTTGAGCAGGGAGAACCTGTAGCCCCCCTAGCCGTGTTGGAAGGAAAAGTTGCCAAACGTGCGACCGGTACTGTAGTGCGCTTCTGGCCTGAAGCCAAATATTTTGATTCACCGAAATTTGCCTTAAAAGCGTTAAAACATAATTTAAAAGCCAAAGCGGTTTTGGCAGCGGGTCTGCAAATTATCTACATTGATGAAATCAATGATGAAAAAATCGAGTGGCAATTTGAAAATGGGCTAGTCGACTATTTGATGGATGAGCTAGAAGACCGTGAAATTGTGCCCGCAACAGCTTTTGTTGCGACAGGCGATGCTGAACGCGCCAGTGCAGAATTTGCCATTTGCTGGAATGCCGAAGGCGGGGAGCAAATTCAGGAAAGCTATGTCAACCTGATTCCAACAGCGCAGGGCGGGACCCATGTCAATGGTTTACGTTCCGGGGTTACGGATGCCTTACGCGAGTTCTGTGAACTGCGTAATTTATTACCACGTAATTTGAAACTCTCTGCGGAAGATGTCTGGGATGGGGTGAACTATATTCTGTCGCTGAAATTCCAAGAGCCGCAATTTTCTGGGCAAACCAAAGAACGTCTTTCCAGTCGTGAAGCCGCAGGTATTGTGCAGAATATTGCCAAAGATGCGTTTGCACTGTGGCTAAATCATCATTCTGAAATTGCTATGCAACTGGCAGAAATGGCGATTTCTAAAGCAGGTCGTCGTTTAAAAGCTTCCAAAAAAGTTGAACGTAAAAAGATTGTTTCTGGACCTGCCTTACCGGGAAAACTGGCGGACTGTGTTGGACAAACCCGTGAAGACTCGGAATTGTTTATTGTCGAAGGGGATTCTGCGGGCGGTTCAGCCAAACAGGCGCGTGATAAAAATTTCCAAGCCATCATGCCGATTCGCGGCAAGATTTTAAATACGTGGGAAGTCTCTTCGGATGAAGTACTGGCTTCGCAGGAAGTCCACGATATTGCGATTGCCATTGGCGTCGACCCGGGCAGTGATGATTTGTCAGAACTGCGCTACGGTAAAATTTGTATTTTGGCGGATGCCGACTCGGATGGTTTACATATTGCGACTTTATTGTGCGCGCTATTTGTCAAACATTTCCCGACCTTGGTGGAAGAGGGGCATCTTTATGTGGCAATGCCACCACTGTTCCGGATTGATGATGGTAAAGACGTGCATTATGCGCTGGATGAAGATGAACTTGAGTCGATTTTAAAGAAAGCCAAAACCAAGAATCCGCAAATTACCCGCTTTAAAGGTTTGGGTGAAATGAACGCCAGCCAGTTGCGTGAAACCACGATGGATCCGAATACCCGTCGTCTGGTGCAGTTAGATCTGGATGATAGTCATTTGACCGCGGCATTGCTAGATAAGTTATTGGCCAAGAAGCGCTCGGGTGACCGTAAGCACTGGTTAGAGCAAAAAGGCAATCTGGCGGATATTCCGGTTTAATCCCAGTCCAACACTATTTTGAAGTCACCTATTGCATGTGCAGCAGGTGACTTTTTTAGTGCAGAAATTTTTTATGCGCTGCACCTTATTGTGCAAACAGGTATGTGCTGAGGGCTCTACACTGCTGAATAATGCACCATTCTGAACCCCAGAATTCTGGCTGCGTATGCAATGATGTATACAAGATTTTATGATGAAATAATGAAAATATTTAAAAAAACAATAACTTAAATTATTGGCATGAAAATTGAATACTCTGAGCAGAGATAACCAAAAACAGAAAATGCTTGGAGAACTTCAGAATGTTCCAACAAAAATTATTCAGCAAAACTCTACTTGTGGCAGCCATGGCGGGGAGCATGGCATTAACAGGCTGTTCAAAACCTGTAGAAAAAACAGAAACAGCGGCATCAGAAACCGCAGCGCCAGCAGCCAGTGGCGACACCATCAAAGTTGGCATTTTACATTCATTATCCGGAACCATGGCGATTTCAGAAACGTCATTAAAAGACACGGCATTAATGACCATTAATGAAATTAATGCCAATGGTGGCGTGTTGGGCAAAAAATTGGAACCTGTGGTGGTTGATCCTGCATCAGACTGGCCATTATTTGCCGAGAAAGCCCGTCAACTGATAACTCAGGACAAAGTGGCAGTGATTTTTGGTTGCTGGACATCGGTGTCGCGTAAATCGGTACTGCCTGTAGTGGAAGAGTTAAATGGGCTGTTGTTCTATCCTGTGCAATATGAAGGACAGGAACAGTCCAAGAATATTTTCTATACTGGTGCTGCACCAAATCAGCAAGCGATTCCAGCGGTTGAATATTTAATGAGTGAAGAAGGCGGCAAAGCCGAGCGCTTTGTGCTGCTGGGGACGGATTATGTTTATCCACGGACCACCAATAAAATTCTCCGTGCTTTCTTAAAATCGAAAGGCATTGCCGATGCCGACATTATGGAAGAGTACACCCCATTTGGTCATAGCAACTATCAAACCATCGTGGGCAATATTAAGAAATTTTCTGCAGGTAAAAAAACCGCGGTAATTTCTACCATTAATGGTGATTCGAATGTACCGTTCTACCGTGAATTGGGCAATCAGGGCATTAAAGCATCTGATATTCCAGTCATGGCGTTCTCGGTGGGTGAAGAAGAATTACGTGGCATTGACACCAAACCGTTGCTGGGGCATTTGGCGGCATGGAACTACTTCATGTCGGTGAAAAACCCGAAAAACACTGAATTTGTGAACAAGATGAAGCAGTACGCAGTGCAATACAAACTGCCAAATGCGGATAAGTTGGTGACCAATGACCCAATGGAAGCGACTTATGTCGGCATCAACATGTGGAAGCAAGCAGTTGAAAAAGCAGGGAGCACAGACGTAGATAAAGTCCGTGAGGCCATGGCGGGTCAGACTTTCGCCGCGCCATCGGGCTATACCCTAAAAATGGATGAGAGCAATCACCACTTACATAAGCCCGTCATGATTGGCGAGATTCGTGCTGATGGTCAATTTGATGTGGTGTATAAAACTGCCAATACCATTAAAGCGGAGCCTTGGAGCCCGTACATTCCAAAATAATTCCCCCTCACCTACTGCTGCGGCAGTAGGTCATTTCCTTTCATTCATCCCGAAGACAGACCATTTGACTTGTTATGGGGGAGTCTTTCATGTCGATAAAAAGCTATTGTGTGGCCTTGCTCTGCCTGTGCCTGCAATTATTTCTCAATCCTGCATGGGCCGAAACATCTGTATCCGAGGCACAGCAGCAAGTCTCAGCACAGGCCGATCCGATTCAGCGCTTTGTCCAAGCAGATTTTGCTGAACGTCGCACCATGTTAAACCAATGGCCTGCCAGTATTGAAAGTTTAGATCAACTGGTGGCCTATATTGATCAAAATGAACTGTATCGAGATGGTGCGGGTCAAACCTATATCTTAAAAAATGAAGAGCAGTTGTATCGCTATCCGTCTTTGCAAGAACTGAGCACTTGGCCAGCCGATTTATCTCAGGTCACGCTGGTGAATACCTTGCGTAAAGCCTTAAGTTTTGGGCAAGCCAAAGTCAAATTAAAGTCGAATGAAGCGTCGCAGCGTTTAGCTGCAATTGATATTTTAGAAAATAATTTAGATGAACTTGATCCAGTCTGGATTCGCCAGTTATATCTGCAAGAACAAAACAATAAAGTCAAAGCACGTTTGGCACAGTTAAAAGCGCGTCTGGATTTAAGTAGTGCCGATGCGCTGGTCAAGTTACAGGCGGTGAATACCTTGTCTGCATCGGATCGTCCAGATGTTTTGGCGGTGATTGAACAAGAACTGAGCCAAGCCAATGTGAATCCTGAGCTGGCAGCGGCTTTGCAAAGTGCCAAAAGCAGTATTAAAACGCGCCTGCAAGCCAGTGAATGGGCGGGGCATGTGTTTTCAGGCTTCAGTACCGCCAGTATTTTGCTGTTGGCGGCTTTGGGTCTCGCGATTACCTATGGCTTGCTTGGTGTCATTAATATGGCGCATGGTGAGCTGATCATGATTGGTGCCTATACCACCTATGTGGTGCAAAGCCTGTTTAAAAGTCATTTAGGGGCGTATGTAGATTGGTATTTGTTGGTGGCGATACCCGCGGCATTTCTGGTCAGTGCCTTGATTGGCATGCTGATTGAACGCACCGTAATTCGTCCCTTATATGGCCGACAACTGGAAACCTTGTTGGCAACCTTCGGGGTCAGCCTGATTCTGATGCAACTGGTGCGGATGATTTTTGGCGCACAGAATGTTGAAGTGTCGAATATTTCATGGCTTTCGGGCGGTATTTCTTTAACCCCGAGTTTAATGCTGCCGTATAACCGTATCGCAATTATTGTCTTTACCGTTGCTGTGTTACTGCTGCTGGTCTATCTCCTCAATAAAACCCGCTTTGGTCTGTTTGTGCGTGCCGTAACGCAAAACCGTCAGATGGCTCGTGCGGTCGGCATTCGCTCGGCACGTATCGATATGTTGGCGTTTGGCTTGGGTTCGGGGCTGGCAGGGCTGGCAGGTTGTGCTTTGGCGCAAGTGGGTAATGTCGGTCCAGATTTAGGTCAAAACTACATTATTGATGCCTTCTTGGTGGTTGTGGTAGGTGGTGTTGGACAAGTCTGGGGGGCAGTACTGGCCGCCTTAGGTCTCGGCATCAGCGGTACGGTACTGGAAATTGGTTTAGGTGCTGTACTGGCCAAAATTATCCTGTTGGTGCTTGTGATTCTGTTTATTCAGAAACGTCCACAAGGTTTGTTCGCGATTAAAGGGCGTTTTGTGGAGTAAACATGATGAAAATAACAACTTTATTTGCCGATAAACCCTATAGCGCACTGGCCATTGCCGCCTGTTTTACGGTGATGCTGTTGCTACCGTGGTTACATTTGTTACCTGCCGAATCGGCTTTACATCTTTCTGCTTATTGGGTCACCTTGATTGGCAAAATCATGTGTTTGGCGCTTGTGGCACTGGCCTTGGATTTGGTCTGGGGTTATGCCGGCATTTTAAGTCTAGGGCATGGCTTATATTTTGCCTTGGGCGGTTATGCCTTTGGCATGTATTTGATGCGGGAATCGGCAGGATCAGAATTGCCGGATTTCATGCGCTTTTTAAGCTGGACGGAATTGCCGTGGTACTGGGTTGGCACAGAACATTTCTTGTGGGCTTTGGTGTTGGTGGTGTTCGTCCCAGGACTCATTGCCTTCATTTTTGGCTTCTTTGCATTTCGTTCCAAAATTAAAGGCGTGTATTTTTCCATCATTACCCAAGCCATGACTTTTGCAGCTGCATTACTGTTTTTCCGCAATGAAACAGGCTTTGGTGGCAATAACGGTTTTACCGGGTTTAAAACCATTTTGGGGATGGACATTACTTCGGCTTCCATGCGGGCAACGCTGTGCTTTTTAACCGCACTGGTGTTGTTGCTGTGTTATTTGGGCTTACGTCACCTGATGAATCAACCTTATGGTCGTGTGCTCGGGGCGATTCGTGACAGTGAAAACCGTCTGCAATATTTGGGCTATCGTACCCTATGGTACAAGCTGTCGGCATGGGTTTTGTCTGCGGTCATTGCAGGTATTGCAGGGGCGCTCTATGTGCCGCAGGCAGGGATTATTAACCCGAGTGAAATGAACCCGGTCAACTCGATTGAAATGGCGGTGTGGGTGGCAGCAGGGGGACGAGGCACTTTAATTGGTCCTATCTTAGGAGCAGGTTTAATTAATGCGGTGAAAACCTATTTTACCGTGGCATATCCCGAAGCGTGGCTGTTGATCTTGGGGGGCTTGTTTATTGTGGTGACCTTGTTCTTACCGAAAGGGGTGATTGGTTTATTTGATCGTTTTAAAAAGGAGCATGATGCATGAGCGAAATTATCCAGCCACATGGGGGGCATGCTTCTGAAGGTTATGGACGCCCCAAAGAACACGGTGCTGATTTTAGTCATGGCATTGCCCTGTATTTGGAAAAAGTCAGCGTATGGTTTGATTCATTCCGTGCCCTGAATGATTTATCCCTCTATATTGAAGAAGGGGAATTGCGCTGCATTATTGGACCGAATGGTGCGGGTAAAACCACACTGATGGATGTGATTACGGGTAAAACCCGTCCGACAGAAGGTTCCGCCTTTTTTGGGCAAACCTATGATTTGGCCAAAATGAGCACCGAACAAATTGCTGAAGCCGGGATCGGGCGTAAATTCCAGAAGCCAACCGTATTTGAAAATTTTACGGTGCTGGAAAATTTACTGTTGGCGGCACCCAAAGACAAACGAGTAAAAAAAAGTTTTTTTAGTAAATTAGACCCTGAGGTTCAGGTCGCCTTGGATCAGACCTTAGAGCAAATTCGTTTAAAAGAACTGGTGCAGAAACCGGCGGGCTTGTTGTCGCATGGTCAGAAACAATGGTTAGAAATCGGTATGTTACTGATGCAGCGCCCTAAGCTAATTTTACTGGATGAACCTGTGGCCGGCATGACCGATGCGGAAACCGAGCGGACTGCGGAACTGTGTCTGGAATTAAAAAAAGAGCACACCTTGCTGGTGGTTGAACATGACATGAGCTTTATCGACACCATCAGTGAAAAAGTTACGGTCTTGGCACAAGGTGCGATTCTGGCTGAGGGCACGCTGGCAGAAGTTCAAGCCAATGAAGACGTAATTGAAAAATACTTGGGGCGTTAAGGAGCAGCACATGTTAGAAGTTAAGGCGGTAAACCAATATTATGGGGGCAGCCACATCTTACGTGATGTGTCGTTTCAGGCACCAATTGGCGAATGTTCGGTGGTTTTGGGGCGTAATGGTGTGGGTAAAACTACGCTGCTCAAATGTCTGATGGGTATTTTGCCGATCAAGTCTGGACAGATTTTATTAGATGGCAAAGACATTTCTAAACTGAGTCCTGAGCAGCGGGTGCGTGCAGGTTTGGCTTATGTCCCGCAGGGGCGTGATATTTTTTCGACCTTAACGGTAGAAGAAAATATTTTGATTGGTATGGCGAAATTTTCAAGGGCCAAAACCAAAAAAGTCCCTGAACATCTCTATGAGATTTTCCCGGTATTGGATGAAATGAAACATCGCCGTGGAGGGGATTTATCGGGAGGGCAGCAGCAGCAATTGGCAATTGCGCGGGCGCTGGCTTCTGAACCGAAAGTACTGATTTTGGATGAGCCAACAGAAGGCATTCAACCCTCGATTATTAAAGATATTGGGCGCGTCATTCGTAAATTGGCAGATGGCGGTGACATGGCCATCATTTTGGTGGAGCAGTTTTATGACTTTGCCGAAGAGCTGGCAGATGGCTATACCGTGATGGCGCGTGGGCAGGTGGTTGCGCAGGGACGAGGCGAAGAAATGCCTGAAAAGGGGATTAAGGATTTAGTTGCGATTTAAAAAAAGCCTCGAAAGAGGCTTTTTTATTATTCAGTTTCGACTTTCATATAGCTGCCATTGGCAGAAACATTGTGTCCAAAACCACAGCCTGAAGTATTCTGTTGTTCATCCACCACAATTTGCTGCCCCAGTTTCGAATCTGTTTTAAAGGCTAAATCAATTTGGCAGTCTTCATAACGATAAACTGCTTTTTTCTGTTGGAGCGGCATTTGCGTCTCAAAGCTGCCCAAATTTGGTCCATAAATTAGTCCGCGCAACCCAAAATAATAACCTTCAAATTCAATTTGATAAGTATTTTTCTGTTGCTTTACCGTGATGGTGTCCCATTGTCCAAACCCATTTGGGCTGACATAAGTGCCTGTGAGTGCCGAACTGGTTTTGATTGGCGGGAGTTGGCTTAAATTAAACTGACTCATTTTTGAATCGGGATTCCTTAGGAACCATGCACGTGCCCAAAGCGGCTTGCCCAGTTTGGCATAAGTCAGTCCGACATTATTGTTGGCAATTTCAATCTCGCGATCGGACACCTTCACGCCACTCTCATCCGCATTGATTTGACAAAAATGCGACCAAGCGGCTTGATCCTTAAACTGGGTTAAGGCTTGAGTATATTGCTTTTGGTCGTAATACTGCTTGCCGAGTTTGGCATATTGTTTCAGTTTGGCGCAGCCTTGTTGCAATTCTTGCTGATAGTTCCATTCCGCTAAAGCACTATGCGGTAAAACACAGGCAACGCTGGTGAATGCCAAAATAGGAAAAATTTTAAAATTATGCATTGTTATTAAGTATTAAAAAAAATGATGTAGCTAGTCTAGGCAATTTATCTGCAATAAAAAAGTATCAATCATTATCACGGCCTCGACTGCGCAGAGGAGAGGATGTGAGCATTAAAATGTGCAGGTTACAAACTGCAATGGAATCGACACATTTGTTATTGTGTTTCGTGCTGTGAATCGCGCTAAGCTAGTGGCAATAAGTATAAAAAGGAATAGATCATGGATGCTTTTCTTTTCAGTATTGCGCCAAATGAATTAGAAAATTTAATGCTGGATGCTTATAGTCTGAGGGATATCGAACAGGCCACACAGCAACACCCACATATCGATTTAGGTGAGCTTTGGCGCTTGCTTGATCAGGCACTGACTCAACATAGCCCTGCCCAGCTCAATTTGCATGATGTGGTATATGCTGAATACCCCATCTCAGAACATCCCAAATTGAAATCGGTGGCACGTTACAACCCTGCTATACATGTGATTGAACTGAGCCAAGTACTGGAACAGATTAGTTCGGAAGATTTGCATCATTATTGTCAAAAACATCTAGCGACCTCGGAACTGGAAGCCCTATTGGGTGATCAGCGTGCTCAATTGGATGAGGCAGAACTGACTTTGCTATTGAGCCAATTAAAAAGTTTTTATCATAATGCGATGAAGAACAATCATGCGGTGGTGAGTTTAATTGCTGAAAATATTCGACCGAAGCACTTCATTTGAGTGGGATGGATGAAATCCATCCACATAAAAAAAGCAAGACGGACGTCTTGCTTTTTCTTAGTCCAATTAAACCCTTAGAAATGGTATTTAATTAAAGCACTGACGTTATTTTCGTCACTATTTGTACCGTATTTGTTGTTCCATACCGACCATTCCACACCGAGGTATAAACGCGTGTCTGGAGAAATGTGTTTACCTGCATTCCATTTCCATTGTGAGGTCCAGTTCATTTCGCTCGCATGATCATCTTCAGCTGTAGACCAGTCCAAGAAGCCATCTACCAGAAAGTCTTCAGTACCCACTTTAAATGGTACGCCGTAGACTAACGTCATTTGGTAGTCATCATCTTGAGCTTCATTGTCAGCTTTGTACAAATTCACTTGTGCATATTGGAAATATGGGATCGCGAGATCAACACCAATACCATACAGGTAGTTGTTAAAACCTTCACCACCTTCCCAAGTGGTTGCAACCAATACATCTTTAACTGGGCCCAACTCTAGTTTTTGACCAGAGATTGCACCAAGGCTCAAACGCGGTGAAGCTTCAAAATAAGTTTGATTACCATCAACATCATTGTTGGTACGGTCAGCAAAAGCGAAAAAATCACCATATTTTAACTTTGCGGTATATTCAAAAGTTACCGTAGTTTGCTCGTCTTCACGTGTAATCAGTTGGTAGTCTTCACCGTATAAACCCGTGATACTAAAATCTTGCCAGATAGGCGCTGCTTGCGTAAAAGTCGCTGCAGTTGCCAATGCACATGTCGCCGCAATTTGAGTCAGTTTCATTAAAAAATATCTCCCCCGAGAAAGCGTATAAAGGATACAGATTCTTTAGCAAAAATAAAGCCAATTTTGACCAATAATTTAAAAATGCGACCAATGCAAAATTGAGATTTTTGGTTTAATTAATCTATTTGAAATCATTGAATATTTTACCATTTGGTATAAATTCTAATGAGATTTAATTCAATAAATAATATTGTGAAATGTCTTGGTGTTAAATTGTCCAAGATAAAAGCTATATGAGACAGTTGCTTGCACCAAAGTGGAATTTTTTTGTTGATCAAATGGTCAATAGTAGGGAGTGGGTGAACATCATTGATGGTCTGAATAAAAAGCCGATGGATATTGCGGTCAACAGAAAGGAAATACACTGGGACAGTGGGGAGTGCTTAATCGTGATTGCGTAATATAACTTATGAATGGCAGATTTTTATGCAGTCTTTGGTGATCATCAAAGACTGGATGAATGAGGCGGAATGCTGCTTGAGGTGATGCATTTCAACAACCGATAAAAGAGTTGGATCTGGTCTAGCTTTATATGTGTGCTGATGAAAGGATATGCAGTCATGCTGAATCACCTAGCAAAAGGTTACGCTAAAAGAGTGGCTTAGAATAACGAGGTGTTGCATCCCAGTCAGAACCATTGTTCCGAAAGAGCCAACAGATGTTGGCTCTGTTTTTCCGCAGTCAAAATGAAGACGGCTTTCATTTCAATGGCATGCTGCATAGGTCAAATAAAAGAGAAAAAGTAACTTTGATTCCCCATGAAATGACCGCAATCGTGCATGCTGTAAGGTGTATTGGTGAGTTCTTAACCATACAAGTCAGGAGTTGTCACGTTTGGTTATCCTTTTGATATTTTTTTTAAAATACCCCTTGCATATTTTTGAGTTAAGCCCGATATTCAAAGGACAAGGACACGATTCTGCAGACTCAAAAGTGTTCATCATTTCAATGAGGAGGCTAGTTCCAAAATTGATAAAAGATGTTCGAATGCTGTGTAAACAGCAAGTTACAAGCGTGCCAAGATAAGAAAAGTTTTGCACAAAAAAGATTCAGATTGATAAAGAGGATGAGATTATGAACATTGAAATCCGTACAGATAAAAACATTCAAAATAATGATCGTTTAATTAGTTATGTGCGTGCAGAACTGAACCAAGAATTCCAACGTCATAGTGAACGTATTACCCATTTCTCCGTACATTTAAGTGATGAAAATGGGGACAAAGGCGGCGACGATGACATTAAATGTATGATTGAAGCGCGTCCTGCAGGATTAAAACCTGTAGTGGTGAGTCATAAAGGTCATAATGTCGATACAGCCTTTCACGGTGCGATGGATCGTTTGAAACGTAGTCTTGAGCATGTGTTTGAAAAACGAGAAAATCCCCGAGGCGGACAATTAGAATTTGCCGATGCTGATGCAGGCAAAGATGATCTTGATGATGAAGATTGAGCTCGACTAAATTGAGTTTAAAATGCCAAAAAGCCCTTCGGGGCTTTTTTTCTATGAATTAAAAAACCTTAGATATACATTTACATAAAACAAAAGACCGAGAATTCGGCATAATATTCCCAAACTGATGAAAGAGTATGCCCCATGTTAACAGCACAACAACAAGTCTTTGTGCAGGCGATTGAAGAATTAGACCTGCCACAAGTTCAGCGTCTTTTAGCGGAAGGTTTAGATCCAAACTTTATTGCTGCTGAAAAAGGTCCTGCTGTTTCGGTCTGGTCTGATGGTTTGTTCCAATGGTGGGAAAAAGTCTGCGAAGCTTATGAAGCTGGGCAGGGGCTGAGTGAAGAACAAAAGCAACAAGATTTAGCCGTTCATTTGGAAATTCTGGAAGCACTAATTCAAGCCAAAGCCAATTTCCATTTATGGGATGCAGAAGAATTATATGGTCCACTGTGGGATGCGGCGAGTTCAGCCTGTGCCCCTGCGGTACAGCGTTTACTTGAGCTCCAAGTGGATCCCAATACGCGTGATGAACAGGGGCTGACGATTTTATCTTCAATCAGTGATTTATTTTTTGATTGTGATTTTGATGAGATTAACTGGGCTGAAGCCTTACCTGAAGAACGTCAAACTTTAGAATTATTGCGCAGTCAGGGCGCTAAAATGTCAAAAGAAATGGCATAACCAGAGAAATAAACACTGAGGCAAATGATGAAAAAATTAAAACAGTTCAGTTTATTGGCGCTGACCCTTGGCGTTGCATGTCCAGTTTTTGCAGCTGATTTTTCTTTTGATCGTCCGGGTTCGGGAATTGGGACAGGGATTACTCCCATTGGGCAACTGGCTTGGGAACAAGGCCTACCGAGTGCTAGCTATGTTGAAAGTACTGTCGATGGGGTACAGCAAAAAACCACCAGCCTGAATGCGGATATGTTGCTGCGCACAGGGCTTGCCCATAATTTAGAGTTGCAATTGGGCTGGCAAGGTCCTGCTTGGACACAGGTCAAGCGTGCAGGTCAAAGCGTCGATGAAGATGGTTTAGGCGATGTCAGTATTGGTTTAAAAAGTGCGATTGATCTGAATGATGAAGATCTAAGCATGGCCGTTCTGTTAGAAGCTGTGTTAGCCACGGGTAATGATGGCTTTACCGCACATGACGATATTTATGCCCTTTCTTCTGTGGTTGCTTATCAGCAAAGTGATCTGGTCGATACCTCTTTGACCATGCGTTATGAAGTTCAGAATGGGGATTGGGCAGTCACCGCAATTCCAACCATTGGCTATAAGCTATCAGATAAGTGGTCAGGTTTTTCTGAACTGGTTTATCGTAAAGCGGAAAGTCAGGATTATGAATATAGTCTAGGTTCGGGGGTGATTTATGCCCTGAATGATCGTACTCAACTGGATGCCAGTGTAGGCGTGGTCTTAAGCGGTGCAGATAAAAGCTATCAATCTGGTTTAGGTTTCTCTTATTTATTCTAAGGCGGGCTCTCTTTTGCTTATGGAAAAGTCTGTACGGATTTCAGTATCTTTGAGTGCGGGTTTCATCTGGCTGTGTGCAACGTTATTGGCCTTCTGTGCAAGCTTGGCACATGCTCAGGACACTTTGTTATCTGCCGATGAGGCTTTTCCAGTTCAGATAGAGTCCGTTTCTGCGCAAGAAGTCCAGTTACAATGGCGCATTCCAGAACATTATTATCTCTATCAACACAAGTTTGCTGTGCACGAAGGGCAGCAGTCGTTGCCTTTGACCTTACCTAAAGCACAGGAATTGTATGATGACAACTATGGGCAAACCCAAGTTTATTATCAGCAAGTGCAGTTTAAGGTATCAACCCAAGCTTCAAAAATCTATCAAGTGACTTGGCAAGGTTGTGCCAAAGACCGTATTTGTTATCCACCGCAAACCATTGAATTTAAAACCGATGCTGATGGTTTAGTGGCCCTGCAGAACAGCAATGCAAGCTCAAAACGACTGTTGGATTTAACCGCAAATCCTGCCAATTTAGTCACGAGCACTCCACAGCTGGATCAGGCTGCTTCCGTACCAGTGCAGCAAACCGCACAAGATCAGCACTGGTCTGCACAATTGGCACAACGTTCGCCTATTTATGGTCTGTTATTGTTTTTAGGTTTGGGGATTCTGTTGGCATTTACCCCTTGCTCGCTGCCGATGATCCCGATTCTCAGTTCACTGATTGTGCGTGATCGCCGTGGAGTTAAGGCATGGATGATTGCTTTGGTCTTCGTGTGCAGCATGGCAATGGTCTATGCGCTATTGGGTTTGGTTGCGTCCTCTGCAGGTCTGAATTTTCAGCGCTGGCTGCAACAACCTTCAACCTTGATTGCATTTAGCCTGTTGTTTGTGCTGTTTGCCTTAAATTTATTTGGGCTGTTTGAATTACGGCTCCCCCATGCGCTGGTGCATCGTTTAGATCATTGGCAGTCGATGCAAAAAGGCGGAAGTTTGATTGGTGCCTCCATTATGGGGATGATTTCAGCCATGTTGGTTGGACCCTGTATGACGGCACCCTTGGCAGGAGCCTTGCTATTTATTTCACAAACTCAAAACCAGTGGCAGGGGGCTTTACTCTTGTTTACGCTCGGTTTTGGTATGGGCTTGCCGCTATTGTTAGCCAGTATTCTGGGCGCAAAAGCCTTGCCGAAAGCTGGTTTGTGGATGAATCAAATTAAAGTCCTGTTTGCCTTCATTATGTTGGCATTGGCGCTGTATTTTATTCGTCCGCTGTTGTCGGAAGGCTGGATGCAGGGCTTGAGTCTCGTGCTCGGGATAAGTTTTATCAGTTATGTGCTGTATCGTGCGCTGTGGCAGAAGTCCGCATTACGTCCAGTCTATTTGCTGATTTTACTGGTGACGGTGCCTTACTTGATCTATAGCCAGTATCAGCAGAGTCAACGTTTCTTTATTCAGCAAAGTCAGCAGCAAGCCACATGGCAAGTGGCGCGAACTGCCGCAGAATTCCAGCAATTATTGGCGCAAGCCCCGCAAGAGCGCGGCATTGTCATCGATGTCTATGCCGACTGGTGCGTGGCCTGCCAACCGATTGAGCATCGCATTTTAAAGTCAGCTGCGGTACAACAAGCATTAAGTCCGTATACGCTGATTAAACTGGATTTAAGCCATTACGATGCTAGCCATCAGCAGTTGCTCAATCAATGGGACATTTTAGGTCCGCCGACCTATTTATTTTTGACCCCTCAACAGCAAGAAATGCGTGGCTTACGTTTGACTGGTGCATTTAGTGAAGCGGAGCTATTGCAGCAACTACAACAATTCCAACAAAATTTAGGGCACTAAACATGCTAGAACTTTATATTGCCAATAAAAACTATTCCAGTTGGTCTATGCGTCCATGGCTGGTGCTCAAGGCCTTTGATCTGCCTTTTCAGGAACATATGATTTATTTTGACCGTGAACGTTCAATCGGTCAGTTCAAACAGCAGCTTTTAGCACTGTCAGCCAATGCCAAAGTCCCGCTTTTATTGGATCAAGGGCTTAAAGTTTGGGACTCTTTGGCCATTTGTGAATACTTGGCCGAACAATATCCTGCCCATGGATTATGGCCAAAGGGTCAAGCCCAACGCGCCCGAGCCAGAAGTATTAGTGCGGAAATGCATAGTAGTTTTACTGCCTTAAGAACCCTTTGTGGGATGAATATTCGGGCAGAATTGGCAGAGGTGGGGCAGCAACTTTGGGCTGAGCACGCAGCCTTGCGTCAGGATGTCGCTCGAATTGAACAGATTTGGGCAGAACGTCCAGAGCTAGATGGTTTTTTATGTGGTGATTTTAGTATTGCCGATGCCTTTTATGCCCCAGTTGTGATGCGTTTTAAAAGTTATGGATTACCTATCAGTGCTTCGAGTGAGCGTTATATGCAATTGATGTTGCAACATCCTGCTTTACAGGCTTGGGTAGCAGCGGCAATGGTGGAGGGGCGTTGGGTCAATTATCTGGAAGATTACCAAACAGAACCTGCATCTACTCCAGCTGAGGGGTGATCAGACCGTTCACCGTTGGGAAGATCTGTACCTGATTACGTCCGGATGCTTTAGCGGCATATAGGGCTTTATCCGCCTGAGTTAGTAATTGGAAAGGGCTGAGTGGCGATTGAGCGATGGAAATGCCAAAGCTTGCGGTTAAGGCTATGTGGGCACCGTCATCATCGTGTAATTCAAGATGTTCAATCGCCACCCGACAGCGTTCCGCCGTTGCTTGGGCTTGTTCAAGTGTGCTGTGCGATAACACCAATAGAAACTCTTCACCGCCAAAACGCCCCACAATGTCACTCCCCCGTAACAATTGATTCAGCAGTTGTCCAACCTGAATAAGGGCTTCATCGCCTTTGTGGTGTCCATACTGGTCATTAATCACTTTAAAGTGATCTAAATCGAGCAGCACCAAGGCATAATCCGTATTGTGCTTACGGTCCATTCGCTCTAAAAACTGATTGAGACTACGCCGATTATAGGTGTTGGTCAGTGGGTCAATTTTGCTCAGCTGTTGAATTAATTGTTCGCGATGGCGCCACTGACTTAGTAAAATTTCAAATAAAATGAGACAGATAATGACAATGGGTGCAATAAAGTACAGCATGCTATTAACCCAAAACGGATTGGCATAAGTATTACCGGGTAAATTAAACACGGGTGCATAAGGAATGAGGCCGTGCAGGCTGAGATAGCCACAAAGCAGTAAATAGGCAGTCGCAGGAATCAAGGCGCTGTAGACAATGGCGCGTGGTAATAACACTAAGCCGACACTGCATAAACTGACGTAGGCGCTTAAGGTCGCAGGGCTCAGTACACCAATCAGAAAAGCATCCCGACATAATGAAATAATAAAGCCCCATACAGTCATATAAGGGATAAAACGTTTAACCCAAGTGTACTGTTGCCAGTAAACACAGGGGTAAATTAGGCCACCAAGACCCGCCATAAATAGCAGGTTCCACAGAATTTGCTGTTTAATCAGTTCTAAATTGACCATGGCCCATAAGCTGGGATTCAATAAAACAAAAAATTTCCATGCCATCCAAATGAGATGGGTGATACAGCCTAAAATTAAGATCAGAATGCATTTATTCAGCGTATTCCAATTCATGATCACGCCATCTTCGAGTAAGATTTTTTTAATTTTCTGCTGAAATGACGCAACTGCGGGGCGAGATGATTGGATGGTCATTGCTGTTTATTCCCCTCGACATAGCCATTCCCTTGGTTTTAAGACTGATCTAATTTTTTGCCCACAATAGCATAAAATTTAAACAATCTTTCGATTGCTGGACATTTACCTTTTTATTCTGAATTCATTTGTTCTAAAAATGAAACATAGTGTATTAGCATAGATAATTATTCTATTTTCATTGATGACCTAAACTGAGCCTATTCCACAAGATCAAGTATTCAGGTTACAACATGAAAGTTTTACATATCGATTCCAGCATTTTAGGTACTGCCTCTGTTTCACGCCAGTTGAGTCAAGCCATCGTTGAGCAGTTACAAACAAAACATGCCGATGTTGAGGTGCAATATCTGGATTTGGCAGCACAGCCGATTCCGCACTTAACAGCGGAAATTTTGATGGGGCAGAATGCTGAACAAAGTGCATTAGGTGAACAGATCATTCAGCAGTACTTAGATGCCGATGTGGTGGTTGTCGGTGCAGCCATGTATAACTTTGGTTTGGCGTCGACCTTAAAAGCATGGATCGACCGTATTAGTGTTGCGGGTAAAACCTTTAAATACACAGAGCAAGGTCCGGTTGGCCTAGCGGGTGATAAACAGGTCTATATTGCCAGCAGCCGTGGCGGTGTTTACGGGGATAATAGTCCAGCCGATTTCCAAGAAGGCTTTTTGAAAACGGTGTTTAACTTCACGGGTGTGCAACAGGTCGAGATCGTGCGTGCTGAAGGCGTTAATATGGGTGAAGACATGAAAACTCAAGCCATTGCAGCTGCTTTAGTTCAGGTCAAATTAATCTAACTTCGACCATTGAAAATCAAAAAGGTCAGCAGGTGCTGACCTTTTTTATGGGTCTTAATCTTGGTCTAAACGATGAGCAAATTCGGCTAAATCGGCCAAAGCCAGTTGCGCTTCTTCAAACCAAGCACTGAACATGTGAAAGTTATGCCACATGCCCGTATAAATTTTAAATTCAACCTCTACACCTGCGGCTTCAGCTTGTTGCTGAAAGCGTTGCCCATCATCCATCAAAATTTCCTTCGAGCCGACCTGAACCAATGTTGGTGGTAAACCACTCAAGTCATCAAATAAAGGCGAAACGCGCGGATCGCCACGATCGATACCTTTTGGCAAGTAGTAATCAATTCCTGTCTCTAAGGCTTCAATCGACAGTAAGGCGTCATGCTTTTGGTTAAAGCGGAGCGACTCACTGGTCAGGGTTAAATCTAGAAAAGGAGAGAGAAGAATCAAGCCGCTAACTTGGTCGAGCTGTGCCTGACGAATTTTAATGGCGAGGGCCAAGGCCAAGTTTGCCCCACAGGAATCGCCTGACAGAATAATGTCTTTGGCCTGAATGCCCTGATTGAGTAGATTGACATAAACCTCGAATAACGCCTCAATGGCTTCAGGAAAAGGATGTTCGGGCGACAGAGGGTAATCCACGTGCAACACCTGCATTTGTGTGCGGGCTGCAATTTGGCTTAAAAAAGCCCGATGCGTGTTGAGTGAGCCTAAAAAGAATACCCCACCATGAATATGGAAAATCAATTGTGTCGATTGCTGTTGCGGTTTCAACTCTTCGGCATTTAACTGCCCTAAACGTAAGGAGCGAATCTGTACATCGGGTTGAGTGGGAAAAACTCGGCACAACTGTTCTAAGGCTATTCTTAAGGTTTTCGGCGGAAGATTGTATTGGCTAGGGGTACGGATGGTACTTTTTAAAATATTTTCAGTAATGAATTGTTTCCACGGCGCTGAAATCTTCATGGTTATTCCATTTTGTTATCAATTTTGCCTATAAAAGGCATATTTACCCACAATAATTACAAGGGTACACTAAACAGTCACATTCAAGAATTGCAAAATTGTTGTGGCTTTACAATACTGAAAGACGTCTACAGACAGACTAGGGAAATCAAGAAAAATGAAAAAAATTGCATTTGCATTAGGATTGCTTGGATTTGCAGCACTCGCCAATGCGGCTGATCCGCTCAATGGTACAGTTTGGAAAACCATTGATGACAAAACCAAACAACCGCGTGCGGTTGTGAAATTTACGCAACAAAAAAATGGTGATTTAACCGCGAGCATTCAAAATATTTTGACTCCAGGTGAGGAAAATGCCTGCAGTAAGTGTGAAGGCCCATATCATAATAAATCCTTGAAAGGACTGACCATTGTGCGTGGGTTGAAAAATGCAGGTGGCACAAAATATGATGAAGGCACAATTCTTGATCCAAAAAATGGTAAAACCTATAGCCTGAAAGGTGAATTGACTTCGGGCGGTAAAAAACTTGAGCTTCGTGGTTATTTGGGTGTAGCAGCATTAGGACGTAACCAAACTTGGGTTCGCGTTAACTAATACGTTATGCAGATATAGAAAAAGCCTGACATCGAGTCAGGCTTTTTTATTTTTTTAATTTAGGTTTATCCTGCAAGTCCACGATAAGCTGCTTCATCAAAACCGACAATATAGCCCTGTGTGGTATGTAATACAGGACGTTTGATTAAACTTGGCTGAGCCATCAGGGTTTCAATGAGTTGTGCTTGTGAAGCCAAAGCCTGTTGTTGTTCTGCTTCACTCAATTTACGCCAAGTGGTGCCTTTCTTATTTAAAATGAGATCCTGTCCAACTTGGTCTAACCAAACTTTCAGGGTTTCGGCATCTATGCCTTGCTTTTTATAGTCATGAAACTCATACGCCAATCCCAAGTCGCTCAGCATATCGAAGGCTTTTTTCATTGAGCTGCAGTTTTTGATGCCATAAATTTTTAGCATGATCAGAGGTTCTCAATTGTGATTGCTGTGGATAGGGTAAACAAAAAAATCGGTGTGCTCTAGCAGTTTTGTTGAAATGGCTCAAATCGCACAATTTAGAGTCAAATTGTCATCGTATTGCAATCTAAACAGGGCAAGATATGCCTATAACGAAAACAAAGAATCAAGAATGAGAATATCAGCGCTTAAATAAAAATAACAAATATAAAAAAGAGAAAACCCGCATTCAATCATCCTGATTATGCGGGTCTCATTACAACGTCCATTGTCACATCCTTGAAAACACACTTAAAAAGTGATGTTTTACTTCATCCTACGGCGTCCTATCCTTTTGCTGTCATCCTGACATGTCCCTGTGCCGTGCCGCTATAATGCCGTTTCTGGTCGAGGATAAATAGACAGAAAATACGTCATCTGTTGTGCGCTAAAAGATAGTATTGAGTGAACATTTGTTCACTCAATGTGTTTTATTGTTTAAATTTGATAATCAATAATCACAGGGGCATGGTCACTAAACCATTCCTCTTTATACACCCAAGCATTGACGGTACGGGCCTTCCAGTCTGGTGAACAGGCTTGATAGTCAATACGCCAACCCACATTCTTGGCACGGGCTTGTCCACGATTCGACCACCATGAATAAAGCTCTGCTTCTTTGCGGACTTCACGGAAAGTATCAACATAACCCAGTTCATCGTAAATATGATCGAGCCAAGCGCGTTCATGCGGTAAACAGCCTGAAGACTTTTGATTGCCCGACCAGTTCTTAATATCAATGCGCTTATGCACAATGTTGTAGTCACCACAGACAATGACGGATTTATTTTCTGCACGCCATTGCTTGAGAATTTGCTGGTAGTTTTCCAAGAAATGATCTTTACGGGCTTGCGCTTCATCTCCTGAAGAACCTGAAGGCAAATACAGGGAACAGATGTAAACAGGTTGCTCAAGTCCTAAATCAAACTCGGCACTAATAAAGCGGCCTTGAGAATCGGCCAGTTCAAAACCTAGACCATCGGTTACCGACACAAACGGTAAACGGCTATAAATCGCTGTTCCAGCATAGCCTGCACGTTCTGCAGGGAACAGATGTGTGTACCAGCCTTCTGGTTTAAATTTATCGGTCCATTGTGCATGGGTAATGCGGCTTTCTTGCATGCAGACCACATCTGCATCTGACTTTTCTAACCATTCAAGTAAGCCTTTGGTTACCGATGAACGTAAGCCATTTACGTTAATTGAAACCACTCGTAGAATTTTTTGATCACTTGGGTAGCTACTCTTTGGTATCATGCGCAGTCATAACCTCAATGTATGAATTTCGGAGCACCTCATGTCAACGCCAGCTCAATTTAACCCACAAGCATTTATCGAACTCGCTTTATCACGTGGTGTGCTTAAATTTGGTGAGTTTACTTTAAAATCAGGTCGTGTGAGTCCTTATTTTTTTAATGCCGGTTTATTGAATGATGGTGAAGCCCTATCTTTATTGGCTTCGGGTTATGCAGATAAATTAACCCAGTGCGACAATGTGGAAGTGGTGTTTGGCCCTGCATACAAGGGCATTCCATTTGTTGCGGCAACTGCTGTGGCATTATCACAAAATCACGGGGTGAGCGTACCTTGGGGTTTTAACCGTAAAGAAGCCAAAGATCACGGTGAAGGTGGTGTCTTGGTCGGCGCATCAGTTGCAGGCAAAAAAGTCTGGATTATTGATGATGTAATTACTGCCGGTACCGCCATTCGCGAAGTGGTGACTATTCTTAAAAATGCAGGTGCAACCATTGCGGGTGTATTGGTGGCATTAGATCGTCAGGAAAAAGGTCAAGGCGAATTATCTGCGATTCAGGAAGTACAAAAAGAGTTGGAAATTCCTGTGCACGCGTTAATTACCATGAAAGATTTAATGAACTATTTAGATGCCAAAGGTGAGAAAGATGCTTTGGCGAAAATGGAAGCGTATCGTGTGAAATACGGCATTTAAATCGATATTTTCTAGAATAAAAAGGAGGCTAAGGCTTCCTTTTTTTATTGATAAGCTCAGTAAAAAAGTGTGGCAAATTGTATTGAGGCTTCTGTTGAGTGCAATGGCTTGATAATAGCAGAAGAATGATGATCTCAGATTTGTAATGGGTATCGAGAACAGGATACGTATAGAAAAATCGAGGGCTCTTAACCTCACGGTTCTTATATAAAGGCTAAAAAGAAATAATATTGGTTTAGACGTGTAGGGCATCCCAAAGACGGCTTTGGGGGGCTAAAAGTTTAACGACTTCAATAATAACAAGATGAAAATAGACTTTATTTAAAACAATATATTTTTATATAATATATAATTAAATATATTAAATTGATTCGAGATTCACATGAGTTATCAAGCTATCACGCAAACAATTGCTAAAAATTTAAAAACTTTGCAGCAAGATACGCCTAAATTGATGCAAGGTTTTGGGCAGTTAAGTCAAGCAGCTTTAGAAAATGCAATCTTAGATACAAAAACCAAAGAGTTTATTGCCTTGGCCATCGCAGTTGAAAAACGCTGTGATGCTTGTATTGCCTTTCATACCAAGGCTTTAGTTAAACTCGGGGCGAGTCTAAAGGAAGTCGAAGAAGTATTAGGCGTTGCTGTTATGATGGGCGGAGGGCCATCCTTGATGTACTCTTCCCATGCCTTGGATGCCTTTCATGAATTTAGTAATGAGTCCGCTTAATCAGGTTGGATGCATTATCCAATTCGCAATCCGTTGCATGGTTTAATCATTGCTAAAATTTACCAATTACAGTCGATCCGAAAGGCCCGATGCATGGGCCTTACAACGCAGGGCTGAGCCTAAAATGACCTATAGGCAACTCTCTGTATCACACTGTTTACACTCCAGCATCATGCCCAACTTCTCCTGACGCCCTTGCTCAGTCATCACCCAAGGGCGATTTTGCCAAGGTGGCGTATGACGCACGTGTTGCGTATGCCCACAAGCCAAATCGGCAACCCAATGTTGTTCTTCATCTTGATGAAAGCCAATAATTGCCTGTTTCAATGCACAATCCTCAATACGTTATACAAATTTATCCATAAGAGATCATCGAAATTCGGAAATAGAACCCCATAATCTCCGTTATACTCCTTGTAGATTATACTTTTGAAAAAAGAGCTTTGATTATGCGCGTACTTGTTGTGATGGATCCCATCGAAAGTGTCAATTTGAAAAAAGACTCAACCATAGCCATGCTTTGGGCGGCAAGCCGTCGTGGACACGAACTAGGTTATGCACTACAACAAGACTTATATATTGAGCAAGGCAAGGCTTTTGGTCTGATTGCGCCTTTAAAGGTGTTTGAAGATTACAATCATTATTATGAATTGGGCGAAAAGAAGAAAGAATCCATCGCAGCTTATGATGTGGTGTTGATGCGTAAAGACCCGCCGTTTGATATGAACTTTGTTTATACCACCTATATTCTCGAGCAAGCTGAGCGTGAAGGCGCATGGATTATTAACAAACCGCAAAGCTTGCGCGACTGCAACGAAAAGCTGTTTGCCACACAGTTCCCTGAGCTACAAGTCCCGACTTTGGTGACTTCACAGCAACACTTGATTCGTGACTTTATTAAAGAACAGGGCGATGTGATTGTAAAACCGCTTGATGGTATGGGCGGCATGGGGATTTTCCGCCTGTATCAAGATGGCGTGAACATTGGCTCTACCATTGAAATGCTGACCAATCATGGCACGCTACCCATTATGGCACAGCGCTATATTCCAGAAATTGTGGAAGGGGATAAACGTATTTTGATGGTCAATGGTGAACCTGTTCCGTATTGCTTGGCCCGTATTCCACAAAATGGCGAAGTGCGCGGTAATTTGGCTGCGGGTGGCTTAGGTGAAGCCCGTCCACTGACAGAAAATGATCGCAAAATTGCCGCCAAAGTAGGTCCTTTCCTGCGTGAAAAAGGCTTGATTTTTGTGGGGCTGGATGTAATTGGCAATTATGTCACTGAAATCAATGTGACCAGTCCAACCTGTATCCGTGAAATTGACAATAAGTTTGGGACTAAAATTGCCGATGATTTGTTTGATGTCTTAGAAGCGGGACGTTCAAACATCTAATCAAGTTGTGATGCTTTCCCTTAATCCAGTGCAAAGGACCAAGGGAAAGCAATGTTATGCTGGGATTTTTATCACGCAGTAAAAAGAGGGTAAAGGAATCACATTTCAGGTTTTTAACAAAGATTGGTGTGTTTTTTACTAGATTAATAATAAAACTTGTTTAAACTTACAAAACTGAAGAAAAAAACAATGAAACGCTGAGGGAAAAAAAGTAAATCATCTTTCGCACCCCTCCGTTTGTGATTACAATTGTTAGCTTAAAATGAATTTTTGCCTCTATTTTTGAATTGAAGAATTAAACCGTGACTGATGCTCAGCAAATAAAGCCCAAACGCGTGATGATGATGGCCGCAGGTACCGGTGGACACGTTTTTCCAGCACTTGCCGTTGCGAAACAATTGCAACAACAAGGGGCGCAAGTGTCTTGGTTGGCAACGCCAACAGGCATGGAAAATCGCTTATTAAAAAATCAAAATATTCCAATTTACCAGATTGATATTCAAGGCGTGCGCGGCAATGGGGTGGTGCGTAAATTACTGGCGCCTTTTAAAATTTTAAAAGCCACACTCAGCGCCATGCGTTATATGAAGCAGTTGAATATTGAGGCGGTTGCCGGCTTTGGGGGTTATGTGGCAGGCCCCGGTGGTCTGGCTGCGCGGGTGTTAGGCATTCCGGTATTAATTCATGAGCAAAATGCGATTGCTGGATTTACCAATACGCAATTGTCACGTGTGGCAAGCACGGTTTGTCAGGCTTTTCCGAATACTTTTGCCACACAAGAAAAAATTGTGACCACAGGCAATCCTGTACGTCAAGAAATTACCGAAATTTTAAATCCATCGTGGCGCTATCAAGAGCGTGAAAAAGCCAATCAACCGCTGCGCATTTTAATTGTCGGGGGGTCTTTGGGGGCGAAGGCACTGAATGAATGTGTCCCTGAAGCCTTAAAATTATTGAATGTTCCCATGCGTGTGTATCACCAATGTGGTCAAAACCATGCTGAAGCAACACAGGCACGTTATGCCAATCTGCCGGCAACGCTTGAAGTTGAAGTTCATCCGTTTATTGAAGATATGGCTCAAGCCTATTCCGAAGCAGATTTGATTATTTGCCGTGCCGGTGCCTTAACCGTAACGGAAATTGCCACAGCGGGTGTGGCGGCGGTTTTTGTGCCGCTGCCAAGCGCTGTGGATGATCATCAGACCGCAAATGCCAAGTTTTTAGCGAACATTGGGGCAGCGAAAATTTGTCCGCAAGCCAATATGACGCCTGAAAGTTTAAAAGAATTGTTAGTGCCGTTAATGAATCGTCAATTGTTGTCTGAAATGGCAGTCAAAGCGCGTCAACAGGCTCAACCCGATGCAACCCAACATGTCGTTGAGTTAATTCAAGAATTGTGATCAGAGTAAGCTATGTCTCCATCTACACCTGCTGAACAAGCAAAGAAATTAATTAAAATCCCTGAAATGCGCCGTATTAAGCATATCCATTTCGTGGGTATTGGTGGTGCTGGGATGTGCGGCATTGCTGAAGTTCTGAAAAACCAAGGCTACAAGGTGTCAGGCTCAGATATTAAAGCCTCTAAAACCACCGCTCAGCTTGAAGAAAATGGCATCAAGGTTTATATCGGGCATGCCGAACAAAATATTCAAGGTGCCAATGTATTGGTGGTATCCACCGCGATTGACCCAGAAAACCCAGAAATTAAATCTGCGATTGAACACCGTATTCCAGTGGTTCGTCGTGCAGAAATGCTCGGTGAATTGATGCGTTACCGTCATGGTATCGCTGTTGCGGGGACCCACGGTAAAACCACCACCACCAGTCTCGTGACCTGTATGCTGGCAGAAGAAAACCTTGACCCAACTTATGTGATTGGTGGTTTGCTGAATCGTACGGGTGTTAATGCTGCATTGGGTGCCAGCCGTTTTATCGTGGCGGAAGCGGATGAGTCGGATGCATCATTCTTGCATTTGCAACCTATGGCCACCATTGTGACCAATATCGATGCCGATCATATGGATACTTATGGCGGTAGTTTTGATGTCCTGAAGGATACCTTTGTACAATTCCTGCAAAAACTTCCATTCTATGGTTTAGCCGTGGTCTGTGGTGATGATGCCAATATCCGTGAAATTATGCCGCGTATTGGTCGTCCGCTAATTACCTACGGATTTAACGAAGACAACGACATTCGTGCTGTTGATATTGTACAAGAAGGCATGCAGTCGCACTTTACCGTACTACGCAAAGACCGTGAACCTCTCCGTCTCACCATTAACTTGCCAGGCTTGCATAATATTTTAAATGCGCTTGCTGCCATTGGTATTGCGACGGATGAGGGTGTTTCAGATGCGGCAATTGCACGCGCCTTGGAAGGCTTTAGCGGTGTGGGTCGTCGTTTCCAAGTTCAGGGTGAATTTGAACTGGGTGAAGGTAATGTGAAATTGGTGGATGATTATGGTCATCATCCGAAAGAAGTTGAAGCGACCATTAAAGCTGCTCGTGCTAGCCATCCAGACCGTCGTTTGGTGATGATGTTCCAGCCACATCGCTTTAGCCGTACCCGTGACTGTTTTGATGACTTTGTCGATGTATTGTCGCAAGTGGATCAATTGCTGTTGCTTGAAGTGTATCCTGCTGGAGAAAAACCGATTGTCGGTGCAGATAGTCGTGCTTTAGCGCGTAGCATTCGTTTACGCGGTGAGGTTGAACCGATTTTAATCGATCCTGTTGAGGGGAATTTGCCGAATGTCATGCGTAAAGTGTTACAAGCGAATGACTTGTTATTAACACAGGGCGCAGGTAATGTGGGGGCTATCTCGATTGAGTTGGTTCAACATCAATTGTATGTGGACTAATACTTGTCCCAAATTTTCATGTAAGTAAAAAGTTATAACAGTTTAAGGATAAAAACGTGTCAAATGCTTCAAAGTTCGGCAAAGTTGCCGTGTTGCTTGGTGGTAAATCAGCTGAGCGTGAGGTTTCTCTCGATAGTGGTCAGGCTGTACTTGAAGCATTGATTCGTTCTGGGGTAAATGCAGAGGCTTTTGATCCTCAAAGCCGTAGTGTCACCGAACTGGTGAACTATGACCGTGCCTTCATTGTTTTGCATGGCCGTGGTGGGGAAGATGGTCAGATCCAAGGTGTCTTGGAGTGGCTCAATATTCCCTATACTGGCACTGGCGTGCAAGGTTCTGCGATTGGCATGGACAAGGTGAAAACCAAGCAAATCTGGCAGGGTTCAGACCTGCCGACTGCACCGTACCGCATTATTGATAAAGACAGTGATTTGAATGAAGTGGTTGAAAGCTTAGGCTTGCCATTAATTATTAAGCCTGTGCATGAAGGTTCGAGTGTGGGCATGAGTAAGGTGGAAAAGGCCGAAGACCTTGCTGCAGCAATTAGTAAAGCCACCCAGCATGATGCCGTGGTGATGGCCGAAAAATGGATTACAGGACGTGAATTTACCATTTCGTTCTTAAATGGACAGCCTTTGCCTGTAATTCGTTTACAACCGCCTGCGGATGTGGCCTTTTACGACTATGAAGCCAAATACCAGCGTAATGATGTGCAATATGGCATTCCTTGTGGCCTAAGTGAAGCTGAAGAGCAGCGTTTGCAGGCCTTGTGTTTGCGTGCTTTCCAAGCCGTTGGTGCAAGTGGTTGGGGACGAATTGATGCCATGCAGGATGAACAAGGCAATTTCTGGTTGCTGGAAGTGAACACTGTACCGGGGATGACGAGCCACTCTTTGGTGCCTAAAGCTGCCAATGCAGTAGGTTATAGCTTTGATGCGTTATGTGTCGCTATTTTAGAACAAACACTTACAGGTGCAGCACACTAAGTTATGGCTCAACTTCCAGCTTCGATGCGTCGCAAACGTGCGGCAATTACCTCGATTCATGACAAACCACCCACGCGTAAAGAACAGCTGACCAACGTGGGTGGTTGGCTGCTCTTGATTATTGCATTTGTGGTTTTGGCGGCTGGAATTTTTGGTTTATACAAAGTCATGACCGATGCGCGTGTAGCAGATCTGGATGTGGTTGGAACGCGTTCCGATGCCGAACAGCGTCAGGTCATGCTACATGTCGCACCTTCAGTACAAAATAATTATTTTACTTCAGATTTAGAGCAAATCCGTGATCGTGCCTTAGAACTTTCTTGGGTTGATCGTGTGGTGGTGTCGCGTGCTTGGCCGAATGCCATTCGCGTTCGAGTGATGCCACGCCATGCGATTGCACGTTGGGGAACGGGTCGTTTACTCAGTGATAGTGGTGATGTCTTTGCTGAAGTCACGCCACGCAACTATCAACAATTGCCATTGCTTCATGGGCCGATCAGCCAATCTAAAACCATGATGCGTCGCTATAATGAAATTAATCAGTTATTCCTTCCAGTCAACCTTCGCCTCAAAGAACTATATTTAACGGAGCGTATGACTTGGTTTATGCAGTTTGATTCTGGATTACGTGTTATTGTGGATCAAGATCAAATGATGAGTAAGCTACAACGCTTGAGTCATCTTGCACAAAGCGATTTGAAGCCTGTATGGTCTCAAATTTCGGCCATCGATTTACGATATAGGAACGGTTTAGCCATCCAGTGGAAGAGTGCAGCCCCACCCAAGATTGTAAATGGTCATTTTGTTGTAACGATTAATGACACAAGCATTGCGGATGGGATAAATGCAAAGCCATAATGACTGGCTTTATAAATAGAGGCGTAAAGCCATAAATTAAACAAACATGTAATGGTAGTAAATAATGAGTGAAGCTGTTCCCTCAGTTGTTGCGATTGACATTGGGACACATAAAGTTTCAGTTTTGATTGGTAAGGTGCACGCCCCAGATAAGATTCAAGTTATCGGGATGGCGACTGCGCGAAACCGTGGAATGAACAAAGGCAAAATCGTGAGCTTGGATAAAGTCATCACGGCGATAAAAAATGCCGTTCAAGAAGCGGAAGATATGGCAGAGTGTCGTGTGCATTCCGCTTGGGTGTCTATTCCAAGTGCAGAATTAAAAAGTTTTTATGCTTCGGGTCGTACCCCCATTGAAAATGCAGAACACAGTATTACCACCAATGAAGTGGTAAGAGCATTAGAGTTGGCTAAAGCCAGCCATATTACTTCGGATCACTACTTGGTGAGTGCCGTGCCTTTGGGCTTTGAATTGGATGATTCACCAGAGTGGGTGCAAAATCCAATCCGAATGTCTGCACACAGTATGAAAGGCCATTATCAATTGATGATGTTGCCGATCAGTACCATGCAGAATTTGGATCGGGCCATGAAGGGTGCCAACATCACTGTAGAAAAAATGGTGGTCTCATGTTTGGCTACCGCTGAAGCCAGTTTGCTGAAAGATGAAAAAGAATATGGAGTCTGCTTACTCGATATTGGAGCGGGAACCACCAATCTTGCCGTCTATTTAGATGGCCGACTCGCCATGGCAGAGACTTTGCAGCGTGGCGGTGAGCATGTGACCCGGGATATTGCCGCAGTCTTGCAAACCACGACGGAAGAAGCAGAAAGAATTAAACTACTTTATGGTTGTGTTGATTTAAAAGTGGTGAAGCCTGATCACATGATTCAAATTCAGGGGATTGATGGTCCACAAACCATTAGCCGAATTGAATTGTCTGAAATTATGATTGCTCGCTACGAAGAAATACTAACCCAAGTGCGTGAAGTCTTGGAGCGCAGTGGCGCCATTCACGGCTTATATCATGGGGTGGTTCTAACGGGCGATGCCTGCCAGATTGAAGGCATGGTAAGTTTAGTACGTCGCATGTTGGGTATTTCTGCACATTTAGGTAATCCTCCAGTACAGGTGTATGCGGATGAACCGTATTTAGCCGCTTTGCGTCGTTCACAATATGCGACTGCCGCAGGCTTGCTGATGTATAGTCAGGGTGATCCACAAGAAACGTTAGTGGAAACCGTTGATCCTGAAAAATTGTCTTTCTGGAAACGCACTGGGCGGGCATGGTCAGGATTAAATGATAAGTTGAAATCTATTTTTTAGTTGTATTTTTTGGGAATATTGTTTGGAAGTTGTACGCTAAGCAGTCAAGACTTGACAAGCTAGAGATAGGGCAGCATCCTAAAACCAATTTTTATTTATGCAGATCAAGGCAGTATACGGGCTTAAGTGACTGCCAATTACGAATTAGGAAATTTAAAGGTCATGGCCTCATTTGAATTTTTAGAAGATGATCAAAACGATAGCAACGGTCAAGCCCGTTTCACTGTATTTGGTGTAGGTGGTGCAGGCGGTAATGCGGTCCAACACATGTTGGAATCTGACATTCAGGGTGTGAAATTTGTTTGTGCCAACACGGACAAACAAGCTTTAGATCGCATGAATGCGCAATTTAAAATCCAGTTGGGTGAACAAAGTACTCGTGGCTTAGGCGCTGGTGCCAATCCACAAGTGGGTCAAACCGCTGCGGAAGAAAGTCGCGAGTTGATTCGTCAACATCTTGAAGGCACCGATATGGTGTTCGTGACCGCTGGTATGGGTGGTGGCACGGGTACAGGTGCTGCACCCGTAGTTGCGGAAATTGCCAAAGAAATGGGCATTTTGACGGTTGGTGTGGTCACAACGCCGTTTAACTTTGAAGGTAAGCGCCGTCAACAATCTGCAGAAAAAGGTATTGAAGCCTTAGAAGCGCATGTAGATTCCCTGATTATTATTCCAAACCAACGCTTATTAAAAGTGTTCCGCGACATCTCCATGAAAGATGCCTACAAAAAAGCGGATGATGTATTGCTGAATGCCGTCCGTAGTATCTTTGATTTGGTGGTGCGTCCTGGTCATATTAACCTTGACTTTGCTGACTTGAAAACTGCCATGAGTACACGTGGCTATGCCATGATGGGTGCAGGCTCTGGTCGTGGTGAACATCGTGCGCGTCAAGCGGCAGAACAGGCGATTCGCAGTCCATTACTCGATAATGTCACTATTATGAATGCCAAAGGGATTCTGATTAATGTCACGGGTGGTGATGACGTAACCTTCGGTGAAATTGAAGAAATTACTGATGTAGTCAATCAAATCGTCGACTTGGATGAAGGTCAAGTTTTCTACGGTACGGTATTTGATCCAGATGCGCGTGATGAAATCAGTGTGACTGTGATTGCAACTGGCTTAACCCGCAATTCTGCGGATGCTATTGAGCCGACCAAACGTCCAAACACACAAGTTTCACGTTCAAGCACGACGACTCAAGTGGTTGAAGAAGATGATGTACCTGCAATTCAGCGTCAGCAAAGCGATGCGCCTGCAATTAATGCAGCTTCATCTGCGGGTGCTTCACGCCCAACGCCAATGAGTATTCAAGATTATTTGAAAAATCAGCAACGTAAGTGATTATTTATCAATATCTTTTTCTCAAGATATGACAAAAAGGTAGCGGAAACGCTACCTTTTTGTTTTTTATCAATGGCTAAATATGCTAACGTATAGCGGATTTATGGGCAGATGATAGAAAAAGCATGTTGAAACAGCGTACCCTGCAACGTGTCGTGAAAGCGAGCGGTATTGGTCTTCATAGTGGGCAAAAGGTATTAATGAACTTTGTGCCGCACCATGTGGATGGGGGAATCGTGTTTCGTCGTATCGATTTAGAGCCACCTGTCGATATTCCTGCCGATGCTACGCTGATCCAAGAAGCTTTCATGTGCTCTAATTTGGTTCAAGAAAATGCCAAAGTTGGTACCATTGAACATGTGATGAGTGCGATAGCGGGCTTGGGCATTGATAACTTAATTATTGAAGTGTCTGCATCTGAAGTGCCAATTATGGATGGCAGTGCAGGTCCCTTTATCTATTTGTTAATGCAGGGCGGTTTGGTTGAGCAGAATGCACCGAAAAAGTTCATCAAAATTCTAAAACCTGTCGAAGCCCTGATTGATGACAAACGTGCCATCTTTACCCCACATTCAGGTTTTCAGCTGAATTTCACCATTGATTTTGATCATCCCGCATTTAAAAAAGAATATCAGTCTGCCACCATTGATTTTTCGACGGAAACTTTTGTCTATGAAGTCAGTGAAGCACGGACTTTTGGCTTTATGAAGGACCTCGATTATCTGAAAGCCAATAACCTGGCTTTGGGCGCCAGTCTGGATAATGCGATTGGGGTTGATGATACTGGAGTGGTGAATGAAGAGGGCTTACGCTTTTCCGATGAATTTGTTCGTCACAAAATATTAGATGCTGTAGGGGATTTATACTTATTGGGTCATCAAATTATTGCGAAATTTGATGGATATAAGTCAGGACATGCTTTAAATAATCAATTATTACGCAATGTCCAAAGTGATCCGAGTAGCTACGAAATTGTAACATTTGATGACATGGAACAATGTCCAATTCCCTATGTAAGTGTGACATAAGTCATTGTCTTATAGGGATTACGTTATAATATAACAAATTAAAAATGAGAAATAAATCACATTGTTGCGAATAGGGTTTGCATCTGAAGTCTGCTCAGTTACTTTTTATTGCTTGCCAAACGTCGCATGGCTTGGCTAAGCTTAGGGTCGCTCACAAAGTCGGCAGCCCCTTGCAATAAGTCTTGGGTTTCTGGACTAAGAGATCTTGAAGGTTGTTCACTCGAACTGTGGTTTTTGGGAGAAACTCTTAAACGAACCTGTAGTTTTTGTAAATCTTTCAGCTCTTCAAGTTGTGATAATTGAACAATATAGTGTTTTTGTAAGTAACCAAGTTGACTCACCATCGCTTGATTTTCACCTGTTATGGTCAAAACGCCATATTGATAACAAGCAACCTGCCATTGCTCTGGTTGAGGCAATAAAGGTTGAATACGTTTGCTAAGTTTCTGCCACGCAGCAACTTGGGTTGAGAGAAACGACAAGTTTCCTGTTTTTATGCGTTTTCTTGTTTGTTGAAAGAGATTCTCTGGTTCAGACATACATATTACCTTCATATTTGTGTCTTAATCTTATGCGTTCCTTTCAGTAGATATCAAGGAAGAGATCACGCAAGGAACTTTTGTAAGAACAGTTTAAAGAGGTTATTTATGCACACGAGACGTATTTTATTGGCATTTTCTTTAGCCGCGTCGACCGCTTCGGTTGCTTTCGCTGATTTAGTTCAATTGAATTCAAATACTACCGCTTCACCAGATCGTATTGAACAGCTGACTCAAACCTTGGCTCAGGGTTCTTATGCTGAACCGGAAGATATTGATATTCCAGCAACGACACAGATATCTGTGAAGTTACGTGAAAAAACCGTCGAACTAAATAATGCGTCGATTGCTAAAAAATATGGCAATACATCTACGTATTCAGCATCTTCAACAAATCCTTATTCTTGGTTGGTTGCACACCCTTTACCTGATATGAAGCGCGTAAGTTCAAATTATGGTGGTCGTACCATGGGTGGTCGTGCGGAACATCATTCTGGTTTAGATTTGTCTGCCCCAAGTGGCACTCCAATCTATGCAACCGGTCCAGGAGTTGTGACCAAATCGGGTTGGGGCACAGGCTATGGCCAGTATGTTGAAATTAATCATGGGAATGGCTATATCACCCGTTATGCCCATGCCTCTCGTCTTATTGCACGTGTAGGTGACCGCGTAGACGCGGGTGAACATATTGCTAATGTCGGTTGTACAGGGCGTTGTACAGGTCCACATTTACACTACGAAGTTGTTAAAGATGGTCAGCGTAAAAATCCATCTACCTACTTAGCGATGTTGCCATAATCTTAACGCTGATTAATTGTTAAGTGATTTCAAAGGCAGTGCATTGGGTTTAACCTCTATCCAATGCACTGCCTTTTTGCTTTTGTGTTATTTGCACCATAATAGGGAGGTTTCCTTCATCTTTTTTTCATACTATCAGGCAAAAGAATTTTATTTGTATAAAAAATCTACATTATTGGCGATTTTTTGTTAATTTGAGTGTTAAATCGTCATCAATTATTTATTTTATAAATAGTGGTGCATATCCGTATTCAGCTGCAGCGATAACTTCTAATACCAAAGTATGGTACATATATAGAATAGATTAAGCTTAAGGAATAGGTGGATTATGGCGTTTTATGGCGATACAGATGCGCAAGAAACCCAAGAATGGCAAGATGCTTTCGATTCGGTTCTAAAACACATGGGAACAGAGCGTGCTGCATTTTTATTAGAAAAATTATATCAACGTGCAATCGCGAAACATGTTCCTATTCAGCGCTTAAACACTCCTTATTTAAATACGGTTTCTGTTGAAGAACAACCTGCAATGCCAGGCGACCAAGATATGGAACGCCGTATTCGTGCATTGATTCGTTGGAATGCCTTAGCAATGGTACTTCGTGCGAATAAAACTGGTGATGACTTAGGTGGTCACTTGGCAAGTTTTGCATCTTCTGCAACATTATATGATGTTGGTTTTAACCACTTCTTCCGTGCAGGCAACGACCACTTCGGTGGTGACATGATCTATTACCAAGGTCACTGTGCGCCAGGTATTTATGCACGTTCATTCCTCGAAGGTCGTTTGACTGAAGATCAATTGAACAACTTCCGCCGTGAAGTCGGTGGCAATGGTTTACCAAGCTATCCGCATCCATATTTGATGCCGGACTATTGGCAATTCCCAACGGTATCGATGGGTCTCGGTCCAATCATGTCGATTTATCAAGCACACATTCAAAAATATTTGATGAACCGTGGCTTGATCAAAGAAGAAGATCGTAAAGTCTGGGCTTATCTTGGCGATGGTGAGATGGATGAACCAGAAAGTACTGGTGCAATTTCACTTGCCGGTCGTGAAAAGCTCGACAACCTCATTTGGGTGGTGAACTGTAACTTACAGCGTCTAGATGGTCCGGTCCGTGGTAACGGTAAAATCATTCAAGAATTAGAATCTTTATTCCGTGGTGCGGGCTGGCGCGTGATTAAGGTGGTATGGGGTCGTCATTGGGATCCACTACTTGCAAAAGACAGCACAGGCGCTTTAAAAGCGGTCATGGAAGAAACAGTTGATGGTGAGTACCAACGCTATCAAGTGAAAGGTGGTGCCTATACGCGTGAGAAATTCTTTGGCAAGTACCCAGAAGCTGCGGAACTTGTAAAAGATTTAAGCGATGAAGACATTGATAATCTAAACCGTGGTGGTCATGACCCGTACAAAGTATTTGCAGCTTATGCGGAAGCAATGAAAGCCAAAGGTCAACCGACGGTAATTCTTGCGAAAACTGTCAAAGGTTATGGTTTATCTGAAGAAATTGAAGCGGTCAACAAAACGCACCAAATCAAGAAGATGCAGATTGACTCATTAAAGTATGTGCGTAACCGTTTTAACTTGCCATTTACCGATGCGCAACTTGAAGAAGTTCCATTCTACCGTCCAAGCGAAAATTCACCTGAATTGAAATACATGAAGGCGCGTCGTGAAGCATTGGGTGGTTACTTACCTGCACGTCGTAAAGAAAGTGAGCAATTAGCCATTCCTGAATTATCCGTCTTTGATGCGGTATTAAAAGGTTCTGCAGGTAAAGAACAATCGACTACGATGGTGATGGTGCGTTTAATTTCTTCACTCTTGAAAGAAAAAGCGATTAAAGATCGCGTGGTGCCAATTGTACCTGACGAAGCACGTACTTTCGGTTTAGAAGGTATGTTCCGTCAATTGGGGATCTATGCTGCACATGGTCAGAAATATACCCCTGAAGACCAAGAACAATTGATGCATTACCGTGAAGCAAGTGACGGTCACATGCTTCAAGAAGGCATTAACGAAGCGGGTGCGATGAGTGCATGGGCGGCGTTGGCAACCAGTTATTCAACCAATAACTTGCCAATGATTCCAATGTACATGTACTACTCAATGTTTGGTTTCCAACGTATTGGTGATATTGCATGGGCGGCAGGTGATGCGCAGGCTCAAGGCTTCTTGTTGGGTGCAACGGCTGGTCGTACCACACTGAACGGTGAAGGCCTACAACACCAAGACGGTCACTCACATATCCTTGCGAACACGATTCCAAACTGTGTGTCTTATGACCCATGTTTCGGTTATGAATTGGCGGTGATCGTACATGATGGTTTACAACGTATGTATGTGAACCAAGAGCGTATTTTCTATTATTTAACCGTGATGAACGAAAACTACGAACATCCTGAAATGCCAGTTGGCGCTGAGGAAGGCATCAAACGTGGTATGTACTTGTTCCAACAAGATGACAAAGCCACTGTTCAATTGTTAGGTTCGGGTGTGATTCTGCGTGAAGTGATCAAAGCAGCGAAAATTTTGCGTGATGAATACCAAATCCATTCGAATGTCTGGAGTGTGACCAGCTTTAACGAGTTGGCGCGTGATGGTATGGCATGTGAAGAATACAACCGCTTACACCCTTTAGCTGAACAAGCGAAAGAAGCGTGGGTATCTGAGTTACTTCGTCCTACTGATGGTATCGTCGTGTCTGCAACTGACCATATGCGTGCTTATAGCGAACAAATCCGTGCTTATCTACCAGACAACCGTCCATTCGTGGCTTTAGGTACAGATGGTTATGGTCGTTCAGATACACGTGCTAACTTACGTAGCTACTTCGGTGTAGATGCTGCGCATATTGTGGTAGCAACGTTGAAAAAATTGGCGGATGAAGGTGAAGTTGATGCGCGTTTAGTGAAAGATGCCATTTCTTCATTTGAACTCGATACAGACCGTCCAGTGGCATGGGCTCCTCAGGCACATCCTGAAGTTCAAGCCGTAGCAGACTACAAAGAACAATCAGGTGAGGAGAACTAAGTATGCAAATCAAAACACCTGATATTGGCGTAGATAAAGCCACGGTTGCAGAAATTTTAGTGAAAGTGGGCGATCAGATTGCCGTTGATGACAGTCTGGTCTTGCTTGAGTCCGACAAAGCCTCTGTTGAAGTGCCTAGCACTTCGGCAGGTGTGGTGAAAAGTATCAGTGTTGCAGTGGGCGATGAAGTCGCTGAAGGCGCTGTACTGATTGAACTCGAATCTGAAGCGGCTGCAACGCCTGTTGCAGCGAAAGCTGAAGAAAAAGCGGCTGAGCCAGCACCAGTGGTTGCTGCTCCAGAAGTTACAACAGCAGCTACATCGGCTAGCTCAAGTGCAAGTACGATTGTTGATGTACAGGTTCCAGACATTGGTGTGGAAAAAGCAGTCGTCGGTGAGTTACTGGTCAAAGCTGGTGACAGCATTGAAGTGGATCAAAGTATCGTGGTGGTTGAATCTGACAAAGCCACGGTTGAAGTGCCAAGCACGGTTGCCGGTACGGTTGAAAGTGTTGAGATTCAAGCGGGTGATACCGTCAAAGAAGGCGTTGTGCTGCTCAAAGTGAAAGTCGCGGGCGCTGCTACGGCTCCAACACCTGCAACAACGGCTAGCGAAACCCAGTCTGCATCCGTTGCCGTTGAACCTGCTCAGGCTCCTGTGGCTGCAGCTGCGCCAGTGGCGACTGGTGCAGTTGAAATCACCGTGCCTGATTTAGGGGTCGACAAAGCCGCAGTGGCTGAAATTTTGGTGAGTGTGGGTGATCGTGTTGAGAACGATCAAAGCATTATTGTGGTTGAATCGGACAAAGCCACAGTTGAAGTGCCAAGCACCACAACGGGTGTGATTAAAGCGATTCATGTTGCTGCTGGGCAAAGTGTTGCACAAGGCATGCCTTTGGTGACTATTGAAGCTGAGTCGGCAGCGCCTGCGGCACAAGCACCTGTAGCTCCTGCAAAAGCTCAACCCCAAGCCGCAGCGCCTGTTGCTGCCGCTGCTAAAGTTGAAACGGTACCTGTTCAAGCAACAGGTGTAGATAAGCTGACCAAAGAGCAAAGTGCAGAAAATGCCAAAGTTTATGCCGGTCCTGCGGTACGTAAATTAGCGCGTGAACTCGGTGTGATCCTTGGCCAAGTACAAAGCTCGGGTCCACATGGTCGCTTAATGAAAGAAGATGTGTTTGCCTATGTGAAAGCACGTTTAACTGCACCACAAGCAGCCCCAGTTGCTCCGGCTGCGCCAGCAGTTTCAGGCTTGCCAAAACTTCCTGACTTTAGCGCTTTTGGTGGTGTGGAAGAAAAAGTGCTGACACGTTTGCAGCAAGTGTCGATTCCGCAATTGTCATTAAATAACTTTATTCCACAAGTGACACAGTTTGATTTGGCGGATATTACTGAGCTGGAAGCATGGCGTAATGATCTTAAAGGCAACTTTAAGAAAGAAGGCATTAGCCTGACGATTATGGCGTTCATCATCAAAGCGGTTGCGCACTTGTTGAAAGAAGAACGTGAGTTTGCAGGTCACTTAGCAGATGATGGTAAATCAGTGCTGTTGCGTAACGAAATCCATATGGGTATTGCTGTAGCAACACCAGATGGTTTAACGGTTCCTGTATTACGTAATCCAGACCAGAAAACTATTAAACAAATCGCAGTTGAATTGGGTGTAATAGGTCAGAAAGCCCGTGACAAGAAACTTTCACCGAAAGACTTGCAAGGGGCCAACTTCACCATTTCAAGCTTAGGTGCGATTGGTGGTACAGCCTTCACACCGTTGGTGAACTGGCCACAAGTGGCAATTTTAGGTATTTCACCTGCGACGATGCAGCCTGTCTGGAATGGTCAAGGTTTTGATCCTAAATTGATGTTGCCATTGTCGTTATCTTATGACCACCGTGTGATTAATGGCGCGGATGCAGCACGTTTCACCAATAAATTAACCAAGTTATTGGCAGACATTCGCAGCTTATTGCTCTAATTCAGTTTAAATCAGCGCATAAAACCTCGCCTTGGCGGGGTTTTTTTATGAATCATAAACAGTAAATTGTAAGACTCTGTTGAGAAGTCTCGTGCGATTCAAGGATTTGGTTAAAATGAAGCGAGATAGAACAGCAACAAATTCAATGCAGGGAGAAGCATGCAGATGTGGCCATTTTTTAAATTCATGCTACCAATCGTCTTGTTGGTTTTGGTCTTAATGGGCTTTTGGTTGAGTGTGTTGCATTTTCCATGGGGCTGGGTCACCTATTTGGTCATGGGGTTGGAAATCTTCACTGCGACCATTGTGTTCTCTATGGAGTTTCAAGCACAAAACATCGGGGGTGCCAGTGGTTGGGGGAGTTTTGGTTGGCTCGGGTTTAACCTCGGTTTGGCCTTGCTCTTGGGGCTGTTGCGTGCAGCGCTCTGGTTGGTACAACGCGTCGGCTTTCACTTTTAAAGCCCTAAATTTCATCGTGGGCTATTAAAAACTGCATGAAAGATTTGAAAAATTGAGTGAATTTTATATAATAGCGATGATTCATTGGGGAGTAGCCGCTTTTTACGTCATGTAAAAAGGTGATGATCAACATAATTGTTCCACAGAACATGGTCATCATAGCAAAGAACCAAATAAGCTCATCAAGCAGCTTTTTTTGTTGGCAAGACCTTTGATTTACCACTCTGCATCAATCTATTTGATTTTGGCTAGCAGGAGGGGTAAGTCATAGGCAAATTTTGCTAGCCAGAGAAAAGACCTTATGCATGAGTTCCTCATTTCGACAGCAATTGTCGCTCTCGCTGAAATGGGTGATAAAACCCAGCTTCTTGCCTTATTACTGGCTGCACGTTTCCGTAAACCTGTTCCTATTTTGATTGCCATTTTGGCCGCAACTTTGATTAACCACGGTTTGTCTGCGGTATTGGGTCAATGGATTACCACGGTTTTAAGTCCTGAAGTGTTAATCTGGGTGTTATCACTTGGCTTTATTGGCATGGCTGCGTGGATGCTGATTCCAGATGAGCTGGATGATGAAACCGATAGCATTAACAAATGGCAAAAATTTGGCGTCTTTGGTGCAACATTTGTGTTGTTCTTTTTAGCTGAAATTGGTGATAAAACCCAGATCGCAACCGTCGCCTTGGCTGCACGTTATGACAGTATTTTTTGGGTCATGGCGGGTACTACTGTGGGTATGATGTTGGCGAATGCACCAGCAGTCTTTGTCGGGAATAAGCTCGCAGACAAACTGCCAATTGCGTTAATCCATAAAATTGGCGCAGCCATCTTCCTGATTATCGGGGTCTCCACCTTGGTACAGCATTATTTCTTCTAAGCCGAAGTATGATTATGGAAAACCCAGCGAATTAGTTGGGTTTTTTATTATGTAAATCAGATAAATAAGCATAAAAAACTCAAAACTAAATCTGTATATTTATTGTAAGTTACGCTATTTCCCTTTATGTTATAAGGAATTAAAAATTGAACTTATACAATACAAATATTGGGGTTTTGCTATGGCTTTTGATCGCACCACATCGCAAGTGTTGTTTGATAATGGCACACATAAGTGCATCAGTTTTACCAGTTTAGTCAAAGGTGAAGGCGTACAGGCAAACCAGTTTCTGATAGTAGATCATGAGCGCGCTGCAGTTTTAGATCCAGGGGGCGATTTAACCTATGTTCCTTTAACCATGGAGCTAAATAAATACACCCGTTTAACCAATCTCGATTATGTGATGGCATCGCATCAAGATCCTGACATTATTACTTCTATGCCACGTTGGTTGGTCTATACCGATGCCAAAGTGGTCGCATCTAAATTATGGGCGCGCTTCTTGCCGCATTTAAACTCGGCTTTTATGAGTGACCGAATGAAAGGTGGTTGGTTAGAACGTTTGATCGAATTGCCGGACCACGGAGGGATCATTCCTTTGGGTGAATCCAGTATTATTGTTGTCCCTGCTCATTTTCTACATTCAGTTGGGAATTTTCAATTTTACGACCCAATCGCAAAAATTTTGTTTTCAGGTGATATGGGCGCATCTATGGTGGATGATGCCAATAAGCCCTTGGAAAATTTTGCTGCGCATATCCCAAAAATGAAAGGTTTCCATCAACGTTATATGTGTTCCAACAAAGTGATTCGCCTTTGGGTAAACATGGTGCGCAGCATGGATGTTGAAATGATTGTGCCACAACATGGTACGCCGTTTATCGGCAAAGAGATGATTAACCAATTCTTGGATTGGATTGAAACTTTAGAATGTGGCATTGACTTAATGGATGAAAGTATTTTTACCTGCCCAACCTAAAGCCAGTTTGCATTAAGCCGATCAGCAGAGATTGACTGGTTGATTCGAGTCAGTCTCGACCCTTGAAACTGGGGTCGCAAGGCATTTCCCAGGGTACTTGCATTTTTAAATGATATTTTTTTAATAAAAAATGAAATTTAAAGCTAAATTTGTTTATAATAGCGCACGGAAATTACCAGTGAGACTGTTATGTTGACCATCGTTCAAGAAGCGTTAACCTTCGATGATGTCTTATTACTCCCTGCCTATTCTACTGTCCTCCCAAAAGATGTCTCTCTAAAGACACGCCTGACTCGTGGCATTAACTTAAATATCCCTCTCGTTTCAGCAGCAATGGATACCGTGACTGAATCACGTATGGCAATTGCGATGTCACAAAACGGTGGTATTGGTATTTTGCATAAAAACATGGATATTGCTGCGCAAGCTGCAGAAGTACGCCGTGTGAAAAAATTTGAAGCAGGTATGGTCAAAGACCCAATTACAGTAACACCAGAAACCACAGTACGTGAGTTGATTGCGATTACGCAAGCCAACAACATTAGTGGTGTGCCTGTAGTGAAAGATGGGAAAGTGGTTGGTATTGTGACAGGACGTGATACACGTTTTGAAACCAATCTAGAACAGCCTGTAAGCAGCATTATGACGGGTCAAGACCGTTTAGTGACTGTGCGTGAAGGTGAATCTAAAGAACAGATTCAGGCATTATTGCAAAAACACCGTATTGAAAAAGTATTGGTGGTTGGCGAAAACAATGAACTGAAAGGTTTAATTACGGTTACTGATTTCCGTAAAGCGGAACTCTATCCAAACAGCTGCAAAGATGACCTTGGTCGTTTGCGCGTGGGTGCGGCAGTCGGTACAGGTGTAGAAACACCGAGCCGCGTAGAAGCTTTAGTGGATGCGGGTGTTGACGTGATTGTGGTGGATACTGCACACGGTCACTCTGCAGGCGTGATTGAGCGTGTACGCTGGGTGAAACAGAACTACCCTCAAGTTCAAGTGATCGGTGGTAACATTGCAACTGGTGATGCTGCATTAGCATTATTAGATGCAGGTGCGGATGCAGTGAAAGTGGGTATTGGTCCTGGTTCAATCTGTACTACGCGTATTGTAGCGGGTATTGGTATGCCGCAAATCTCTGCGATTGATAGCGTTGCCAATGCATTAAAAGACCAAATTCCTTTAATTGCTGACGGTGGTATTCGCTTCTCTGGCGACATGGCAAAAGCGATTGGTGCTGGTGCGAGCACGATTATGGTCGGTTCACTCCTTGCAGGGACTGAAGAAGCCCCAGGTGAGGTTGAATTCTTCCAAGGTCGTTACTACAAAGCATACCGTGGCATGGGGTCATTGGGTGCTATGGCGGGTGCGACAGGTTCTGCGGACCGTTACTTCCAAGACTCGAAAGCGGGTGCTGAGAAGCTGGTTCCAGAAGGCATTGAAGGTCGTGTACCATACAAAGGACCAATGGGTAACATCGTACATCAAATGATGGGCGGCTTGCGTTCTTCGATGGGTTATACCGGTTCTTCTACGATTGAGGACCTACGTCAAAATGCTAAGTTTGTGAAGATTACCTCAGCAGGTATGTCTGAATCACACGTGCATGATGTCACCATTACCAAAGAAGCGCCAAACTATCGCGTTGGTTGATTTTTAGTAAATTAGATTCAAAGAGACCGTCAACACTATGACGGTCTTTTTTATTTTGGTGTAAAGTATTTCACTATGACAAAAGGTGGATCACAACACCTAGATATAAGAAGTGAGTAAAACATGAGTTATTTCGGCACAGATGGTATTCGAGGGAAATTTGGCGAACTACCCATTACGCCTGAATTTGCACTAAAGCTAGGATTTGCTGCAGGTAAAGTTCTTAAAAGAATTACGCAAAAAAATAAACCGATTGTCGTTTTGGGTAAAGATACGCGTTTGTCGGGCTATATTTTAGAGGCGGCATTACAGGCAGGTTTAAATGCAGCGGGTGTTTATGTGCATTTATTGGGTCCATTGCCAACGCCAGCGATTGCTCACCTAACTCGTGCTTTACACGCCAGCTTGGGTATTGTGATTTCTGCTTCGCATAACCCATATTTTGATAACGGCATTAAATTCTTTTCAGGTGAAGGGAAAAAATTGCCAGATGAGCTGCAAGAAGCCATTAATCAAGAACTGGAAAAAGAGCTATTGATTGAGGACACGGCCAATTTGGGTAAAAGTGTTCGCGTCAAAGATGCCAATGGTCGTTATATCGAATTCTGTAAATCGACCTTCCCTTACCATTTTGATTTGTCGGATTTAAAAATTGTGGTGGACTGTGCCAATGGTGCAGCCTATAACGTGGGACCAGCCGTGTTTATAGAATTGGGTGCCAAAGTGGTGGCTCTCTATAATGAACCTGATGGTCTGAATATTAATCAGGACTGTGGTTCGACGCATCCTGAACGTTTGCAAAAAGCAGTGGTTGAGCATGCTGCGGATGTGGGGATTGCCTTTGATGGTGATGCCGACCGAGTGATTATGGTGGACCGTCATGGTGAACAAATTACTGGCGACCATATTTTGTATATTTTGGCGACCCAAGCCAGCAAAAAACCTGCAGGCATTGTCGGGACAGTCATGAGCAATATGGCGCTGGAACTGGCACTCAAGCAGGCTGAAGTACCCTTTGTGCGTGCCAAAGTGGGTGACCGCTATGTCCTTCAAGCGCTTGAAGAACATCAGTGGGTGATCGGTGGCGAGCCATCAGGTCATATCTTAACGCTCGATAAGAGCACGACAGGAGATGCCATTATTGCAGCATTACAGGTGCTAACGGTAATGGTGGAGCAGAAAAAGGCCCTGCATGAACTGGTTGCAGATTTTAAACTGTTCCCGCAAGTGTTGGTCAACGTGCGTCTAGAACAGATGATTGACCCGTATGCAAACCCAGCGATGGTGGCCGAATTTGACAAAGCCGAAGCCCAACTGGCGGGTCGTGGACGACTGTTGATTCGTAAATCAGGAACTGAGCCTGTGATTCGTGTCATGGTTGAAGGTGATCAACTGGAAGAAGTGACTGCATTGGCGAATCATCTCGCGGATGTGGTCCGTACCCAAGCTGCTTAAGGAATATGCCATGAGCGATTTAATTAAAGATCTCAGTGAATTGCGTTTAAGTTACCAAAAAGGGGAATTGCTTGAGTCAGAAGTGGAGCAGCATCCACATGAGCAATTTCTGAATTGGTTCAATCTTGCGCTTGAGGCACGTTTACACGAACCCTATGCGATGTATTTGGCCACAGCAAATCGCCAAGGCCGTCCGCATGTGCGGACCGTGCTGTTGCGTGGGGCGACTGAAGCTGGTTATGACTTCTATACCAATTATGATAGTCAAAAAGGCTTGGATCTGATTGATAATCCGTATGCAGAGTTGTTGTTTTACTGGCCTGAACTGGAACGCCAAGTCCGTGTCAGTGGTCGGGTTGAAAAAATCTCGGAAGATGAAGCGACAGCCTATTACCGTAAGCGTCCGCGTGACAGTCAAATTGCGGCACATATCAGTACTCCGCAAAGTGGTGTAATTGCCAGTCGTGATGAACTGCAGCAACGTTTCCAGAATTTGCAAGATCAGGTGGCAGAGCACGCTGAACTGAACAAACCAGCTTTCTGGGGAGGCTATCGTTTGCAACCAGACTATTATGAATTCTGGCAAGGACGACCAAATCGTTTACATGACCGTCTCAGTTATGAAAAAATCGACGGTATATGGAAATTACAACGACTCATGCCGTAAATGACACAAATACAGATTAAGCAACGACCCTATTTAACACGCCCTGAAAATTTTCAGGGCGTGCCAGCTTTTATTGCACAAATTTTGGCGCGCCGAGGCGTAGAATCGGAACAAGAGCTTGAACTCAAGCTAAAACATCTGTTGGCTCCAAGCTTAAAAGGATTGGCTCAGGCAGTTGAACTGCTCGATCAGGCGATTGATCAGCAAAAAAAAATGGTGATTGTCGGGGACTATGATGCCGATGGCGCGACCAGCACAGCCTTAATGATCTTGGCTTTAAAAGAGATGGGCGCGCAGGTGAACTATCTGGTGCCGGATCGTTTTAAATATGGTTATGGTCTGACGCCCGCAATTGCAGATTTGGCATTTAGCAAGTTTCAGCCCGAAGTCTTGGTGACTGTCGACAATGGTATTTCCAGTCATGCTGGTGTAGCGCAAGCGCAAGCACACGGCATACAGGTGGTGATTACTGACCACCACCTGACCAGCAAGGAAACGCCTGCTGCCGAAGCTGTCGTGAATCCCAATCAATTGGGATGCGAATTCCCGAGTAAGGCGCTGGCAGGGGTGGGTGTTGCCTTCTATTTGTTGGCAAACCTAAGTAGTGCCCGTGCCCAGCAAGGTAAATCCAGTGCCAAAATTGCACAATATCTGGATTTGGTCGCTTTAGGCACCTATGCCGATGTCGCAGCACTCGATTATAACAACCGTATTTTGGTGGATGCCGGAATCAAGCGCATTCAGCAACATCAGTGTCGGGTTGGAATTTCAGCTTTATTAGAAATAGCCGGACGTGATGCTGCACAACTCAAAGCGCAAGATTTAGGATTTGTCTTGGGTCCACGGATTAATGCCGCGGGACGCATGGAAACCATGGATATTGGCATTGAATGCTTATTGGCAGAGGATTACAGCACAGCCTATGCTTTGGCTCAGCAATTGAATCAGCTCAATGTCGAACGTCGCCAAGTAGAAACGCAAATGAAGCAGGATGCGCTCACTGCTTTGGCACAATTTAAATTGGATGCGACAGAACCCCCTGCGGCATTGATTTTATTTGAACCACATTGGCATCAAGGGGTGATAGGCATTGTCGCGGGTCGCTTAAAAGAACAATTTCATCGCCCTGCGATTGTGTTTGCCGCAGATGAAGATGGCGAACATATTAAAGGCTCGGCCCGTTCCATCGAGGGTATTCATATTCGTGATGCCATAGAAACCATTGCCGAACAATCGCCGCACTTGGTCAGTCATTTTGGTGGACATGCTGCAGCAGCAGGCTTGACCATTCAGAAACAGCATTTTGATGAATTCAAACAGCAATTTGTACAGTTGATCCAAAGCATGGATGAAGCCTTGTTTCAAGCGACTTTGTGGACGGATGGTGAATTGCCGGCTGAGGCTTTGAATTTAGAAACGGTACATCTGTTACAGCATTTGACCCCTTGGGGGCAAAAATTTCCAGCTCCGATTTTTGAAGGGCAGTTTAAGGTCTTGGATTATCGTTGGTTAAAGGAATTACATCTGAAACTACGCCTAGCTTTAGACAATGGTCAGATCGTCGATGCAATCGCTTTTAACGCTGCGGACAAATTTCAGTTTGATCCGATGCAATCCTCGGTGCATTTGGTCTATGAGTTAGAGCAAAATAGTTTTAACGGACAGGTCAGTCTACAACTCAGAATTTTACATTTGCAGTAAAATTATCCCAATAAAAAAAACCGCTGAAAACAGCGGTTTTTTTATGGAGATTGCTTGGGAAAATTAGAAGCGGTATTTCGCTGCTACCCCAAATTTGTTGTAGTCGTTATTGCCGACTTCACCAAAACCGACACGACCTTCAAGGCTGACTTGTGGGGTAAAGAATTTACGTGCATTCACGCCAAATTCGTTGACATCGCTCAAGTCGTTGCTGTAGTAGTCTGCACCGACACTGAAGCTTTTATCAATGAAGTAGTCGGCAGCAAGGTTGTATTCATCGAGGTCACCGAACGAAGCGCCTGCTTCAAGGTTAATGTCTTTACCATTGCTGAGCTGAGTTACATATTTGGCACGTACCGTTGGATCTACGCCATCATCGTAGTCATTGTCATAGCCTTTCAGACCTAACGCAACTAAGAAACCTGGTGCAGGTAAGTAACCGACTTCAGCACCATACAGTGTTGTGTCAAAATCAGGACCATATTTATGCTCTACATCCTGGCGACCAATGTTACCACTGACGTAGAAATCTGAATTTGGAACAAAGTATTCAACACCAGCACCGTAGTTATTCACTTCGTCATCACCGACTTCATTGTAGCCATAGTGAGCATTGATATTGCTTGCACGGTCTAAGAATGCAGCTTCTGCTAAAGGAGCATTACGGCTTTGAACAGGGTTGAAATAATATGTGCCATCAACACCAAAAGAGCCACTTGAGCTGCCGTTATCCGGATCGATTAGTCCAGCTGAAGCACCGACTTCGGCTTGATATGCATGTGCTGTTCCAGTCATTGCAACGACAGAAAACAACGCTGAAGCAATTGCTAATTTTTTCATGGAAATGACCCCTCTGAAATTTGGCTAAAAGAATAAATTAAATTTTTTGTTACAAGTTCAGTCTAAGTGAAATTGGGTTTTCTTCAACCGTGCAACGGTTACGGAATTGTTTAAAGCGTAATGTTGTGTAAATTTTTAATTATAAAATATTGATAAATAATAATTTAAATTTATGTAGTTATTTATTAAAACTGTGGATTTTCTATGAATAACATAGAATTTGGTGAAAAAAACGACGAAATTGTAAGGGGAAACGACATCAATCGTTGGGTGAAACAGGACTTTTTAAGATCAGCATGAAATTCAGGAGATGTGCCAAGCGGTGATAACAACAGGCTAAAACTCTCGAAAAGCTCTGTGCTATAATTGAGGGCTATTTAAGCTAATAATTGATTTGAGAGTAGCTCCCGTGGAAATTAATCCTTATTTAAACCAATTAAAAGATTTAAACGACCGTGGTCAAACACTACGGGGGTATCTTTGACTACGATCTAAAGAAAGAGCGTTTAGAAGAAGTTCTACGTGAATTAGAAGATCCTGCGATTTGGAATGACCAAAGCCGTGCACAGGCAATGGCCAAAGAAAAAGGCGAACTGGAAAACGTTTTAAACGTGTTAGATGGTTTAGCCACCCAACTAGAAGATGCACAAGCCATGCTGGATTTGGCGGTAGAAGCCGATGATGAAAGTTTATTGGCCGATGTGCAATCTGAATTAAGTTCAGCAGAAGAAGAACTGGCAAAACTTGAATTCCGCCGTATGTTTAGTAATCCCATGGACCCGAATCCTTGTTATGTAGAAATTCAGGCAGGTTCAGGCGGGACTGAAGCGCAAGATTGGGCATCGATGTTACTGCGTATGTATATGCGCTGGATTGAACGTCATGGCTTTAAAGCTGAACTGATGGAAGAATCAGACGGTGATGTGGCTGGGATTAAGTCCGCCACGATTCGTGTAGAAGGTGAATATGCCTACGGTTGGTTACGAACTGAATCGGGCGTACATCGTTTAGTGCGTAAATCGCCATTTGACTCGGGTAACCGTCGTCACACATCATTCTCTGCGGTGTTTGTTTCGCCAGAAGTCGATGATAACATTGAAATTGACATCAATCCTGCTGATGTGCGTACCGATACTTACCGTGCTTCGGGTGCGGGTGGTCAGCACATTAACAAAACCGATTCTGCGGTCCGTTTAACCCACGCGCCAACAGGCATTGTGGTGGCGTGTCAGAACCAGCGTTCACAACATGCCAACCGTGACCATGCTTGGAAACAGTTACGTGCCAAGTTGTATGAGCTGGAAATGAGCAAGCGTAACGAAGCGGCGCAAGCCCTTGAAGACTCCAAGTCTGATATTGGCTGGGGCAGTCAGATTCGTTCTTACGTATTGGATGACTCACGCATTAAAGACTTACGTACCGGTGTGGAAAACTCGAATACGGGTGCGGTATTGGATGGTGATCTGGATAAATTTATTGAGGCGAGCTTAAAGCAAGGCTTATAAGTGAAGCATCATCAGTAACTTAGCCAAGTTTGATGCAGTTCTTTACAATATATCTAAAATATTCGATATAAAAATCGAAAAAATACGATATATTAATGGGGAGCTGAATCAAGCTTGTGCGTGATTGAACATGTCTGGACTATGGATATTGATTTAATTTTTAAAGCATTGGCGAATCCGACCCGCCGTCAAATTCTGGAATGGTTAAAACATCCTGAACAGTTTTTATCGGCTGAAGAATGCGGTGGCTTCAAGCGTGGCGTATGTGCGGGGCACATTGAACGCTTGGGCAAAGTCTCGCAATCGACCATGTCGAATCACCTATCAGTGCTCCAGCAAGCCGGTTTAATTCAAGTGGAAAAATATGGACAGTGGTCGTATTTTTCTCGTAACGAAGCTTTGATTCAGCAATATATCGATCATTTAAAACATTCACTCTAAGTTTATCGTGAATATTGAGGCGACTATGGCTGAGTTAAGCACCCCTTTGCGTTTGGGCGATTTGCAATTAAAAAATCGTGTCATTATGGCACCGTTAACCCGTAGTCGAGCGACCGATGACCGTGTCCCGACTGCGATGATGGCAGAGTATTATGCACAGCGTGCCAGCAGTGGTTTAATTATTTCTGAAGCCACGGTGATTGCTGAAGAAGCCAATGGTTATCTGAATACCCCAGGGTTGTTTAATGATGCGCAGGTTGAAGGCTGGAAGCAGGTGACTGCTGCGGTGCATGCCAAAGATGGTTTAATTGTGGCGCAATTGTGGCATGTTGGTCGGGTTTCGCATCCAGACTTGCTCAATGGTGAAACGCCTGTTTCGGCAAGTAATGTGCAACAAAAAGGCTATGTCAGCTTATTGCGTCCAAAGCGTGAATATGTGGTGCCACGTCCATTAGCCATTGCAGAAATTCAAACTATTATTGAGCAGTACAAGCAAGCAGCAATTCGTGCCAAACAGGCCGGTTTTGATGGGGTTGAACTGCATGCGGCCAATGGTTATTTAATTGACCAGTTCTTGCAAAGTTCCACCAATTTACGGGATGACCAATATGGTGGCAGCGTGGAAAACCGCACCCGTTTGTTGCTGGAAGTGGTGGATGCCTTAATTGAAGTGTGGGGTGCTGGTCGTGTTGGTGTACATTTAGCGCCGCGTGGTGATGAACATGACATGGGGGATGCGAATCCACGTGAAACATTTGGTTATGTATTAGAAGAACTGGGTAAACGTGAAATTGCCTTTTTCTTTACCCGTGAGTATTTGGCGGATGACAGCATCAGCGCGTATATGAAACAGCGCTCGGGCGGTGTGCCATATATTGCCAATATGCGTTTAAGTCGCGAAGATGCCATCGATTTATTGGCCACAGGTCAGGCGGATGCAGTCTCGTTTGGTAAAGCCTATATTGCCAATCCAGATTTGTATGAACGTTTATTGCAAGATGCCCCTTTGAATGAGCTGCAACTGGAAACCATGATTGGGACCGATGTTGCGGCAGGGTATATTGATTACCCAAGCTTAACTGAAACGGAAACAGCGGCAGTTTAAATTGCTTTTCCGTTAAATTCACGACAAGATAACGGCGCGATTTATCTTCTATGATAAATTGCGCTGTTTTATTTTAAATCGTTTTTTGGAGCACGTATTTGGCTACTCCTTTTTGGTATAACGCAGCACTCGCGATCATTAAACCGCTGTATCAATGGCGAATCAAAAAACGCGCGCAAGATGTGCAAGCTTACCAACAAGAGTGTCTGGAACGCTTTGGTCCATTTCAGATGCCGAAGAATCGCAAGGCGATTTGGTTTCATGCCGTGTCTGTCGGTGAGACCAATGCGGCACAACCGCTGATCGAGCATTATTTAAAACAGGGTCATCCAGTATTGGTGACCAATACCACCAAAACGGGGCAGGCACGAGCCAAGTCGTTATTTGCGCGAGCTGCTTTTAAAGACTTGTTTCAAGCAGTGTATTTACCTGCAGATCAATGCAGTTTGGTGCAGGCGTTCTATCAGAAATATCAACCTAAATTGCTGATCTTGGTGGAAACTGAATTATGGCCCAACTTAATTGATCAGGCCCAGTCATTTCAAGTGCCGTGCATTCTAGTGAATGCCCGACTTTCAGAGAAATCCGCTCAAGGTTATGCCAAAGTGTCGGGTTTAACTCAAGCGATGTTACAGCGGCTTAATCAGTTATTGGCACAGGATACGGCAACTGCGGAGCGTTTTATCCAGTTGGGTGCGGCTCCAGCGGTGACACAGGTGGTCGGCAGTATTAAGTTTGATATTTATGCCCCGGCACATTTTGTCGAGCAGGCAGCACAATTGAAACTAGACTGGCAGTTGGCCGGTCGGAAAATTATCACCATTGCCAGCACCCATGCGCCTGAAGAACAGAAGCTACTCAGTGCGTTACAGTCCTCTCTGCAACAAAATCCAGACCTGCTGTGTATTGTGGTGCCGCGTCATCCTGAGCGGTTTCATGAAGTCTATCAACTGGCACAGGCTTTGAATTTAAAGACCCACAGGCGCAGTCAGGCAGAAGCCATTCAGTCCGATACCCAAGTCTATTTAGCTGATAGTATGGGGGAATTGTGGTTGTGGTATGCCCTGAGTCAAGCGTGTTTTGTGGGAGGCTCACTCAATGAACCTGGCGGTGGACATAATATTTTAGAGCCGATTGCTTTAAATGTACCGACGGTATTGGGAAAAAATTATTTTAACTTTCAAACCATTGTCGATGAATTTGTCCAAGCCGATGCCGTGAAAGTGGTTGATACTGCCGAACAGGCAGCAGCCGTGTTGTTACAGTTACTGCAAAATGCTGAACACGCACAACAATTGAATCAGGCCGCGCAGCAGATTATGCAGCTGAATAAAGGCTCTTTGCAAAAGCATATTCAAGCCATTGATGGTTATTTATAAGTCCCTAAAATCTGAAAAGTGGAGGTGGCATGCATGCCACCGTTAGGCTGTGGTATAGGGACATACCATGAGCCTAACAAAGAGTTTTGCCTACTTTTGCTCTTTCAAAAGTAGGGTAAGGCCCACTCAATGGCTTTAAATTGATAGAGTGATTTGCGGCTATGAATGCAGTTGTTGAATATCACGAGTTATTTCCATTTAATTTAGCTGCATTATCTTATGAATATCGTGCTCTTAGACCCACGCCAAACTGAATCCGAAGTTTGGTCGATCACCGCTAGTCGCCAGCTTGAACATTTGCAAACTCATGTCAATGTACAGGTGGGAGATCGTTTAAAAGTCGGCATCAGAGAGGGCAAACGCTATTTAACCGAAGTCTTGATGGTTAGCGAACGTGCCATCCAGCTACGTCCGATTCAGGAAGAAGTGGTTCCGGCCAAATTACCCGTGACGTTAATTGTAGCAATGCCGCGTCCCAAAGTATTACGGCGTTTAATCATGGACAGTGTGACCATGGGGGTGGAAAAAATTATCTTGCTGCATAGTTATCGGGTGGATAAAAGCTATTGGCAAACCCCATTTTTGCAACAGCTGGATCAATATGTCACCTTGGGTTTAGAACAGGCTGGCGATACCATTGCTCCCCAGATTGAAATCTACAAGCGTTTTAAACCCTTTGTAGAAGATGTGCTCCCCAACATGATTTCAGCAGAATGCCCGGCCTATGTGGCGCATCCCTATAGTGAAATAAAAATGCCATACGCAATCCAACATCCTTGTAGCATTGTTATTGGCCCAGAGGGCGGTTTTATTCCGTATGAGGTCGATTTACTTGAAAAAAACGGCTGCCAAGCCGTGAGCTTAGGCAACCGTATTCTAAGAACGGAAACCGCAATTTCCTATGTCTTAGGGCGTTTGTTTACCTGAATTTTCAGGCATTAAGTATGGCACATTCTGGTCACGATGCACTTTTACTTCTTGCACTGGGTATGGAATGTTAATGTCTTGTTGGCTAAAGGCTTGTTTAACTTCGGCCTGAATTTCACTGACCGATGCTGCAATATTGGTTTCCGTAGTATCAATCCACCAACGCACAGTTAAGTTCACTGAGAAATCAGCCAAGGCACTGACATTCACCGAAAAACCAGGCTGACTGAGAACATTGCGGTTCTTATCTAAAATCGCGGTAATGATATTTTTGGCTTTTTGCTCATCATCATCATAACCAATGCCGACAATAAATTCGCAGCGACGACGTTGATAGGCCGTATTGACCGTGACCGGACTGGTATACACCGTCGCATTTGGAATCACGATGCGACGTCCATCATAAGAGCGCAGGAAGGTGGCGCGGATTTGAATATCTTCCACGGTGCCTTCCATATTATTGACAATAATGTCATCGCCAATACGGAATGGTTCGCCCAGTAAAATCAGGATGCCGGACAGCATATTTTGGAAAATATCTTTGAAGGCAAAACCGATCGCCACCGAACCAATACCCAGCGCACTCATGAGCTGACCAGGGGTGAAGCCCGGAATGGCAATCACCATGGCAATTAGGAAGCCAAAGAAAATGATGATGGTGGTGCCCACACGGTTCAGCACCAAGACCAGATTTTGACGAGTATAGGAGCGATTTTCTAAAGTCTTGCGAACAAATAATTTAAAAACTTTCGACAATAACCAAAAAATCACCAGAACAATCAGCGCGATACAGAAATAGGGGACACGTTCCCAAAAACTGTCCATGATTTTATCGATGGTGGTATAGGCATCATTATATTTAGCCGTATGTGCGATCACGGTTTCTGCCGTTTTCGCCCCTGCCTCTTGTATGATTTGCGAGGTACCCTGAGCAACTTCGCTCAGGTTATGTTGTTGCTCTGCCACAGGAGATCCGAAACAATTTAAATTTGTCGCTATTTTGCCTGAAAAGCCTGTAAAAGATAACCAAATGCAACCGAAGTTATACAGCTTACTGTTGGTGATGCCGTGTTAAAAATATTCAGTGCCTTTCTGAATGACCTCTTGAGGGGTTTCTAATTCACCTGCGCCCATCATGTAGGAAATTACACTGCCTGATGCGATGAAACTGAGCACAAAAAGAATAATCATCAGCCAAGCCAGAATTTTTTCCCACACTGGCGTGGCACGCGGTGCACCATAATGGTTAACGCCAGCCGTACCTGAAGCCAATACAATATATAGCGCCATCACGAAATTGATGAATGGGATTAACAGCAACAGCAATAACCAAGCGGATTTGTTCACATCGTGTAGGCGGCGGATCACAATCACGAAGCTGAAATACAAATACAGCAGAAAAATAATCCAAAAACCGAGTCCAGCCACACTCAAGAAGGTCTGTAACAGATTGCTGTCCAGAGATGCGCTACTGAAGTTAAAAATTCCCAAAAACATACTGAGTGCTAATGTGGCAAACACCGTAATCAGATTGAGGAAACCACTCCATGCAATCAGGCTGAGCCTGCCAAAACGCCCTTGTGTGGATAAGGGATTGTCATTTTGCGGTGCTGCATTGCGAGAGAAAAAGGGGGAGGTCTGTGGTGTGCTCATAGCTTAGCCCAGTGTGAATTCAGTAATGAAATGTTGCGATTTGCAAAGTAAACCAGCAAAATTTCAGGAAAATTATAAGATGAAACCTGCAAAGCAGATACTGATTCATCGAAAGTTTTTGTCGTAAGTGGATTTCATCTCACGATTTTACATTGTATAAATATCATACGACCAAAGCATGATTGTAGTGGCTGGAAAATAGCCGTAATACTGCCCAAATGCAGCAATAATAAATCAATAACGTGGCATAACATCTCGTGATGAGATGAATAAGATCAAGGAAGTATGAATATGAAAGAAGTCTATCCTGTTCCAGAAGAATTTAAAAAAACTGCACGAACCAATGAAGCCGAGTATTTCGAACGTTATCGACAGTCCATTGAGCATCCTGAAGAGTATTGGGCTGAGCAAGCGCAGAAATTGGATTGGATTACGCCATTTACCCAAGTCAAAAATACCAGTTTTGACAAAGACAATTTTAAAATTGAATGGTTTGCGGATGGGCAACTGAACGTCTGTGCCAATTGTCTAGATCGGCATTTAAAAGAACATCCTTACAAACCTGCGATTATTTGGGAGGGCGACCATCCTTCACGGCATAAAATTATTTCCTATGTGGAGTTGCATGATGAAGTCTGCCGTTTTGCCAATGTCTTGAAGAAAAATGGGGTGAAAAAAGGCGATCGGGTGGTGCTGTATATGCCAATGGTCTCAGAGGCCGCGATTTCCATGTTGGCTTGTGCGCGGATTGGGGCGGTACATTGTGTGGTGTTTGGCGGTTTTTCACCGGATTCTTTGGCCAGTCGGATTGAAGACAGTCAGGCCAAAGTGGTGATTACGGCAGACTCAGGTATGCGCGGTGGGAAACCGATTTTGCTGAAAGAAAATGTCGATGCCGCCTTGAGCCTCCCCGGCACAGACTCTGTACAACATGTGATTGTGGTACATCGAACCGGCAATCCGATACAAATGCAGCCGCAACGCGATTTGTGGTATCACATGGAAATTATGTCTGTAAATGACATTTGCCCCCCTGAGCCAATGAATGCCGAAGATCCGCTCTTTATTTTATATACCTCGGGCTCGACAGGAAAACCGAAAGGCGTGTTACATACTACTGGGGGTTATCTGACCTATGTGAATAGTACCTTTCGAGAAGTGTTTGACCTAAAACAAGATGATATTTTTTGGTGTACCGCTGATGTGGGCTGGATTACCGGACATTCCTATGTCATTTATGGCCCTATGTCCAATGGTGCGACTACAGTGATGTTTGAAGGTGTACCGCAATATCCAAGCTGGGCAAGAACAGGACATATTGTCGATAAGCACAATGTCACTATTTTATATACCGCACCTACGGCCATCCGTTCCATGATGCGCGAGGGTGATGCCTTTGTTCGTGAAAGCGACCGCAGTAGCTTACGCTTACTGGGTTCGGTGGGTGAGCCAATTAACCCTGAGGCTTGGAACTGGTATTACACCGTGGTCGGAGAAGGTCGTTGTCCAATTGTCGATACATGGTGGCAAACCGAAACCGGCGGGATTCTCATTTCTCCATTACCGGGGGCAACCGACTTAAAACCAGGTTCAGCGACACGTCCATTATTCGGAATTCAACCCGCTTTGGTGGATGCCGAGGGTCAGGAGCTGGAAGGCGAAGCCGAAGGTAATCTGATTATTAAAGATTCATGGCCTGGGCAAATGCGCACCATTTGGGGCGATCCTGCACGCTTTATTGAAGCCTATTTTTCCACATATCCGGGGAGTTATTTTACGGGCGATGGGGCACGACGAGATAAAGATGGCTATTACTGGATAACTGGACGTGTGGATGATGTCTTGAATGTGGCTGGACATCGTTTAGGCACGGCGGAAATTGAAAGTGCTTTGGTCGCACATGAAGCAGTTGCCGAAGCCGCAGTGGTGGGCATGCCGCATGACATTAAGGGACAGGGCATTTGTACTTTTGTGACCTTGCAAGCCAATGTGCCTGAATCTGAAGAACTCCGAGCTGAATTGGTGGCTTGGGTTCGTAAAGTGCTTGGACCCGTTGCTACTCCTGATGCACTGCATTGGGCGCCTGCATTGCCGAAAACCCGTTCGGGTAAAATCATGCGGCGTATTTTAAGAAAAATTGCTGCCAATGAGCTAGATAGTTTGGGCGATACCTCGACCTTAGCCGACCCGCAGGTGGTGGAGGTATTAATTGGCAATGTCTATCCGAAAACTTAGTGTAGGAACTGCTATAGGCTGAACTTGAATAGCGGAGAGGATATTTGGCATAAAGGCAGTAGGTTGAAATGCTTACTGTCTTAATCCTAGTGTAATGTAATAGTTTAACATTTGGTTAAATATACTGATTTGTAACACTATGAGAAAAGACACAAAAGAAAAAATATCTTATTGGCTCATCAATGAATTCTGTAGACTTTTTTTGTCAGGATATTTTTAAATGATTTTTCAATCGACTTTGATGTAATGCTAAGCACTCTCTTTCGCCATCGATGGCTTTAAACAATTGAAATAGCCTGAGCGCACAATATTCCCGTATCCGCGACTTTTCAGAACAAGCGGCCTTATTGTCCATGGATGGTTCTACCAAAATATCTTTTACGCTATGCAGATCAAGTGCTCACCTCTGAGTTTGCGCAGGCAGTTAAACAGCAGCTATTCACATCTCTGTCACTGTGAGATGCAGCACTTCAAACCCAGCTTCCAATATGCTCGATGGTTTTAATCCGCTCAGCGCGGACGATTTACAAAGTTCGCGTGTATTTTCAGTAGGTTCATTGCGCTACAGCATTCACCATGGCTTCATCTGTTGCAGGTTTAGACAGCAAAAAAATCCCCTAAGCCGAGCCTTAGGGGAATGTGGAGTTGCCTTTATAGTTATTATTGCACTTTATTTTTGTTGTCTAGGGCTAGTTTTCAGTGTTTAAGCAACCTGTGATTTAGGCTGCTTTTTAGCATGCAAACGTGTTTCAGCTGCATCTAAATTAGGGACGGCAGCTGAAGGTAGTACTTCTGCCTGCTCAATTTGTTTGTTAATTCCCAGACTTTGATTGGCCTGCTGAGATTTGGCTTTCACCACATCGGCACGCTGTCCTTTGGCTGGCGCCCATTCCAGAATCGGTAGGGCACGGGCAACCGCAAGGGTAATACGTTCCCGCAATAATGCACTGTGAATGGTGTATTCAGGCGTGAAATCACGGTCTGTTGCATATACGCCAATTGGTAAAGTCTGGGCTTGGAAAAAGCTAAAAAGTGGACGCAGTTGATGTTCCAGGACTAAAGCATGGCGGTCGCTACCGCCAGAGGCAGCCAATAGCACTGGCACATCCACCAAGGCCGTTTGTTCAACAAAGTCAAAAAAATGCTTGAAAAGTCCTGTAAATGAAGCGCGATACACGGGGGTGCCGACAATTAAGGCATCCGCGGCTTCAACTGCGGCCAAGTCATCCTGAATCCGTTGCGGTAACTGGTGCCGGTAAATTGCACCACCCAAAAGCTGTCCGATTTCACTGAATTGAATGAAATGGACTTGAATGGGCGTAGCTTCCGCCAATTCCTGTAAAATCGCCTGAATCAAGGCTTCGGTTTTAGAAGGGGTGTTTAAACCGCCAGATACCGCGACAATATTTAAGGGTTTGTGTTGATGGGCAAGAGACATAAGAATTAACCTAAATGCAGTTTGGGAATAACGGCTATTTATCAACAGGCAGGATCAAACTGTAAAATAAGGAAAAACAGATTGGTTATCTGATTTTGAGATATGGTCAAACTTCCAGAGTGGAGTGCTAAAAAGCCTCAGTAATTGATTGAAATATCAAGTTATTAAATTAAAGAATAAGGATTGCACACCGCACAAGCGAACTTATAAAAAAATATGATTTGAGTTTCATCTTTTTGCAAAAATTAACGCTTATGCTTGTAACTATTTTTTTTGGTCATTAAAAAAATAGTTAATATTTGCATATCCTTAATGGCACATGTATGGTTAGAATACGAATTACTGTGCACTAGATCTCTTACGCTGCTTATGAATATTTTAATCGTTGATGATCATCCGTTGTTTCGTCATGCTTTGATTCAGGCCGTTCGCTATAGCTTACCGCAAGCTCAAATCCATGAGACCGCCGCAGTAAATGAATTTTATGAACGTTTGGAAAAGGGACCAGAGCCAGATTTGGTGTTGTTGGATCTCAACTTGCCAGGCGCTTCAGGTTTTTCCGCATTGGTTCATGTACGTGCACAATATCCATCGCTGCCAATTATTGTGGTTTCAGCACACGAAGAAGTTTCAATTATTCAACGTGCCATTGCACATGGTGCCATGGGGTATATTCCTAAGTCAGCGCATCCAAGCCACATTGGCGAAGCTATTCGTCAGGTGTTGGAAGGTGAAATCTGGTTACCGCCAAACTTACCGACGAATGTCGGCTTTGATCCGCGTGCAGCCGATGAAACTGAACTGGCAGAACGTATCCAATCTTTGACACCACAGCAATTCCGAGTATTGATGATGGTGGCAGAAGGCTTATTGAATAAACAGATTGCTTATGAGCTGGATGTGTCCGAAGCGACCATTAAAGCACATGTTACGGCCATTTTCCGTAAGCTTGGGGTACAAAACCGTACTCAAGCGGTATTGGCCATTAAAGCGCTCAATATCGACGAAAAGAAAATGTAATGCTGAGCTGATAAAAATAAAGACCTCGTTGAGGTCTTTATTTTTATCTTGTGCAAGCGGTTTAAGCCAAACAATCCTGTTTGTGCATGGTGTTATCACAATACAGTGGGTTTAACGCACATTCCAATTCATCAATCTGTTCTTGGCTAATGTAACCTTTGGATTTTAAATATTCTGCCACGCGGTCATCGCGCAGGCTCAAGAATGCTGCATCATATACACCCAAATCTACAAACAGGGCCGCGGTTTCCAAACTGTTGAAACGATCGAGATAAATCTGATTGTCATACATCAGGAAGATATGATCGTATTCGTCTTTCACATCGACCATGAGCCAATTCGCCAGTTCGATTGGTGACGTCTTAATAAAGAGTAGATCGGAAAGTTCATCGAATTGAGTGGTGTCTAACTGATCTTGGTTGGTTTTGACTTTACCCAACCAGGCCTTAAATACCAAGACGGCACCTCCCCGCAACAACATGCTCCAAATTTGATGTCGAACAGCAGGGGCTAAACTCCGCGTTTCGGCTTGCAAGAGTTGCAGTAACTTTTCTTCTTGCTGGGTGAGTTTTTCAAATAAGCCGAGTCCTTGCGGTTTATATTCGGCTGGGGTAAAGACGTCAAAATTCAGTTCATCAAACACTTGCAAGGCGAGGGGTACTGCACTTTGATAGAGTGTTTCGAGGGCTTGCACATGAGTCGCTGAAATTTTGCTTTGTTCAAATAGATGATTCCAGTCAATATCAGGCAGTAAAGCATTGACACCGTAAAGTCGGTGAAATTGTTGGGCTTGATGTAAATCGTGCGGAACCATTTCTGTAATATTCATGAGGGTCTCCTGAAAACTTGTGCAATGGGGCAAATCATTGACAATAAGAGCAGTTGGTCTTGTAAATCATTTTTGCTCGAGTGATGATCTCATTTATGGAAGCTCTGCTTGGGGAAATGTATACGACTAAAGTCGTAGATGTTGCTGATTGACGAATAAAGATCAATGAAATGATTAACTTGAGATTTTGTAACTAACTGTACAAGTGTGCATTAATGTAACCTGACTGAATTTGCCATAGTCAAAAGGCGAAAACGGGAGAACGAATCCCTAATTTTTTATAAATCAAGAATGATCAAAGGTTTATGATTACTTGCTTGCCGTGCAGGCTGGCAACAGCTTGAAGATGCGGCAATATGCGGGAGATCAAGCCCGCATTTTGTGTAAAAACTGTGCGCTCTTTTACGCCTGAGCGCACAGCATTGTGGGCAGCATGGATTAGTCGGTTGAAATCTTCAGACCAGATAACCACGATCTTAATGACGCAGGTTTTAACGGTTTTCTTAACAACACAATATTGAGTTCTTTCAAGGTCTGCGGTAATTCAGGGTCGGAGTCTGCGGTAATTAATGCCACAGGCACTTTATCCTGACGGTTTTGTTGAATGAACTCTAAGCCCATTTTATGCTCGTTCAAATGCTGATCGACCAGCCAGACTTGAATGTTTTCCTGCTGAATCAGGGCAAGTGCCTGTTCAGGCTCGGTGGCTTTAAACACCTGATAGCCCCATTTGGTGAGTAAGGTACTCATGCCCTCTAAAATGGTTTCATCATTATCGAGACACAAAATCTTATAGGCTTTGGTTTTCAGGGGCACGGCTTGTACCGGGGTGGCAATGACTTTGGGTGCTTCGACCACAGGCACTTCAATCATAAAGCACGAACCTTTGCCCAACTCCGAATAGACATGCACAGGATAATCTAACAGTCCAGTCATACGTTGCACAATCGCGAGCCCGAGGCCGAGGCCTTGTTCCCCCCAAGGAGAGGTGTGTCCACAGCGTTCAAATTCCTGAAACAGTTTGATGCGTTGCGCTTCCGCAATGCCAGGTCCGGTGTCCCATACTCCAATTCGAATATGTTGCGGACGCTCTGAGGCGCGGAGCACCCCAACCACCACACGGCCTTTGGCCGTATAGCGCAGGGCATTACTGACAAAATTCTGAATAATGCGGCGAATCCATTGCGGATCGGTATCAATCCAGAACTGTGCATCATGCACATGGAACTGGATGCCACGCTGTGCGGCAATCGATTTAAATTGCAGTTCCAAATCGCTGAGCAAGTCATGTAATGGATAGGCTTGACGTTTGGGTTGAATGGTACCGCCTTCTAAACGGGCAATATCCAGCAGGGCAGACAGCATACTTTCTGCCCCATGCAAAGCTCGATCAAGCTGCTGTAGGGTTTTACGATCTTCATCCGACTGGACACTTTGTTCCAAGGCTGTACTGAACAGACGTGCAGCGTGCATCGGTTGCAGCAAATCATGGCTGGCAGCGGCAATAAAGCGGCTTTTCGACATGTTGGCTTTATCCGCTTGTTCACGTGCCAACTGTTGTTCAGTTAAAGCATCGGCCAACTGTTGTGTGCGGTCTTGAACCCGAGCTTCCAGTACCGCTTCATTTTCACGGAATGCGGTAATGTCGGCAAAAGTAGTGACAAAACCACCACCTTCAATTGGGTTACCACGCATTTGAATGACCCGACCATCTTTACGAATCCGTTCAAATTCATGGGCACTGCCGACTTTCATCCAATGAATGCGTTTGCGGACATGCTCTTCAACGGAGCCAGGACCACATTCTCCACGCTCGGCATTGTAACGAATCAGATCGGCAATCGGGCAGCCGACATAAACCAAATCTTTAGGATAATCAAACAGCACCAAATATTGATTATTCCAAGCCACCAGACACATGTTCTCATCGACTACGCTGACCCCTTGGGTCATATGGTCAATCATGGTCATGATTAAGTTTTGATTAAAGCGTTGCCATTGTGAAGCTTGGTCGAGAATATTCGCCACTTGTCCTAAAGCCAGACCGTTATTGACCATGGCCGTGGTGAGTAGGGTTCGTGCTGACGCGGCACCGATGGTGCCTGCCAAATATTGCTCGGTAAAGCGCCACCACATGCCGTTGGCACTGCTGTTGGCATTTAATACCACATTGTTCTGTTGGCAGAATTGTTCAAAGGCCCGTTGAGTGGGACCTTCGCCTGTAATTCGTTTGGCGAGGGTAATCAGATCGGCAACTTTGAGTCGTGCTACATCATGGTGTAAATAATGAATCTCGGATGATGTATTTTGCGCAGGTAACGGTTTGGTTTCGTAATAGAAAAAACTTTCGGCCTGAATTTGTTCTGCAATACTTGGGCGGAAAATCCGGGAAATCCAAATATACAACAGGGTATTTAAGCCCAGTGCCCAGATCACCCCATGGGTTAAGGGAGCAAAAGATTCAAAGCCCAGCAAGGCTTCAGGTCGTAACCAACTCATGCCCAAAGGACCATGCAATAAAAATTGCATACTGAGTAGGGCAAATTCATCGGGCAAGCTGCGTAAGATGGTCGGCAACAGCAGGGTATAAGCCCACATGAGAAAACCGACAATTAGACCAGCATATACCCCTTGTTTACTGCCACCGCGCCAATACAAACCGCCAATCAATGCTGGGGCAAATTGTGCCACCGCACTAAAGGCCAGCAGACCAAAGACCGAAAGTTGGTCAATATCGTTAAAGAAATGGAAGAATAAAAAGCCCAGCAGCATTACGGCTAAAATACAGATCCGACGGGTAAACTTCAGCACCAAGGGCATGCGTTTGTCATGTCGGGACAGAAAATTAAAACGCCATAAGGCAGGCATAATCAGGTCATTACTTAGCATAATTGACAAGGCCACAGAAGAGACCAACAGCATGCCAGTCGATGCTGAGAAGCCACCTAAGAATGCCAAAATGGTAAGCCAGTCTTGTTGATAGCTGATTGGTAAGGACAAGACCGCAACATCGGGGATGGCTAAATATTCAGGTGCGGCATGCAGTGCCCAGCTGGCAATCGGAATAATCGCCAAAGTGGTCAAAATCAGATAAATGGCAAACCAGCGCCGCGCACCACGGATATGTTTTTCATCGCGCAGTTCGACCACCGCAACGTGAAATTGACGCGGCAGGCAGATAATGGCTAAGGCCGCAAGCAGGGTTTGCACCCAAAAGGTTTCTGGAACACCAAACAACTGCACATCGTGGAAAGTCTTGGCGACATCATGCGTGATTTGCCCCAAATTTTCAGGGGCTTCAAAAACAAAGAAAATTGCCACGCACAGGAGTGCGAACAGTTTGACAAAAGATTCAAAAGCGACGGCCAGCATTAAACCGCCGTGCTGCTCAGTATTGGCAATTTGGCGGGTACCAAACATCATTGCCAATATCGCCAGAATGCCTGTCAAGAACAGCACACTATTGGTGGTGCTTTCCAGCCCTGAATTTTGCTGCAAGATGACCGTGGCACTAAGAGCAATTGCCCGTAATTGCAGCGCCAAATACGGAATAATCGCGATGACCGCCAAAATTGTCACCAGCGAGGCCAGTGGACCACTTTTACCATAACGAGCTGCCACAAAGTCGGCAATCGAGGAAATGGCATGGTGCTGACGCACCCGTCCTAGGCGACGCCAAATGTCATAACCTAAGGCAACGAACAGTAAGGGACCGAGGTAGATCGGAAGAAAGATAATCCCTTCACGGACTGCAGCACCCGTAGCCCCATAAAAGGTCCACGATGAACAATATACGCCTAAAGTTAAACTAAACAGTAACATGCGTCCGCGTGTACTCAGACGACTGGCATGCTTCTCCCCATAGAAAGCACAAATAAAAAGGATTACGATGTATAGGGCGAGTACGCCAATAATAAGCCAACTGTTCATAATGCCGAATTGTCCCGAGTTACGGGCTTATCATAGCCTATTCATACTTCTGTAAGATTGATTTGATTAAAATTTAACGACCAAAGTCTAAATTACAAGAACCCTACAACATTGTTAAGTTTGTATACGAAATAATTCCAATTAAAAAATGCGTCTATGGCTGGGCGCTTCACAGGAGCAAGATTATGGATGAGGTTCAGGTAAACCAGATTCTAGAAAATCCCAAATTCAAGGAAATGGTCAGTAGAAAAAGTTCATTGAGCTGGTCGCTGACAGCAGTGATGTTATTTGTGTATGTAGGCTTCATGCTTTTGGTGGGCTACAACAAAGAGTTTTTATTAAGTTCGTTCGGCGGTGGTGTGACCACAATTGGTATTCCATTGGGTCTCGGCATTATTGTCTTGTCATTCATACTGTGTGGTGTGTATTCCTACGTTGCCAATAACAAATTGGATGGTTTGACTGAAGAAGCACTACGTGAAGTAGAAGCGATCGCTCATGAGAAAGGACAACACTAAGATGAAATGGAATTCAATGAAGGCGAAAGCAGTCGCTGCATCGTCACTCATGCTCTCTAGCATGGCTTTTGCGGGTCCAGATTTGGGCGAAGCACAGCAACAAGCCACCAACTGGCACGCAATTGTCATGTTCGTGATTTTTGTTGGTTTTACCCTGTTCATTACTAAATGGGCTGCGAAGCAAACCACTAGCGCACAAGACTTCTATACAGCGGGTGGCGGTATTTCGGGCTTCCAGAATGGTTTGGCGATTGCGGGTGACTATATGTCAGCAGCATCGTTCCTGGGTATTTCCGCATTGGTATTCAGCTCAGGTTTTGACGGCTTACTCTACTCGTTGGGTTTCATGGTGGGCTGGCCAATCGTGTTGTTCTTGATTGCAGAACGCTTACGTAACTTGGGTAAATACAACTTATCAGACGTGGTGTCATTCCGTTTGGATGAAAAACCAGTACGTACCTTGGCGGCATTCAGTTCATTGGTGGTTGTAGCGTTCTACCTGATTGCACAAATGGTAGGTGCGGGTCAGCTCATCAAACTTCTGTTCGGTTTGAACTATAACATCGCGGTAATTGTTGTAGGTCTCTTGATGATGGCTTACGTAATCTTCGGTGGTATGTTGGCAACGACTTGGGTACAGATCATTAAAGCGGTGTTGTTACTGAGCGGTGCGTCTTTCATGGCCTTCATGGTAATGAAAAATGTCGGCTTCAGCTTTGCCAGCATGTTCGAGCAATCCATTGCAGTCTTCAGTAAAGTGCATGACATGAGCCTTGAAGATGCGGCTCATATTATGGGACCTGGTAAACTTGCAGCCAACCCGATTGATGCAGTTTCACTTGGTTTAGGCTTAATGTTCGGTACAGCGGGTCTCCCACACATCTTAATGCGTTTCTTCACAGTAAAAGATGCGAAAGAAGCACGTAAATCTGTAGTGGTAGCAACGGGTTTCATTGGTTACTTCTACCTATTAACTTTCATCATTGGTTTTGGTGCGATCCTGTTTGTTTCAAACAACCCACAATTCATTGATGTTGCGAAAATGGCGGTAACTGGCAAGCTTGAGCTTGTTGGTGGTAACAACATGGCTGCGGTTCACTTGTCTGATGCATTGGGCGGTGACTTGTTCATGGGCTTCATCTCGGCAGTAGCATTCGCAACAATCTTAGCGGTTGTCGCTGGTTTGACATTGTCAGGTGCTTCAGCAATTTCTCATGACTTGTATGCAAACGTATTCAAGAAAGGTCAAACAACGCCTGAATCTGAACTTCGTATGTCTAAGATTGCCACTTTAGTTTTAGCGATCTTCGCAATGGTGCTTGGTATTTTGTTCGAAAAACAAAACGTAGCATTCATGGTGGGCTTGGCGTTCGCAGTTGCATGTTGTGCAAACTTCCCAGTACTTGTTCTTTCAATGTTCTGGAAAGGCTTAACAACGCGTGGTGCGGTGATCGGTGGTTTAGCTGGTTTGATCAGTGCGGTAACTTTGATTGTATTATCAAAAGCAGTATGGGTAGACACACTACACATTTCTGATACGCCTGTATTTGGTTTCAACAGCCCAACCTTGTTCTCTATGCCACTTGCATTCTTCTGCTGCTGGTTGTTCTCTGTAACGGATAACTCAGCTCGTGCGCAAGCGGAACGTAAAGCATTCGATGCACAGTATGTACGTTCTATGACTGGTGTTGGTATCTCAGGTGCATCTGATCACTAATTCAGATCTCCAAGATTTAAAAAAAGCCCCGTAAGGGGCTTTTTTTATGTGGCATGCTTTTGAGCCTATAGAGCGGGTTATTCTGTACTGCTCTTGGGTCTTAAGCGAAATTGTTACAGGAATTGCACTGCCTTACTGTGCGACATAAATTATCATGATCAAGAATTGTTAAATTTTAAACATTCATTTCTTACTTTTTATAAGACTCGCGCAATAAACCTGATTGGTTGCATCTTTACATTAATAAAAAATCTTCTGGGGGAACTTATGCCTTCCATAAAGTCGTCTCCGTTTGCCAATGTCAAACGGAATGTATTTTTAAGTACAGTCATCATTATTGCACTGTTTCTGGCGTTAATTTTGTTTGATCCAAGTGGCTTTGAAGCACTGACCAAGCATTTAAATCAATGGATTATCGACTCGTTTAGCTGGTTTTATGTATTAGCGGTAGCCTTCTTCCTTATTTTACTGATCTTTATTGCCCTCTCGGATATGGGGAAAATCAAACTCGGTCTGGACCATAGTCTCCCTGAATATAGTAAAAGCTCCTGGTTTGCGATGCTGTTTACGGCAGGTATGGGGATTGGTTTGATGTTCTTCGGTATTGCCGAACCGGTTATGCATTATGTGAGTCCGCCAACTGGAGAAGGCGAAACCGTACTGGCCGCGCAGCAAGCCATGCGGATTACTTTTTTCCACTGGGGACTGCATGCTTGGGCGATTTATGCCTTGGTGGGTTTGTCGCTAGCGTATTTTTCCTTTCGGCATAATTTACCGCTTAAAGTGCGTTCCGCGTTATATCCGCTAGTTGGCAAAAAAATTTATGGACCTGTTGGAGATGCGGTAGATACCTTTGCCACCTTAGGGACTATTTTTGGGGTTGCCACCACATTGGGTTTTGGTGTGACCCAAATTAATTCTGGTTTGAATTATTTATTTGGAATTCAGCAAAGCATTGGCATTCAAGTTGGGCTGATTGTGTTTGTGACCTTTTTAGCCTCTTTATCGGTGGGGTTTGGTTTGGATAAAGGTATTAAGCGACTGTCTGAACTCAACTTAATATTGGTCTTAGCTCTGCTGTTATTTGTTTTTCTCTGTAGTTCATCCATCTATATTTTACAAACCACGATCCAGAATGCAGGGCAGTATGTTTCTAACCTGTTTACCATGACTTTTAATCTATATGCCTACCAACCGAATGGCTGGATTGGCGGATGGACCATTATGTATTGGGCCTGGTGGATTTCATGGTCACCTTTTGTCGGAATGTTTATTGCACGTGTGTCACGCGGACGCACCATACGAGAGTTCATTGTCGGGGTCTTGTTCATTCCGACTGGATTTACCCTTATTTGGATGGGCTTTATGGGTAATGCGGCCTTGTTCAGCATTATTCACGATGGCCACAGTTCCTTGATTAGTGCCGTGCAGCAAGATTCTTCCGTGGCCTTATTCGAGTTTCTGACCCATTTACCATTTGCCCAGATTTCCAGTTTAATAGCGACCATTTTAGTGGTGTTGTTCTTTGTGACCTCTGCCGATTCGGGATCTCTAGTCATTGATTATCTCACCGCTGAAACTGAAAACTCACCTTTATGGCAGCGTCTGTTTTGGACGGTATTAATTGCGGTGTTGTCGATTATTCTACTGATGGCCGGTGGTTTAGCCGCTTTGCAATCGGCCACCATTATGAGTGCATTGCCCTTTACCCTGATTATGCTGCTGGTCTGTTGGGGGCTAATGAAAGCCCTCACCATTGATGTCACTAAAATGCAGGCGCTACAAGCGGCCCGGATCACACCACGTGCCATTCAAAATCCGCGTAGTTGGCAGCAGCGTTTAGGCTTGATCATGCACTATCCGCATACCCAGCAAGAAGTGGATACTTATATTCAACAGCAGGTACAGCAGGCATTTAGTCAGGTACAAAAAGAGTTTCAACGCCGGGAATTGGATGTCACGATTCAGTCGATCGAACATGGGTTGCAGTTACGGGTCGATCATCATAATGAAATTAACTTCATTTATCAGGTGGTTTCTCGAGAAACTCAGCCGCCGAGTTTTATGGCCGATACCGTGGCGCAAGATCAGCCGTTTTATCAGGCCGAAGTGTTTTTACGTGAAGGTGGGCAAAACTATGATGTCATGGACTGGACGGTGGAAGACCTGTTGCAAGACATTATTGACCAATATGAGCGTCATTTACATTTCTTAAGTTTGGTGCGCAGCCCAAATTAAATGCTTAATATGAAAAAAGGACGCTTTAAGCGTCCTTTTTTGTATTCTGATTCTAAATAAAATTAGAAGCGGAATTTAGCATTTAAGCCTACAGTTTGTGTATCTTCATTAGCAACATCATCGTTAGCATTTACATAGCTAGCACCTACAGCAACTGCTGGAGTGATGAAGTAGTTAACGTTTGCGCCCCAAGCTGAATCAGGAGTATCTGCAAAGCTTGATTTCACATAAGAAGCACCTACGCTGAGTTTAGGTGTTACATATAAATCAGTTTTCAATTGGTAAGCTGTGTCTTCACCATAAACAAGACCAGACTCAAAGCCTACAGCCATGTTGGTGCCATCGATGTTACCAACGTATTTAGTACGTGCAGTGATTGCATCTTGGTCATCACGAATGGTATCTGACTCTAAGCCAGCACTCACAACACCATTTGATAAAATATTGAATGCATCAAGAGAATATTCGTCTGCAACGCTAGTATAACCCACTGCAACCAAGAAGTTTGGGGCAACTAGAGCACCCAATTCAAGCGCGTAACGGTCACCATTATCTTCTGCTTCAGCAGAGATAGCATTTTTAGCATCTGTTTTCGTGTGGTTGTAAGACGCACTTGCATAAGCAGGAACGAATTTAGTTGGGATATAAGCTTCTGCTTTTGCACCATAAGTATGAGTTTCAGTATTGAAACCATTTTCTTCATTATATTTAGTATAGTTGTAAGCAACAGAAACATTAGATGCTTGGTTTAAGAACGCTGCTTCAGCTAAAGGACCTTTAGAAGTATCCACATCTTTAAAGTAGAAAGTACCTTGAGCTGCGCCAGTGAAGTTTTTGTCATTAGCAGTATTATCGATGTACTCAGATTGACCTTGTACTTCGAATTGGTATGCTTGAGCACCGGTCATGGCTAATAATAAAGCAGTGGCTAAACCGAGTTTTTTCATAAGTATTACCAGTTTGTTAAAATGGATTAAGCAAGTGGCATTGTATTGTAACAATTTATTAAGTCAATCAAGCGCATGTTACGGCTTGTAGCTGAGCAATTGCACTAATTTTCTTGTTTAAAAAATATGCAAATGGCTAAAATCTTGTCAACCTGATAAAAAATATAGAGATAACAATAGACTAAGGTTCACAATTCATAAAACTGGGTGAAAAATTTTGGAATAATCTGATGTGAATTAAATTGTAAAAATAGATTTAAAATCAAATTTTAATTCCTAAAAACAATTATAAGTTTCACACAAATGACACATTCTTTAGTGATGCACTGCTAGAAAGTTGATTAAAAAATAATTAAAACCTACAAAAATTGTAAAAAGTGCACATTAATTGCGCTTTTTTTAGGGGGTAAATGTGATGAATTTGTCTTATTGGGGATTTTATGTGTTTTTCTATAAAACAAAGCAATTTAATCGGCTTTACTTCTAAGCAAAAGCAGAACATAATAATAGGGTAATCAGATCATGTTTCATGGCAATAGTGTGATATCTGACTGATTCTCCACAAAAGGTTTTTGTTTTATCGCCCAGCTTTCCCCAAGGTTGGGCTTTTTTTTATGCGTTTTTCTTGAATCAGTATCAGTATTCGATCAATGAGCGCTGTTTTTGTGGCAGCAGATGTTGTGCTACAGAGCTGTAGAAAGGAAGAAGCGCTGGGTCTGCACCCAAATACAACGCGGGTGCTGATTGGCTGTAGAGTCTGCACTATCGGATCACTGTATTGCACCAATAAGGTGCGATTATTAATTTTTAAATTGAATTTAATATTGATAATAAATCTTAAAGGCAGAAAAAATCCCAGATTAAATAAATAAACTGGGATTTTTTTGCCAAAAAACAGGGAAATTTAAAAATATCTGCTGAGGATGAAATTAAAAACGCCCTAATGTTGTGCATTATGCACCATAATAGATCATAAGTAAAATAAAACACCTTGAAATTCTTCTACTTGCTCAAAAACTGGCTATCATGAGCAGCAATATGATTCAAATCTTGAGGAAGTAACCATGCCAGTGGTAATGCGCACATTGGGTTGTTTGCTGTTGGGTGCGGGAGTTTTGGTGGGGTGTAATTCACAGATCAAACCGAATGCTCAGACTGCGAACAATCCTGTCATGTCACAACAGATGGCTGACAATAAGGTGAATCAGATGTTTCAGTCTATTCAGCAGCCCGCGGTATTGGTGACATATGATGGGCAGCACATGCGACGTTTGGGTAATGACTTACAGCGGGCAGATACAGCCTATATTCCGGCTTCGACTTTTAAAATGTTGAATGCACTGATTGGTTTACAACAGCATAAAGCCACCACCACAGAAGTTTTTCCATGGGATGGACAAGCACGCAGCTTTAAAAGTTGGGAAAAGGATATGACTCTGGCAGAGGCGATGCAAGCTTCAGCCGTACCAGTTTACCAAACGCTGGCTCGACGCATTGGTTTAAGCCTAATGCAACATGAGTTGAAGCGTGTGGGCTATGGCAATATGCAGATAGGATCTCAGGTGGACCGTTTTTGGCTCGATGGCCCCTTAACCATTACCCCGCAACAACAAGCTGAATTTGCCTATCGACTGGCGACTAAAACTCTAGCCTTCGATACAGAGGTGCAACAGGCAGTGAAAGACATGTTGTATGTAGAGCGCCGTGGGGCAGCCAAGCTGTATGCCAAAAGTGGCTGGGGCATGGATGTACAACCTCGGGTCGGATGGTATGTGGGCTGGGTTGAGCAAGCCAACGGTCAGATTGTGGCTTTTGCGCTTAATATGCAAACCGACCATGAGCAGCAACTGGCGTTAAGAAAAGAGTTAACTCTCGATGCCTTAGATAAACTGGGTATTTTCCCTTATTTATAATGCTGCAAATTCAGCTAAAATAAACAGAGTACGTTATTTGTACACAACACTGATTCTGTTACGGTACAGACAATGACGCTTCAGTGTTGTACATTTCCGTAGTGTTATGATTTAAATCATAGCGAAATCCGCGAAGGAAACCTCTCAGCATCTATGTCCAAATTACGTGCAGAAAACATTAGTAAACGATTGCTGGGAGCGATGTTGATCATTGTTCTGTCATTGCTGTTTATTTCTGTACCGCTGATTTTTAAAAGCTATCAGCACTACCAACAAGCGCGTATTTCCTTGTCTGAGATTCAGAGTCTTAGAGCTGTCGCTGAACTCTCCAATAAAATTTCACGGGAACGTGCCCCGGCCAATAAAGTCATGTCGAGCACCTCCGAAGAGCTGGCTCAGAATCAGCAAGAGTTGAGGGACTATCGACGTGGGGTTGATCAACAGCTTGAAAATACGATAGTGCTGCTGAATAGCACAGGTTTTCATGCCGAAGCTAGGGAATTAACCACCCAACTGCAACCACAATTACAGCAAGGGCGGGCTGCGGTAGATGCCTATGCTGCTTTGCCTCGTGCCCAGCGTACTATGGGGCAACTGGATGCTGCAATTTTACAGATGTTTGCTGCATGGGATGAAAGCCATACCGTGTTAAAACATATGGTGATTCATTCACAAAGCCAAGATGAATACACCTCGAATTATTACACCTTAATTCTGATTTTGGCCGATTTGCGTGATCAGGCAGGCCGTGTGGCATCCAATATTATTGCTCCTGTGACCTTTCAGGAAAAAATGCCCGATACCAATCTGGCGCGTTCTCTGCAAACTCAGCATCAAGCGCATTATTTATGGGATTTGGTTTACACCATCATGCCCGAACAAGATAAAACCCCTGAATTTATTCAATTGCATCAAAAAGTGAAAACAGACTTTCTTGATCAAGGGATTGATACCGTGCAGATGCTGATTCAAGACAGCCTTGCAGGGCAACCCTATGCTTTATCAGGCACTGAACTGACCAAGCAAATCGTTGATAAATTTAGTTCAGTGGTGAACTTGCAGAGTTATATTTTGGACTACAGCCTGATGGTTGCGGAGCAAGACAAGTCGCAGGCCAAACGCCAGTTTTTTCTGACGCTGTTCATGACTTCCGTGTCCTTATTGGCAGCGTTGTTTACCATGATTTATGCGCGTCGCAATGTATTTGGACCTTTAATTCAAGCGCGTGAAACCATTTTAAATTTATCACAGGGTAAGGTCAGTTCAGCGCTGGAAGACAGCAGCTTACAAGATCGTCGGGTAGATTCTTTATTTACCGCGATACGCAAGCTAGAAGGCATGTTACAACAACGCGACGCCTTGGAATTTCAACTGAAAAATATTGCCAACTCAGACGCCTTAACAGGCGTGGCCAATCGTTTAGCATTAGAAAGTTGTATTCAGCACCTAGAACAGCAACCAAAAAAGTTAGAAAAGTTGGGGCTGCTGGTGATCGATATTGATGATTTCAAACAGGTCAATGATCAATATGGGCATATGCTTGGGGACAAGGTTATTCAGATGGTTGCCGAAATTTTAAAATCCAATGTCCGCGCTACAGATTTAATAGTGCGTTATGGGGGCGATGAATTTTTGCTGCTGTTGGAGCAAATCACGGAAGTGGAAGCCTTAATGATTGCCGATCAAATCCGACGTGAGGTCAATCTTGCAACCTTGCAGGTCGGTCTAGCCCAAGAATTGCGCGTTTCGATCAGTGCGGGTTATGCGGTGGGGGCGGCCAGTTGGTTAGAGCTTTTTCATAAAGCCGATCAGTCTTTATTTAAGGCCAAAGCGAATGGCAAAAATGCGGTACAAGGCTAGGCTTGTGACCGCATGGGCATGATTATTTTAGCTTATTCTTCATTCTGATAGTCAGAGAGACAATGCTTGGCATTACGCAGTTTGCCCATGGCATTCCAGCATTGCGCTTGGATAATACTGCCGGCATCGTAGTTTAACACCGCTTCGGGGGTGCCATCTTCATACCAAATTTCATAGCGGTTTTGTCTTAAGCCGTTGCGGTATTCTCCACGACGTTCCAGTTTGCCATTACTAAACCATTGTTTCAGTTCACCACGCATGATGCCATGTTCGAAACGCACATAGGTCCAGGGTTTACCGTCGGCATACCAGCGCTGTTTCATGCCATCTTGCATCTCATCTTTGTATTTCATGGACAGCGCCAGTTGGCCATTCGGGTGCCAAATGCGATATTCCCCATCAGGACCGCCATCATTCATGGTCGATTCTTGTTGTTTTAAGCCGTTGGCATGCCAGAAGATGAGTTTGCCACGGTAGATCCCATCTTCATATTCAATCTGGCTACGTATTTTGCCATTCGGATAATAGCTTTCAAAGATTCCTGAGCCTTGTATTTGATCTGGAAAATGCACCAGATGTTCGCATTCGCTGGCTTTGCTCGAAGGCTTTTGTGTGGTGATAAATGACGAGGTCAGCGGGCTTTGGCCGGCATAAAAATATTGCACCAGCCATGATTTGGATGTGTTGCCCGTTTGAATACGGGGTGTACATTTGGGATGCTCTTGCCACGGGTTGTCGCTGCCATCGGATGCTGAGGTGAAAACAATCATGTTTTCATTGATATAGCCATTGGCGTAGGTGTGTAGGGACACAAGTCCCAAAGACATGCTGAGAAGGAGTGCTTTCATGGTTTTGATTATGTCGTTGTGTTATTGAAAAGTCATAGGGCTTCTGTTTTGATGAAAGCCGAGTCGGATTTTACGTGATTTGAATTTAAATTGAGTAATAGAATTTAGATTTTGCTGTTTGGTGATTTGAATATCGGTTTGATTCCTTATCACGTCCGCATATTTATGTAGTGGTTTAAATTTTTGTTGTGTAGGCGTTGCCTCACTTTTGACTGGGAAAAAGTGACAAAACCCATGTGTGAAGTACAGTCAAACAGGTGACATCCATGTCACCTGTTTTATAAGAATACTTTATAAAATATTAATTCTTTATAGATTGATTACAATAAGGGTGACTTAATTGTCCATTGTTATAGCCAGCTTTACCGCCATCTTCGACACGAATAATATGATCGTAAGAAATAGATTTAGGAGCATCTAAATAACCATTACATATTGGACATTTAAGTGCGGTCTTTAATGCTGAATAAATAAAGATCTGACTTTTTTGATCATCGGTAAACTTGGTAGACGAACTTTGATATTCGCCAACTAAGATTTTTCCTTGAAAGCCTGCAAAATTGATAAAATCTTGTTCAGTTACATCTTTAGTTAATAACAGTTTTTTTATTGTTTCGGACAAGATTTCTTTATAAGTATTATTACGTTTATTACTTAAAGAGCGTTGAAGAATGCCCGCAATAAGATCTTTGTGTTCGATTAAGAGACGTTCAAGTTGCTCTCTTATTTTAATAAAGTTTTGAAAAAAGGTTTGGTCATTATTAGAGAGTTTCTCGTTAATTAATGAAAATGTGCCTAAGAACATTGAACTTGAATGTCTTCCACTAGGACCATAGAAGTAGACAGCAGGATGTAGTCCTAAGCTACCGTTCTCATCACCAGTAATCCGTGATGCTAATTTTAATAGTTTATTTAGACAGGTAAGAGTCAGAGATCCAGTATCATCATTTTCATCATCTTCAAGTTTTTTGATACTAGCTTGCTTAGATGAAGCCATTGCAAGTAATTCTATTAATATTTGAAGAGCATTTCTTACACCTTTAGATCCACTTAAGGGTAAGTCTAATGTTTTAATTGGTTGTGAGGCTTCTGGACTAAATAAAGTTGCATGTAATGATGCTGCTGCGGATTCAATTTTTGATTGCATTTCATGGTCAAAGTTTGACCAGTATTTGTGACCTTGTCCAGCACGAATAATTGCTCGAGCTGAAATAGGAATTGGCTTGAATCTATTTCTTAGTAATTTTTCCTCTAACTCATCAAGAGGAGTGCCTTTCATGTTGATATTAAAGAAAGATGTTTCGGCTTTTTTTACATCACCAGTAACCCATTGTACTGATAACCCTCTAGCAGTAAGAGTATTCAATCTTTTCTTTTTTTGAGGATCTAGTTGTGAGTGATCATCTAATTTTGAAAGAGATTGGTAACTTGCCCAGCTCCCTATTTTATCATTAATCAGTTTGCGTACTTTCGTAGCAGCCTTCTTCTGCTCTAAAGATATATTGTCAGAGCCAAAATATTTGAATGATAAATGACCATCACCATAATCATCTTCAACCCAAGACCGCAATGCACTTAATCTATGGCCTCCATCAATTACGAACATATAAGAGTTTGATTTCCATAAGATGACTGAAGGAATTAAATCACCATCTAAATAGCACTCTAATAATGAAACTAATTGTTCGGGAGACCAATGATTTGTTTCACGTTGAAAATCAGGCTTCCTTAGTAAACTAATAATAGGTTTACCAGTTTCTAATTCGCGTGCAGGAATACTATGGAAATTTTCAAAAGAAGTATTATCAGGACTTTCCTCTGCAAAGTCTTCACGCTTAATCATCGCATCTAAATTTACTAGATTAGATTTACTAGCCATTTATTTAATCCTAAGAGCTTCTTATTTAGTAAGTATGTTGTGGTTTTATAAGATTAATTAACTTTTTTAATCTTGAATAATATTTAGTACAAGAAAAAGAGAGTAACCCTCCTTTGGAAAAGGCGGGAATCCCCCTCTTTTTAAAGAGGGGTTAGGGGAGATTCTAAAATCACTTCAACAACGGTTTTAAGAACCTTGCTGTATGCGAAACTTTACTTTTCACCACTTCTTCAGGTGTACCTTCGGCAATAATTTGACCACCACCTGCACCGCCTTCAGGGCCTAAGTCAATAATCCAGTCTGCGGTTTTCACCACATCCAAATTATGCTCAATCACCACAATCGTATTTCCTTTGTTACGCAGCTCATGCAGGATGTCGAGTAACTTGGCAATGTCATGGAAGTGCAGACCTGTGGTCGGTTCATCCAGTACATACAAAGTTTTACCTGTATCGCGTTTTGCCAATTCACGTGCCAGTTTCACACGCTGTGCTTCACCACCAGAAAGGGTTGTTGCAGACTGACCGAGACGGATATACCCCAAGCCAACTTGGTTTAAGGTTTCTAAACGACGGTGAATGACTGGAATGGCATCGAAGAAATGCATGGCATCTTCAACCGTCATATCCAGCACATCGGAAATGTTTTTGCCTTTATAGCCGACTTCCAAGGTTTCACGGTTATAGCGTTTACCATGACAGTTATCGCAGGGTACATACATATCGGGTAAGAAGTGCATGGCCACTTTAATCATGCCATCGCCTTCACAGGCCTCACAGCGTCCACCTTTCACGTTAAAGGAGAAACGACCAGCGGCATAACCACGGGCTTTGGCTTCTGGGGTTTGCGCAAACAACTCACGAATAGGGGTAAATAAACCCGTATAGGTGGCAGGGTTGGAACGTGGGGTTCGTCCAATCGGGCTTTGGTCAATATCCACGACTTTATCAAGGAATTGCAAGCCATCAATCGAGTCGAACTTCTCGGCTGTGAGCGTGGTTGCCCCATTGAGTTGAGTCGCCGCCAGTGGCAATAAGGTACGGTTAATCAGCGTAGATTTACCTGAACCCGACACACCTGTGACACAGGTCATGACACCCAGTGGAATGGTCAAATCGACATTTTTCAGGTTGTGCCCCGCAGCACCCATCAGTTTAATTTGCTCATCGGGACGTGGTGGCTGGGTACGCTGCGCAGGGACGGCAATTTTGAGCTTGCCCGACAGATATTGCCCGGTGAGGGAATCTTCATGACGTGCCAACTCATCTGCCGTACCTTCGGCAATAATCGCACCACCATGCACGCCTGCACCCGGACCAATATCAATAATATGATCCGCTGCGCGAATGGCATCTTCATCATGTTCGACCACCAACACGGTATTGCCGAGGTCACGCAAACGCACCAAAGTTTCCAGTAGACGGTCATTGTCACGCTGATGCAGACCAATTGAGGGTTCATCCAATACGTACATCACGCCCATTAAGCCTGCGCCAATTTGCGAAGCCAGACGAATACGCTGTGCTTCACCGCCCGACAAAGTTTCAGCCGAACGTGACAGACTGAGATAGTTCAAACCCACCGAAACGAGGAAGTGCAGACGCTCACGGATCTCTTTAAAAATCTTGTCGGCAATTTCACCTTTGGCACCGGTCAAGTTGAGGGTTTGGTAATAGGCTTCGGCATCGCCAATCGACATTTTGGTGATCTCGGCAATGGTTTTGTCTTTGACGCGGACATTGCGCGAAATTTCGTTTAAACGTGAGCCGCCACAGGCATCACAGGCCGCATTAGACAAATACTGCGCCAAGTCATCGCGCACATAGTTACTTTCGGTTTCACGATAGCGACGTTCTAAGTGTGGCAAAATCCCTTCAAAGGGTTGCACGCGATTGTGTTTACGCCCACGTTCGTCAATATAACTGAGATCAACTTTTTCTTTGCCCGTACCGTATAAAAACTTTTTCTGGGTATCTTTATCCAGTTCGTTCCATGGGGTCTCTAAGGAAAATTCAAAATGATCCGCAACTTTTTGAATCATACTGTAATAATACGGACGTTGTCGGTCCCAACCACGAATCGCGCCCTGACTAATCGATAGCTCGGAATTTGGAATGAGTTTATCAGCACTAAAATGGCTGCGTGTACCTAAACCATCACAAACCGGACAGGCACCAAAGGGATTGTTAAATGAAAACAGGCGCGGTTCCAGTTCAGCCACGGCACGGTCACATTCAGGGCAGGAGTGTTTGGCCGAAAACACACGGTCAGGATGTTCGCCTTTCATCCATGACAGCACGGCAATATCACCGCCTAAACGCAGTGCAGTTTCAAAACTTTCCGCAATTCGGTTGCCCAAGTCATCCCGAACTTTAAAGCGGTCCACCACCACTTCAATGGTGTGTTTTTTCTTTTTGTCCAGCTCAGGCGGCGAGTCAATATCAATAATCTCACCATCGACACGGGCACGGACAAAACCTTGGCTTTGTAATTGTTCAAACAGATTGCTGTATTCGCCTTTGCGTTCTCGTACCACAGGGGCAAGCAGCATTAGCGCTGTGCCTTCTTCGAGCGCTTTCACAGCATCGACCATTTCCGAAATGGTTTGTGCCACCATCGGCAGGTCATGTTCAGGGCAAAAAGGCGTCCCGACACGGGCATAGAGCAAACGCAAATAATCGTAAATTTCGGTAATGGTCCCGACAGTCGAGCGCGGGTTATGGCTGGTCGACTTCTGCTCAATGGCAATCGCAGGGCTTAAACCTTCAATCGAATCAACTTCAGGTTTTTCCATTTGCGATAAAAACTGCCGCGCATAGGCCGACAGCGATTCGACATAGCGGCGCTGACCTTCGGCATACAGGGTATCGAAAGCGAGAGAGGATTTACCTGAACCTGAGAGTCCCGTAATCACCACAAACTTGTCGCGGGGAATATCGAGGCTCACATTTTTTAAATTGTGGGTACGTGCACCTCGAATACGGATATGACTTTGGCTCATGAAAACATCTCAATTATTGTGCAAATAGAAACTTATATGATAGCGCTTTAAAATTGTTCAAGTCTGTTGTGTTGATTTTTAAACGACAAATCATGACGGAGAGATTAAGCCTGAACAATCGGGCATAGTATAGGCCGCTATTATTAACATTCATTTGCCGTAGTGGCTACTCTAGAACGTAATCTAATCTCAGTTACATAAAATTACTAGACGACTGGTCTAATAGTAAAATATAGTGAGCACATGAAACGATCAATCAAAACGGAAGCCACCCGTCAGCATATTCTGGACACCAGTTTTCCACTGGTCTTACAGAAAGGCTTTGTCGGAGTAGGGCTACAAGAAATCTTAAAAGCCTGTGACGTGCCGAAAGGCTCGTTCTACCATTATTTTGCCTCTAAAGAAGCTTTTGGTTGTGCGCTGTTAGAGCAATACATTGCGGATTACAGCACACAGGTGGAACAGCTTTGGACGCTCACCGATGGCAGTGCCTATGCGCGTTTAATCGCGTTATGGCAAGCATGGATTGAAGATCCCATTCAGGGCGGTTGGGCAGAAAACTGTCTGATTGTGAAATTGGCAGCAGAAGTGTCTGACTTGTCTGAAGATATGCGCCAGATTTTGAATTTTGGTGTGAGTAAATTGATTGAGCGGGTCGCCCGATTACTTGAAGAAGGGCAGCAAGAGGGTTCTATTCCCAGCCATATTCAACCGCTCAAAATGGCACAAGTGATGTATCAACTGTGGTTAGGCGCAGCCTTGCTGGCCAAATTGGCGCAAGACAAAGCCCCTTTGCAGTTAGCACTGGAAACCACACACAACCTCTTACAACCCATGAAGGATTAAGCCATGCGTAGTATTATTCATCGTAGTTTTGGCGAATTTGCCGATGTACTCGAACAAGCCGAGATGCCGCAACCTGAACCGAAAGCGGGTCAAGTCCGTTTAAAAGTCATTTTGTCACCAATTCATAACCACGATGTATTGACGGTAGTTGGCAGCTATGGCTATAAACCTGAATTGCCGGCGATTGGTGGTAGTGAAGCCGTGGGTATTATTGATGCATTGGGTGAAGGGGTCACAGGTTTGCAAGTGGGACAACGTGTCTCTGCCGCAGGCATTCATGGCAGTTGGGCAGAATATTGTCTGGCACCAGCCGCCGCCGTGGTTCCTTTACCTGAAGTCATTCCAGATGAATTGGCGGCACAGCTGATTGCCATGCCACTCAGTGCGTTAATGTTACTGGATTTTGCTCAGTTACAGCCTGGTCAGTGGATGATTCAAAATACGGCCAATGGTGCTGTCGGTAAAACCGTTGCCATGATTGCGCAAGCGCGTGGCATTCATGTGATTAACTTGGTGCGTCGCCAAGAAGCCGTCGCAGAAATGACGGCCTTGGGGATTCAGAATGTGGTGGCCACCGACCAAGCCGACTGGAAAGCCCAAGTCAAAGCCATTCAGGAGGATCAGCCGCTCATGGTCGGAGTCGATTCGATTGGTGGCAAAGCCAGTGGTGAGCTGTTAAGCGTATTAGGTGAAAATTCGCTGTTGGTCTCATTCGGCAGCATGACGGGCGAAACCATGCAGATTGAATCGGGTGATTTAATCTTTAAACAAGCGTCCATCAAGGGCTTCTGGGCCAGCGTGGTCAATCAGCAAATGCCTGCGGAGCGTAAAAAAGCGCTTGTGGTTGAGCTATTAACGCTCGCGGCGCAGCAAAAACTCACGTTGCCTGTAGAAGGCGTTTTTGAATTCTCTGAGTTAAAGGCAGCCGCAGAAAAAGCCACACAAAGTGCACGCCAAGGTAAAGTCTTGTTCAAAGCTTAAGATTAAATCCACTGAAGTGAGCCGAAAGGCTCACTTTTGCCGTATTCGATACAACAAAAAAGGAAAATAAAAATGTTGGGCGCAATTTTAGTGGGGCTGATTGCAGTTTTACACGTCTATATTTTAGTGCTGGAAATGTTTTTGTGGGACAAGCCTTATGGTTTAAAAGCCTTTGGCAATACGCCTGCAAAAGCGCAATTGACCAAAGTCATGGCACAGAATCAGGGGCTTTATAATGGCTTTTTGGCAGCGGGGCTATTCTGGTCTTTGTTTGCACCGGAAAGTTATGCCAGTGCCTTAGCGAATTTCTTTTTGGGCTGCGTGCTGGTGGCGGGTATTTATGGGGGCATGACCGCCAGTAAAAAGATTATTTATATTCAAGCCGTTCCTGCACTGTTGGCGTTACTGGCAGTGAACCTGTTTTAAAGTGCTGGCTGCTTTAGCCAGCCGGTTGCTGGCTAAAGCGTGCTAAAAAATTAAGCGTGATCGAGTCCATGCCACTGACGTTGTTGATAGGCGCTGTCCCAGAATAACCATTCCAGTTTGGCACCCATGCGGTAAGCCGCATGCATTTTTTCTAAGGTGTCGGCATCACAACGTGCCGCGACTTTATTCACCGTGGCAATGACGTTACGTACGGCAGTATGAAATTCCTCACCCGAATAGGTATCAATCCAGGCTTGATACGGATTGTTGGCAATTGAATTATCGACAATATCTTTACCGACTTCGGCATAAATCCAGAAGCATGGCAGTAAAGCCGCAAGCACCACAGGATAACTTTCAGACCATGCTGTCGCGGTTAAAAATGAGGTGTAATGGTGACAGGCGAGGGTCAGAGGTGTGCTTTCAAATTCCTGTTTGGAAATATCAAACTGCTGCATAAAACTGTCATGCAAGCTGCGTTCCACCACAATTGCAATTTTCGCTGCTTCGGAAAACTGCATCACATCATCGGCTTCATAGGCTTTTGCGGCACAGACCGCTAAGGCACGTCCATAAGCCAATAAATAATGCGCGTCCTGAATTACATAATGTCCAAACGCTTCTGGGCTGAGCGTCCCCTGCGCCAGCTCCTGATTAAACGGCAAGGCTAAAGTTTTTTGATATAAGTCGAGATTACGCTGCCACAATTGCTCAGAAAAAAGCATTACAGTTTCCTTGATCCAAATTCAAACTCATGTGGACTAGACTAACCCAAGCAGCAGCAATACACGACCCTGATTTCATACAGACATCGGCTACTGCACAAAAAAGAGTAGAACAGTTTTGGTTTAAGCCATAAAAGCGGCATAATAATCCGCATAAATTTTTAAGCTGTAGAACTTACAGCCGTCTTATTATCCAAAGGTCACCTCGTTATGATGAAACATTTTGGTTTCTCTATCTTTTTTACGATTGTGTGTCTTGCCATTTCTGCTTACTGGGGTTTCACCCACGGTCCAGAAGCGGGCTTAAAGACCATGTTTACCGCCTTGACCATTACCGCTATTTTGGCGGTGATGGAGGTGTCATTATCGTTTGATAATGCCGTTGTGAATGCTTCGGTACTGAGAGGTTGGGATCATTTCTGGAAAATGATCTTCTTAACCCTCGGAATTGTGATTGCCGTTTTCGGCATGCGTTTGGTTTTCCCAATCGTGATTGTTGCCGTCACAGCGGATATGGGCATGTTGGAAGTGGTGCAAATGGCATTAAATGAGCCACAGCAATACTCTGAAAAATTGATGGCCCATCATGCTGAAATTGCAGCGTTTGGTGGTGCTTTCTTATTGTTGGTGTTTTTGAATTTCTTCTTTGACGAAGGGAAAGACACGCATTGGTTCAAATGGTTAGAGCACCGTTTATCCAATTTAGCCAATGTGCCAGCCATGTCAGTTTTTATTTCACTGATTGCGTTGTTAATTATGGCAGCCAATGTTGCCGATTCAGAACGTCTGGTGGTGACCATGGCCGGTATTTGGGGCATTGTGATTTATATCGGTGTACAAGTATTGAGTCATTTATTGGGCGGTGAGCCAGAAATTGATGAAGACGGTAATGCTGTAGCACATGATGCCAGCGGTGCTTCGACTGGCGTGATTAAAGCCGGTTTAGGTGGCTTTATTTACCTGGAAGTGCTGGATGCTTCATTCAGTTTTGATGGCGTGATTGGTGCCTTTGCGATTACCTCGGACGTGGTCATCATTATGCTCGGCTTGGCGATTGGTGCGATGTTCGTACGTTCTATGACCATTTACTTGGTTGAAAAAGGGACTTTAGATGCCTATATCTTCCTTGAGCATGGTGCGCATTATGCGATTGGTGCCTTAGCCTTCATTATGTTGGCAAGCGGAACAGGTGTACATATTCCAGAAGTGGTGACAGGTCTGATTGGGGTGGCATTTATTGTTTGGGCAATCATCGCCTCGATTCAATACCGCAAACGCCAAGGACAACATGGTTAAACCGTGAATCTGCACGAAATGTCCACAGAGTAGAATCAAGGGTGCATTGTATTGCGCCCTTTTTTCTTGAGATAATTCTAGAATGGCAACGCATTCTTACCCGAATGCTGTAGCATAGCTTCCAAATTCAACGCATTTAAGTCTATTGATATGATGAATTCCCTCGAACGCCGCTCGACCTTTGCCTTAAGCAGTATTTTTGCCTTGCGCATGTTGGGTTTGTTCATGATTATTCCGGTCTTTTCCGTGGCTGGTCAGTCCTATCAATATGCGACGCCTGCGTTAATTGGATTAGCCGTTGGGGTGTATGGCTTAACTCAAGCCATTTTGCAAATTCCGTTCAGCCTGATTGCCGACCGTTTTAGCCGTAAACCTTTGGTGGTGTTGGGGCTGTTATTGTTTGCTTTTGGGGGGGCCATTGCCGCAATGTCCGACACTATTTATGGGGTGATTATAGGACGAGCCATTGCGGGTGCAGGTGCAGTGTCTGCGGTGGTGATGGCCTTGCTGGCCGATGTGACTCGGGAAGAGCAACGTACCAAAGCCATGGCAGCCATGGGTATGAGTATTGGTTTGTCCTTTGTGGTGGCATTTAGCTTAGGGCCGTGGTTGACCAGTCTGGTCGGTATTTCAGGGCTGTTTTGGGTCACCACCATTATGGGTTTAGCCGCAATTTCCATGTTGCTGTTGGTGCCGAAAGTCACCCGACATCATAAAAACTTTCAGCAAGGTTATCTGGCGCAGCTCAAACAAGTCCTAAAAATGCCAGATCTGAATCGTTTGCATGTTTCGGTATTTACCCTGCATTTATTGCTGACAGCGATGTTTATTTATGTGCCTTCGCAGTTGATTGAATTTGCGCAAATTCCTCTGGCGAAACATGGTTTAATTTATTTACCCCTGTTGCTGATTAGCTTATTTTTTGCTTTTCCGAGCATTATTGTGGCGGAAAAATATCGCAAAATGCGCAGTATTTTCCTCACCGCGATTGCAGGGATTATTCTCGGTTTAATCATCCTGATTTTTGGTTATGAATCTAAATATATCTTGTTGACTGGGCTAGGTTTATTCTTCATTGCCTTTAATGTCATGGAAGCGTTATTGCCCTCTTGGTTGTCCAAAGCAGCGCCAATTCAGTCTAAAGCGACCGCGATGGGGGTGAATGCCAGTAGCCAGTTTTTAGGGGCATTTTTTGGCGGAACGCTAGGCGGTCAGTTATTGATGCTGAATAACACGGCAATGGGTTGGAGTATCCTGAGTGCAATTGCTATAATTTGGCTGCTCATTAGTTTTGGGCTAGCTCAACCGCGTTATCTTTCATCGATTGTTTTGCGTTTACCTGAAAGCAAACAAACAGATGAATGGACTTCTCAGCTTTTAGCAATTCGTGGTATTGAAGAAGTCGTGGTGATGTCGGACCAGCAAGTGGCGTATGTAAAAGTAGATAAGCAGCGTATTGATGAAGCTGCGCGACAACATTTAACGCACTTGTTAGGGAAAGAGGTAGCCATTTAAGCATAACTCTTATAAAGTAAAATATAGAAACAAATAGGATGAAGTCAGCAAATGCGTGGTGTAAATAAGGTTATTTTAGTTGGAACTTTAGGTCGTGATCCTGAAACGAAAACTTTTCCAAATGGGGGCTCGCTTACTCAGTTTTCAATCGCAACCAGCGATTCTTGGACTGACAAAAGCACAGGTGAACGTAAAGAACAAACTGAATGGCACCGTATTGTATTGCACAATCGTTTAGGTGAAATTGCACAGCAATATTTACGTAAAGGTTCAAAGGTTTATATCGAAGGTTCATTGCGTACCCGTCAGTGGACAGACCAGAATGGGCAAGAGCGTTACACCACTGAAATTCGTGGTGAGCAAATGCAAATGCTCGATTCGAACCGTCAGCAAGGTGAAGCTGTACCGGGCGATAATGCCGGTTTTAACCAACCTCGCTTTAACAATAACCAGAACAGTGGTTATGGCAATAACACGGGTTATAACAACAATAACAACCAAGGTTATGGCAACGCGGGTGGTTTTAACAATAACCAAGCTGCTGCTAATCCAGCAGCAGGTTATGGCAACAATAACCCAAGCGGTTTTGCACCGAAAGCAGCGCCATCTGCGCCTGCTCCAGCAGACTTAGATGACGACTTACCGTTCTAATCGGATACAAGTACTTCCATCCCATTGATCAAAACAACCAAAACCTTCTTAGCCCAGCTAGGAAGGTTTTTTATTTAGTTCAGCTTAATAATTGCGCGCTATACTAAAGTTCTAGAGTATGCGCAGGACGCGCACTCTAAGAATTGGCTCCTGTAAATGGAGCGTAAGCCGAACAAATAGTTTCGATTAAGTTATTTATTTTAAATGAATTTAATCTGAGGTGCTGAGCATGCCACAGCCATAGAGCATGCCATTGAATGAGAGATATGCACAAAAACAGTGCATTAAAAAAGCAATTGGCTCTTTCTTTCTATAGAAAAATGGCTCTCGTTTCTTGAGTGCCAAAACGACAAATTAAGCCTATTAGAAGTATGCATACGGAAACGTCGGATTTGCCCAAATAATCCTCTCCCTCAGTGGTTGGGCAAATTCACCAAATATTTAGGAATCGTGATGACCTAGGGTGACCTCACTCTGTGACACCGATATTCCTATCATGTTAAGGAAAATTCTATGGCTGGACATCAAAATACGTCTGAGTCCAAAGGCTCCCAAGGCTTAAATAATGGACTTAAGTCACGTCACTTGACCATGATCTCAATTGCCGGTGTGATTGGCGGTTCTCTCTTTGTTGGTTCAGGAAGTATTATTTACAACACTGGGCCGGTTGTGTTTCTTACTTATGCACTCGGCGGTTTATTGGTTTGGTTCATCATGCGGATGCTTGGTGAGATGGCCGTTTTAAACCCGGACAGTGGCTCTTTTTCAACCTATGCTGACCGTGCGATTGGTCGTTGGGCTGGTTTTTCAATTGGCTGGTTATACTGGTGTACTTTGGCGATGCTCATGGGCTGGGAAGCCTATGTTGCAGGTAAAATTTTAAATAATTGGTTTCCCTTTATCCCGATCTGGACCTATATGGTGGTGGTGATCGTGGCATTGGTGGCGGTCAATCTTCAGAACGTGAAAAATTACGGTGAATTCGAGTTCTGGTTTGCACTGGTCAAAGTGATTGCGATTGTGATTTTCTTGGTGATTGGTAGCTTGGCCATCATGCATTTGTGGCCTTGGGGTGACCCTACTGCTTCGGGGATCAGCAATTTGACCTCACATGGTTTTATGCCCAATGGCGCATCCTCGGTCATTACCGCCTTGCTGGGTGTGATGTTTGCCTATATTGGTGCTGAAATTGTGACAGTCGCTGCGGCTGAATCAGAAAATCCATCGAAAGAAATTCGTAAGGCTTCGAACTCTGTGGTGTGGCGAATTGTCTTGTTCTATGTGGGTTCTATGTTTGTGGCGGTCTGTTTGATTCCTCACGATAATGAACTGTTAAAAGATTCAACTTGGGGGACCTATAGCGTCACCTTGTCTGCACTGGGCATTCCTGGCGCACGTCATATTGTGAACTTTGTGGTACTGACTTCGGTATGTAGCTGCTTTAACTCGGCATTGTATACCTGCTCACGAATGATTTTCTCCTTGTCGAAACGTGGTGATGCACCGAAGAGCTTTGGCAAAATCAACCGTCATGGTAGTCCATCTGTAGGTGTGATCGTGTCATGCATTTTCTCGGTGATTGCAGTGGTTTTAACAGCCACCAAGAGTATGGATGTCTATGACTTCTTCATGCTGACCACAGGTGCAGCAACCTTGTATGTGTACTTGACCATTGCCTATTCGCAACTGCGTATGCGTAAAAAGCTGGAAGCACAAGGCGTACAAATCGACTTTAAAATGTGGTTGTTCCCTTATGTGACCTATGCCGTGATCATTGCGATTATTGGCGCGATTCTGACTATGTTGATTGAAGGCACTTATTTTAAAGAAGTGATCTATACCACAGCCTTGTTTGGCACCATTGTGTTCTTTGGCTTGTTGTCGGAAAAATTCGGCTGGGGGAAGGAGCGTAGAGCGACTCATCTCGCACATACGCATAAAGAAGAGCTGGTTTAAAAGCTTCCGCACTCTCAAGATAAAAAGAGTCTCCATGTGGAGACTCTTTTTATCTGTAAGACACAGGATCAATTCAGTGTTGGCACACCGGCTTCACGTAAGCACTGCAGCAACACGCCAAAGGACATCACCATATCGCGTTCATTCACACAAGCAAAGCCCATCAGCAGTCCGCGCTGCGCACGGGCATGTGAATGCATATAGTATTGTGACAATGGACGGACTTTAATGCCGCGCTCCAAGGCTGAAGAAGCGATAGCGACATCATCACAGTGTTCAGGCAGTTTCATCACCAAATGGAGTCCCGAAGCATCATTGTATTCATGGATAAACTCGGGACCTAAATAGCGGCTAATTAAATCCACCAAATAAGCACGACGTTTGCCATACAGCAGGCGCATACGTCGAATATGTGCTTCATAATGCCCTTCACGAATAAACTCTGCCAAGGCGCGCTGTTCCAGCAAATGCCCGCCACGATACAGCTCTGCGGCTAAGACGCGTAAAGGAGAAAACAGTGCACGTGGCACCACCAAGTAACCAATTCGTAGCGCAGGGTAAATGGTTTTACTGAAGGTCCCCATATAAATCACAGGCGAGTCTGGCTCCAATCCTTGCAGGGATGGATAGGGCTGACCCGAGAAGCGAAATTCACTGTCATAGTCATCTTCCACAATCCAGCTGCCATTTTGTTTAGCAATGCTTAATAGTTGTTTTCGGCGTTCTAAACTTAGATGGGAACCTAATGGGTACTGATGCGAAGGAGTAACAAAGATCAGTTTCGGCGGTTTTTCTGGATTTTGTTCGGGAATAATGCCATCGCCATCTACCGGCATCGGGTGGATATCCAGACCGTTGATACGTAAGGTATTGCGCATGCCCCAGTAAGCTGGATCTTCAATCCAAACCTGATCGCCAATGTCACACAGCGCGCGCGAGACCAGATCAATCGCTTGGTGGATGCCTTCGGTAATAATAATTTGGTCGGTATCGCATTGCACCGAACGTGCAACCCTGAGGTAATCGGCCAAGGCACTGCGCAGTTCCATACAGCCGCCTGCATTGCTGTAAATTAACTGGGCAATGTCCGGCTCGCGATTCAGGCGTGCCTGAATTCGGCTAAACACCTGATGCGGAAATTCGGTGACATCTGGCGCACCCGGTACAAATGCGCCCCATTGATGCGGAGACGCGGCGGCATGACCAAACACCAGCGCGCCCCGTTGTGATAAGGATGCATTTTGTCTGGCTTTGGCAATGCCTTCGGTTTTTTTGCCATGAATGCTATTTAAAAACACTTCGGGCAAATGTTCCGCCACCCAGGTGCCATGTCCAGTTCGTGCTTCTAGATAGCCTTCAGCTTGCAGCTGTTCATAGGCAGACAGCACGGTATTGCGTGAGACTTTAATTTCACTGGCCAAATCACGAGAGGCCGGTAAGCGTGTTTTGGGCTGAATCACGCCTTCGGTAATCGCACCTCTTAAGCAGCGAAATAAACGCTGATGGAGTTTACCCTCAGTATCCTGCTGGAGACGTTGTAATAAATGATCGCCTAACAAACTACGCAATTGGCTCTCTCCTACAGTTAAAAAGTGGCTCTCGTCAGTTGACACAAGAAGCGCGAAATTACAGTCATAGGCAGTCATTGTAATGCATCCTGAAATAAGGCGATGGAATGCATAAAGCAAAGCTGCAATTGACGATGAAAAAATGAGGAAAAATAATGGATACTCAACATTCTGCACTCAACGCACGTAAACAGCAAGCAACTCCACGCGGTGTAGGCGTGATGTGTCAGTGGTATGCAGAAAAAGCTGAAAATGCCACGATTTGGGACAAGGAAGGTAACCAATACATCGATTTCGCGGGTGGTATTGCGGTATTAAACACCGGTCACCGCCACCCTAAAGTGATTGCAGCCGTGACTGAACAGTTAACGAAATTTACGCACACGGCTTACCAAGTTACGCCATACGAAAGCTATGTGGCTTTGGCTGAGCGTATCAATGAACGCGCGCCAATTGATGGTCCAGCAAAAACAACATTCTTCACCACAGGTGCTGAAGCCGTTGAGAATGCGGTAAAAATCGCACGTTCATACACAGGTCGTCACGGCATTATTACGTTTGGTAACGGTTTCCACGGTCGTTCATTCATGACCATGGCAATGACAGGTAAAACTGCACCGTACAAACGCGATTTTGGTGTGATGCCAGCAGGCGTATTCCATGCACGTTACCCTGTAGCGTCTAAAGGAATTACAGTTGATGCAGCGATTGAAAGCGTAGAAAACATTTTTAGTGAAGATGTTGCAGCACATGACGTTGCAGCAATTGTGCTTGAGCCAGTACAAGGTGAAGGCGGTTTTAACGTTGTTCCTGCGGAATTCTTAAAACGTTTACGTGCGCTTTGCGACCAACACGGCATTTTATTGATTGCAGACGAAGTGCAAACTGGTTTTGCGCGTACTGGTAAATTGTACGCTATGGATCACTACGAAACTAAAGCGGACTTAATCACGATGGCGAAAAGCCTAGGCGGTGGTTTCCCAATTTCAGGTGTTGTAGGCCGTGTAGACGTCATGGATGCACCAAACCCAGGCGGTTTAGGTGGTACTTATGCAGGTAACCCAATTGCGGTTGCCGCAGCTCATGCAGTGATTGATGCGATTGAAGAAGAAAACTTATGCGAGCGTGCCAATGTTTTAGGTGAAGAATTGGTTGCTGCATTAAAGCAAATTCAAGCTGGAACAACGATCGTGAATGATATTCGTGCTTTAGGTTCAATGGTGGCTGTTGAAGTGGAAAATGCAGACATCGCAAAAGCTGTACAAACATTTGCAATGCAGAAAGGTTTGTTGTTATTGACTTGTGGTAAAAATGGTAACGTGATTCGTTTCTTATATCCATTAACGATTCCAACAGAACAATTCCGTCAAGCTTTAGACATCTTAAAACAAGGCTTTGATTCACTAGCACTACCAGAAACTGTTGGGGCGCAAACTGCGGAGCAATCAGCATGATTCAACAAGGATTGCAATATTTATTAGCACATCCTGATATTGCACTTGAAGCGCCTGCTTCAAGTGACTTTATTGAAGTTCAAGATGCAGCGACGGGCGAAAGCCTGGCATGGGTGAAAACCTATGACCGTGCTGGTGTCGAAGCTGCCATCACTCGTTCTGAACAAGCACAAGCACAATGGAAAAAGCAAACGGCTTTACAGCGTGCCGATGTGTTGTGGGCGTGGTATGAGTTGATGCTTGAACATAAGGAAAACTTGGCCCAGCTACTCACCGCTGAACAGGGCAAACCCTTGCTTGAAGCGCGTGGTGAAATTGCCTATGCCGCATCATTTATCCGTTGGTTTGCAGAGCAGGCTCGTCGTATTGATGGTGCAGTGCTTTCTCCAACCCAAGCGCATCAGCGTTTGGTGGTGATCAAGCAAGCAATTGGAGTCACTGCAGCGATTACGCCGTGGAACTTCCCTGCTGCAATGATTACCCGTAAAGCAGCACCTGCGATTGCAGCGGGTTGTTCAATGTTGGTGAAACCAGCAGAACAGACACCGTTAACAGCCTATGCTTTAGAAGTTTTAGCGTTGCAAGCGGGCTTACCACAAGATGTGTTGTTGAACATTAGCGGTGATGCGATTGAAGTTGGACAAACCCTGTGCAATAGCGATGTGGTACGTAAACTCAGCTTCACGGGTTCCACCCAAGTGGGTCGTATTCTGATGCAGCAATGCGCGCCAACCATTAAAAAGCTCTCTTTAGAGTTGGGTGGCAATGCACCAGTATTGGTATTTGATGATGCGAATCTTGATCAAGCCGTACAAGGCATCATGATGAGCAAATTCCGTAACAGCGGTCAAACTTGCGTCTGTGCTAACCGTATCTATGTGCAAGCTGGCATTTATGATGCACTGTGCGAGCGTTTAGTGGCTGAAGTGGCAAAATTGCAAGTGGGTGATGGTCGTACCGAAGGTTCGACCCAAGGTCCATTAATTGATGCCGATGCTGTGGCTAAAGTGCAATCGCATATTGATGATGCGCAAGCCAACGGTGCGACCGTGTTGATTGGTGGTCAGTTACACGCTTTAGGCAAAACTTTCTTTGAACCGACAGTATTGCGTGATGTAACACAACAAATGCGTGTGGCGAAGGAAGAAACTTTTGGTCCATTGGCCGCCTTGTTCCGCTTTGAAACAGAAGCTGAAGCTATTGCGATGGCAAATGACACGGAGTTTGGCTTGGCCAGCTATATCTTTACCCAAAACGCAGCACGTCAATGGCGTGTGGGTGAAGCCTTGGAATACGGCATGGTGGGTGTCAACACGGGTGCCATTTCCAATGAAGTTGCACCATTTGGTGGGGTGAAACAGTCAGGCCTTGGCCGTGAAGGTTCACAATGGGGCATCGAAGAGTACTTAGAAATGAAGTACATGTGTATCGATGTGACCGACACTACAGCATAATTTTTGCTGATGATTCAAAATGCTGGTGATGGCTTAGGTTGTCACCAGCATTTTTATTGGCATCGAATAAAGCAATTTAAAAATTAAAGTTAATCTGAAATATAAATCTATAAATCCGATTGAAATGATAAAAAACTACGGTTTTACCTATTTAATAAAATTTCTTATCCTTGGTTTCAAGTTAAGCAAATACAGTCACTGAACCTGAGGAATCACACATGAGTTTAATCAATACTGAAATCAAACCCTTCAACGCAACGGCTTATCAAAATGGTGAATTTGTTCAAGTGTCTGAACAGAATTTTTATGGTCAATGGTCGGTTGTATTTTTCTATCCTGCCGATTTTACCTTTGTGTGTCCAACCGAATTAGGCGATTTAGCTGATCATTATGCTGAATTCCAAAACATGGGTGTAGAGATTTACTCAGTTTCGACTGACACCCATTTCACCCATAAGGCTTGGCATGACAGCTCTGAAGAAATCAAGAAAATTCAGTACAGCATGATTGGCGACCCGACTTGGATTTTAGCGAAAAACTTTGAAGTCCTGATTGAGTCTGAAGGTTTGGCAGATCGTGGTACATTTGTGATTGATCCTGAAGGTAAAATCCAGATTATCGAAATTAATGCCGGCGGTGTAGGACGTGATGCGCAAGAGTTATTGCGTAAGGTCAAAGCGGCTCAGTATGTGCATGCCCACCCAGGTGAAGTGTGCCCAGCAAAATGGAAAGAAGGCGATGCGACCTTAGCACCGTCGATTGACCTGATTGGTAAAATCTAAGTCAAAAGCCGTTTGAATTCAAAAAATCCAGAACCTCGGTTCTGGATTTTTTTGAGTGAAACTTTCATAGGGTGAATTTGCTGATCCTGAGCATTATTTTTGTGCGTTATTTTGAGCATAACTGATCATTAAATTACGATAATCAGGAATATGATTCGAGAATAAGGTACCTAAACCTTCAATATCATTACGCCAGTCACGATGCAGTTCGCAAGCCATACCGAACCAGGTCATGAGTTGTGCGCCGGCTTGAGACATACGATCCCAAGCAGCATCACGTGTAAGGGCATTAAAAGTACCAGATGCATCGGTAATGACAAAAACTTCAAAATCCTCTTCAAGTGCTGACAGGGCTGGAAAAGCCACACAGACCTCGGTCACCACACCAGCAATAATCAGTTGCTTTTTACCCGTCGCTTTAACTGCTTGAACAAAATCTGCATTGTCCCAAGCATTGATTTGTCCTGGTCGGGCAATATAAGGCGCATCAGGGAACATGGCTTTTAATTCTGGAAGCAGCGGACCGTTAGGACCATTTTCAAAACTGGTTGTGAGAATTGTGGGTAAATTAAAATATTTGGCAGCATCAGCCAGCGCCATAACATTGTTATTAAATTTGTCTGGGTCTATGTCTCGAACCAGTGAGAGTAACCCAGTCTGATGATCTACGAGGAGTACGGCTGCATTGTCTTTTTCTAAACGAATATAGGGAGTGCCCATGTCCTTGATTCCTTGTCGGTATTATGTGTGGTCTAAGCCAGCATTATTGCTACATCGTTGTTGTTTTGGTGAGAACAGCCCTTTGAGCTTAAGCTGTAAAGATGTTAAGGATTGTCTTGTTCTTGAGCAAGTTTTGTTATATTCAGCAATTTTAAGACAACCACGGCAGCCCTATTAGATTGTATTAAAAATAGAATGGTGTATCGCATGGGCTGGCTAGGTGTCGCACTTTAAAACCCTTAACATGACTGTATGTTAAATCCTAGTAATAGGAGGTTTGAAATGAAAAAAATTACAGGTGTGTACCGTAACCAAAATATGCATTGGGTCGGAGATGGTTTCCCTGTGCGCAACCTATTTTCATATGATCGGCTTGGTCAGGCGATTAGCCCATTCTTATTGTTGGATTATGCTGCACCGTATGCATTCAAAGCCACCACAGCGCAGCTTGGCGTGGGTTCGCATCCACACCGTGGCTTTGAAACCGTGACGCTGGCCTACCATGGGGCAGTGACGCATAAAGACTCCAGTGGCGGTGGCGGTACCATCCAAACGGGTGATGTGCAGTGGATGACGGCAGGGTCGGGCTTGGTGCATGAAGAGTTTCATTCGACTGAATTTGCTGCCCAAGGCGGGTTGTTTGAAATGGTGCAGTTGTGGGTGAATTTACCTGCAGCCGATAAAATGACAGCACCTAAATATCAGGCGATTCAAGCCGAACAAATCCCAGTGATTCAATTTGAGCAAGATGCCGGGCATTTGCGGGTGATTGCGGGTGAATACGCAGGACAGGTGGGTGCAGCATCGACCTTTAGTCCAGTCAATGTCTGGGACGGCGAGTTAAAAGCAGGGCATCAGCAGCATGTGTTTGTGCCTGTCGATCACAATACTTTGGTGGTGGTTTTGCAAGGTGAAATGCAATTGAACGGTCAGCAAAAGGTTCTGGATCATTCAATTGTACTTTTTGCACAGGATGCCGAAGCGCAAATTCAGTTAGAAGCCATTAGCGATGCCAAGTTCCTGATTTTAACCGGTAAGCCTTTAAATGAGCCGATTCAGGGCTATGGGCCGTTTGTGATGAACACCAAACAGGAAATTATTCAAGCTTTTGAAGATTTCAATCAAGGCAAGTTTGGCGAGATTGCGGTTACCGAGCAGCATTCATAAGCAATTCAGCCAAGCTAAATAGGGATTGCCCTCGCGAAAAAGAAGAAGCCCTGATCAAGATCGGGGCTTTTTGCGCTCTAAGTTTTGTTCTGGGTGACACCCATGTTGTGAATTAGATTTGCACAGTGCCCAACTTTATATAGTGTGATGAGGTTATCGTTTTTATGGGGCGTATGATACCTGCTTTTTTATTGCTTGTAAAATAACTGGTAAAATATTGGTTAATTTAATTAACTAATTTTAAACAAAAAATAAAATATTAATAATTTAAAAAGTGAATTTGTTTAAAAAATATTCATAAAAATAAAATAAAAATAAGTCGGTAAAATTATTTTGTTAGCGAATTTTAAAAGCACGGAATCTGGCACTTTTTAATAGTCTGTTTTGTTGCCCCTTGGTACATAATTTCCTTAATGTGTAACTGACGGATAATAACTTTGGATATTGCAGTTATTGGTAGTGGCATGGCTGGGCTGGCTACCGCGAGAATACTTAAAGATGCTGGACATAACATTACAATTTTTGAAGCCTTATCAGGCCGTGGAATGGATAGTCACAGTACCGAGTTCGAGGGTGGACTCATTGATGCGCCTTTACGTGTCATGAATCCGCATTTGTGGAAAAACACTTTAAGTTTGGCGACCTATTTAGGCATTCAGACTTTCCCTGTACGTACCTATATGGCATGTAGCTGGTTGTTTGAAGATAAAACGGAAACTTGGCTGACCACAACCCGTACCCGTATTGGCAACTTCCCAATCATCAATAACCGTAAAGGCATTAAGCAATACGGTTGGCGTTTGGTCAAAGGCATGTTGCAATTGAAAACGGCCATTTCACAATTCTTTAAATCAGACAATCAAGACATTACCTTGTCTGAATTCATTAACCAGAATGATATTGAAGAAGTGTTTTGGCACGGTGCAGTGATGCCAGTGCTGTATACCATCTGTACCTGTAACCCGAAAACCATTGGTGACTGGCCGGCAAAACCGTTATTGACCTTCTTGCGTCAATTGACCGATGGCGATGCGCTGTTACGGATGCAGGGCGGTACGCCAGCCTTGGTAGACAAGTTGATTCAAGGCATTGAAATTCGTAGTGGTTCTGCTATCACCCATGTGAAACAGCAAGGTGATAAAGTCCAGGTCGAAAATGCGGCGGGTGAAACCTACCAGTTTGACCGTGCGGTGATTGCGACCCCAACCAACAAAATTGATGAGTTCCTCGATCAAAATCAATTTAAAGATGATATTGATTTGTTGAAGCAATTCAAATTTGAACAAGGTCAATTGGTCATTCATACCGACACCAGCGTGATGCCACCAAAGCGCAAAGACTGGGCGGTGTTGAGCTATATGATGGACCGTAAATTTACCCGTCAGCAATTTACTGTGTGGTTAAACGCAGTAGAGCCTAGCTTGGTCGGTAAAAATCCAGTGTTCCAGACTTGGCGTCCTGTGACTGAAATTGATCCGAAAAAGATCATTTCTAGTGTGACCTTAACCCGTGCGGTGGTGAACTCTGAAACTGTGGCCTTGAATAAACAGTTACAAGAACGTCATAAGCAAGCGGACCGTAAAGTCTTCTATTGCGGTTCTTGGTCGTGTGATGGTTTACCAATTTTAGAATCAGCAGTGACGTCAGCCATGAATATTGCTGAGATTTTTGGCGCGCCATTGCCGTTTGTGGGCTTAAAGCCTAAAGTAGAGGTTGCTCCGCAACTCGGCTACTAAGCACTTATGAAATGGCTCCAACAGCTTCGCGCAGAAGTTTCCCAGCATAAATATGCCATCAATGCAAAATTATTAGGGGACAGCAGCGAACTGGCTTGGAGCAATTTAGGGTATTGGTCTGCTACAGCGCAGACCTATCCCGAAGCTTGCCGTGCCTTGGCCGATCATCTGGCACACAGCGTGCAATTAAGCACATCAGATCGTGTGCTGGATTTGGGTTGCGGGCAGGGGGCAAGCGTGCTGCATTGGCAGCAGCACTATCAGGTTAAACATATACAAGCCGTCGAACTGCAAGCCGAATGTATACAGCGCATGCAAGCCAGATTCCCCGAACCACAGCAGATTCATTGCCAATCTTTTTTAAATTTAAAACTCATTCCGTTTGCTAACAGCTTTGATGTGGTGTTTTGCATTGATGCGGCCTATCACAGTGTTTTGAATTCATTTCTAAGCGCCGTGTCTCCAGTTTTGAATTCAAAAGGGCGTTTGGCTTTTCATTACTTAATTTTAAGTCCGAAATTTTTGAATTTAAATGCCGTGGAAAAAATACAACTGGCGCTGTTGCTCAAAGCGGCTGATGTGAATTTAAAAATGTTGCCTAATCAAGCTGAACTACAACAACAATTAGCACAAGCAGGATTTGAACACATTCAGATTCAGGATATCTCTGAAGCGGTATTGGGTGGTTTTGCCCACTATATCCAGCAGCAGACTACAGCCCAACAGCCAGTCGAGCAGGCTACGGCTTTTGATGTCATGAAAATTCGATTGACTGCAAAATTGTGCCAAAAATTAGCGGCGCAGGGGGTGGTGCAGTATGTGCAGGTAAGCGCACAGAAGAAATAAAAATGCAGGCTGAAAAACGACAAAAGCCCACTATAAATAGTGAGCTTAAGTAGATGGTGCCGGCACACGGATTCGAACTGTGGACCTACTGATTACAAGTCAGTTGCTCTACCAACTGAGCTATGCCGGCATCTTGTGCTGTGCATTTTACATTAAGTGATTTTGAATGCAAGCCAAAAAATGAACGATCGAATGTGCCAGATCATGAATTGAATTCAAGCCATGATGCATCATGCTTATTCGAATCGAAATCAAGCTATTTTAGGCAGTACACCCAAGTCTGAATCTGTTCACCCGTCACCGTTAAAGTGGCTTGTACAGGGCTACGGACATAGCCTTCTCCTTCAAATTCATCCAGCACAGACCAGTGCGGGGCTAAATTGTCTGAGAAAAACACAAAGCCTTGTACGGCAGGGGCATCTTCTTTCAGGACAATGCCTGGATAGCCGAGTTCTGCACCCCAGCCTTGGGCAAGTAATTCACCATGTACATAAGCTTCTGCCCATGTACCGCCCATATTTTCTAAAATATGCGCATTGGGACGATTCGGCCCGAGTGTGCCATAAACAAATAAACTTAACATAATAATTAGTTCTACCTTTCGCGATGAGTGAAACCAACTTAAGTGGAAGGTTGTGGGCGAACTGGAATCAGGCAGAGTCCAATCGCTGCCAGTAGCAAAGTCAGTGCCAGTAGTACGATGCCGCCCCATCCAGCGTGTAACCAGAACCATCCTCCAGCCGAACCGATAATGCTCGAACCGAGGTAGTAAAACAGTAAATATAAAGAGGTGGCATGTCCTTTATGCTCTTGGGCTGCGGCACCCACCAGACCACTACATAAAGCATGTGCAATAAAGAACCCTGTGGTGATCAGGGCGATCCCGAAAATAATGCTCCATAAACTGGGTGCCAAGGTGCAGACGATGCCAATACCCATACAGATCAAGCCGAGGATGAGCATGCTTTGCCGACCAAAACGCTGAGCCAAACCACCTGCCAGCGATGAGGACAGCATGCCCAAACTATAGGAGAGAAAAATCAGACTGATTTGGGTTTGACTCAGTAAATACGGGGCAGCATCTAGGCGGAAGGTAATGTAATTAAACAGGGTCACAAAAATACTGGTGAGCAAAAAACCCATCGCATACAGCCTTAATAATTGCCGATTTTCAAGATGTGCGCGCCAAGCCTGTAAATGAAACCCGAGATTGATGCCTTTTTTTTGCACAAAATGCCGAGATGGAGGCAGCAAGGATAAAAAGCCGAATGCACAGAGCAAGCACAGCACACCTAAGATGCCCATGGCCGTTTGCCAGTTGACCCATTCAATCAGCATCCCCATGCCGACCCGTCCCATCATGCCGCCAAAAGCCGTACCCGCAATATACAGCCCCATGGTTTGCGCCAAGGCTTTCGGGTCCATCTCTTCGGCAATCCACGCCATAGTGACCGCGGGTACGCCACCGAGAACCAAACCTTCAAGCGCACGGGTGATTAAGAAAGTCTGCCAGTGCGGGATAAATATGGCCAAAATGTTGAGGATCGCAGCACACGCCATGGAGGTGAAAATCACATTGCGCCGCCCTAGGGCTTGTGAAAAGGCACTGGATAAGACAATCGAAATGGCTAAAAACACCGTGGTTAAAGACAAGGCCAAGGCACTATTGGCTGGACTAATGGCAAAACTTTGGGTAAACGCAGGCAGTAAAGGTTGTACACAATAGATTAAGGAGAAACTGGCAAAGCCGACTAAAAAAAGTGCCAAACCTGCTCGATAATAGGTTGCAGTACCGGATTGAATCCATGTTTGATCAGACGTTGCAACCGAATGGAATGGATCGCTAGATGAAGAAGAGCTCTGCATGTGGATTCTCGACAGCCAAACCTGTTGGCCTGATGATTAAATTACAGAATAAGCCTAGCAAGGGTGTTGGTATCTTTCTAATATATTTAACTCTATAGCAATATATGTTTTATATATGAACATTGAACTGCGTCATATCCGTTATTTTCTGACTGTGGCCGAAGAAAAAAACTTTACCCGAGCGGCACAACGCTTGTGCATGAGCCAGCCGCCACTCAGTATGCAAATCCGCGATTTGGAAGACAGTATTGGCGCAGAATTATTTCTACGCACTGCTCAAGGGGTCACATTGACCGAAGTCGGGCAGGCATTTCTCACCGCCGTCAGCCCTTTACAGCATCAGTTGGATGATGCAATTCAATTGGCGCGTCATGTCGCCAATGGTGAAGTGGGGCAGTTACGTTTGGGATTTACCGGCACGTCCATGCTCAATCCTTTAATCCCTGAAAGTATTCGTCGCTATCAGCAGCAGTACCCCAAAGTGGGCCTAAAACTGGAAGAAGCCAACTCGCTCAAGTTGATTGACTATGTGCTGGAAGATCGCCTAGATATCGCCATTATTCGCCCCCCACGCCAGATTCACAGCAGTTTGGCCATGCAGCATTTGCTGGATGAGGCTTTGATTGCGGCACTACCGTTACGTCGAGATTTCGCCCATGAGATGCAGCCATTTAATGTGGCCTGCCTGCGCGAGCATGAAATGATTATGTCACCGCGCAATGTTAGTGCCGGTTTATATGATGCGATTAGCGATGCCTGCCAGAAAGCGGGTTTTGAACCCAAGATGGGTCAGAGTGCGCCACAAATTGTGTCGATCTTGTCTTTGGTGGCAGCCAATCTGGGGGTGTCTTTAGTGCCCGAATCCTCGCAGCAACTGCAAATTCAGGGGGTGAAATATCGCACTTTTGCCGAGCCTGTGCCGACAGTTGGACTGGCAGTGATTTATAAGCAGCGTCTGGCGACCCAGTTGGCGATTAATTTTGCCAGCACGCTGCAAATGGTCTGTCACCAAGCTGCTACCTAAGCCGCAGAGTCAGCGCAAGAGTGCCGACCAGTCAATTATTCTGTTCGAAATTGTGTGCTAGGTGATAAATAATTATTTAAATTAATTTAATTATTTCAGTATCTTAGTTGCATTTTTTCTGTGTTTTACAAACGAAAATTGCTATAATTGCCTTCTCTATCTGGGGGGATAGTCGTGCTGGTGTATCGTCTTGTTTTCGGTTTATGCAGTCTGTTGGTGGCAGCTTCTGCCTGTGCAGAGTGGAGTTTTGTGAATGCCAATTATGACCGTTCACAATATATTTATGTCGATTTTAATCGGGTCAAAGTTACCGATGTCACCACCAATGAAGTGGAATATTGGGTCAAATATCTGATTAAAAATGATAAAGAAAAAGATGGTTTAGAGCAGGGGGATTATTCTCTGGCTTTGTATCGGGTCGGCTGTGACAGTGACTTATACAGTATCCGTTCATCGGCAAATTTTAAGAAAACAGGCTCGCTGATGAGCAGCCAGAATTATGCCAACACCCAGTTACGCCCCATTATCCCGAATACAGCGGTCGATTTTACTGCGGAAATGGTGTGTCGGGTGTTACCGCAAAGTCAAAAAGCGGATCGATTGGAGCAATTGACCCGTCGCATTGCCATGGGTCATTATTAGGCTCAAAGTGGCCTGCAAGTTTCTGCTAATCCATCAAGATACTTTGTTTTAAATCGGCCTGTTTACGTAAATAATCCCAGACCAGTTTGATTCGGGGTTCGTGCTGTAAATCCACAAAGGTCAGCATCCAAAAAGTATGGGTGAAGCGTACCTCTTCAGCCAACACTTGCGCTAATTCGGGCTGATCATAAGCCAAAAACTGTGGCAGAATCGCCAAGCCTGCGCCTGCATTGACTGCAATCTGTTGTGCCAAAATACTGCTGCTACGGAAATTGGCGGTGAGTGGAATGGGCAAGCGTTCCAAGCAATACAGCTCCGCGCTATAAATCAGGTCATCAATATAATTGACAAAACGATGCTGGGCGAGGTCTTGCATGTGTTGTATCGGGGCATGCTGCGCCAGATATTTTTGACTGCCGTAAATTTTCAGACAGTAATCCGTGAGTCGGGTAATGATGTAGGGACCCGATTTGGGACGATCAATCGAAATTACAATATCCGCTTCACGATGTGACAGTTTAATCATCTTCGGCACAGGAATCAGGTCGATGGTCAGCAGGGGAAACTGTTGCGACAGTTCAGCTAAAAGCTGGGTCAAAAAGGCAGTACCAAAGCCTTCGGGTGCGCCAATCCGCACCCGCCCTTCGAGCGGTTGCTGCGGTTTTTCAATTTGCAAAAAGGCTTGTTCCATTTGCTCGACCCGAGGCACCAAAGCCAAGCCCTCAAGCGTCAGTTCATAGCCCGTGGCTTCGCGCTTAAATAGCGGTGTGCCCAAAGCCAGTTCTAGCGCCTGAATTCGCCGCGCCACAGTACTGTGTTCGACTCCAATAATCCGCGCAGCATTGGTCAGTGTTTTGGCGCGTGCCAAAACCAAAAAAAACTGTAGATGATCCCAATCCACTTTCATTTTTTATTTTCCACATCCTGTGCAAAATTGCACAACTATCGTGCACCAATCTCGATTGGTGGTCAAAGTTTTCTTTGCTAGTCTGATTTGAAAATCAGAATTTGAACATACGGTTTAAGTCGTAGGGTTCAGTTGCAACACAATAAAAATGAAAGCCTATGGAGAGGTTATGAATACGGTTCCAAAAATCCAGTTATCTACAGCTAAATTATTGATTAACGGTGAATTTGTTGAGTCTAAAACTCAGCAGTGGCTGGATATTGTCAATCCTGCAACCCAAGAAGTCATTGGTTTAGTGCCTTTGGCTACCCCTGAAGAAGTACAGGCTGCCATTGCTTCGGCTAAAGCAGCATTTGCCAGCTGGAGAGAAACCCCGATTCAGGCACGTATGCGCATTATGCTGAAATTACAGCAATTGATTCGCGACAATGCCAAGAAAATTGCACAGGTGTTGACGGCTGAACAAGGCAAAACCCTCGCCGATGCCGAAGGTGATATTCAGCGTGGTTTGGAAGTGGTGGAGCATGCGTGCTCAATCGGCACTTTGCAAATGGGTGAGTATACCGAAGGGGTGGCACGTGGCGTCGATACCTATACCTTACAGCAGCCTTTGGGCGTTTGTGCGGGAATTACCCCATTTAATTTCCCAGCCATGATTCCTTTGTGGATGTTCCCGATGGCAATTGTCTGCGGCAACACCTTTGTATTGAAACCGTCAGAACAGGATCCGCTATCCACTATGATGCTGGTGGAGTTGGCGATTGAAGCTGGCATTCCAGCAGGCGTACTGAACGTGGTGCATGGGGGCAAAGACGTGGTCGATGCGCTATGTACTCATCAAGACATCAAAGCCATTTCCTTTGTTGGTTCGACTGCGGTGGGTACGCATGTCTACAACTTGGCGGGTCAGCATGGCAAACGCGTGCAATCGATGATGGGTGCGAAAAACCATGTGGTGGTGATGCCAGATGCCAATAAAGAACAGACTTTAAATGCCATGGTCGGTGCAGCATTCGGTGCAGCAGGGCAGCGTTGTATGGCACTTTCAGTCGCGGTGATGGTGGGGGACAGCCAACATTGGATCAAGGACTTGGTGGCTAAAGCCAAAACCTTGAGCGTGAATGCCGGGCATGAACCGAATACCGATATTGGGCCTGTGATTTCACCGCGAGCCAAAGCACGCGTAATTGAGCTGATCAACAGCGGGGTAGAACAAGGCGCTGAATTGCTGCTGGATGGTCGTGATATTCAAGTCAAAGGTTATGAGCAGGGTAATTTTGTCGGGGCGACCATTTTTAGCCAAGTCCGCACTGATATGCGCATTTATAAAGAAGAAATCTTTGGTCCCGTACTGGTCATTCTTTGCGTGGATACTTTGGATGAAGCCATTGAACTGGTCAATGCCAACCCATTTGGCAATGGCGTGGGCTTATTTACCCAAAGTGGTGCCGTGGCGCGTACCTTCCAGAACCGTATCGATATCGGTCAAGTCGGGATCAATATTCCAATTCCTGTACCCGTGCCGTTCTTTAGCTTTACCGGTTCACGTGGCTCGAAGTTAGGAGACTTGGGTCCGTATGGCAAACAGGCGGTGCAGTTCTATACGCAAACCAAGACCATTACCAGCCGCTGGTTTGAAGACAGCCAAGAGGCTGGGGAAGTGAATACCACCATCAGTTTGCGCTAAAGGAGTAGCGAGATGAAGATAGCGTTTATTGGTTTAGGCAACATGGGCGGTTCGATGGCACAGAACCTGCTCAAAGCGGGACAAACGGTTCTCGGTTATGACCTGAGTGAAAAAGTCTTACACCAGTTTGCAGAAAGTGGCGGCGTGGTGTGCGACAGCCCGCAAGCCGCCGCTGCGCAGGCCGATGTGGTGATCAGCATGCTGCCCGCCGCCAAACATGTGCGTGAGGTGTATTTGGGGGAAACCGGTATTTTGGCGGTCATGCGCGCAGGCAGTTTGTGTATAGACTCCAGTACCATTGACCCGCAAACCATTAAAGATGTGGCGGCAGAGGGATTGAAGCATCAGGTTCAGGTCTGTGATGCGCCAGTTTCTGGTGGAACCATTGGGGCCAAAGCGGGCACGCTGACCTTTATGGTGGGTGCGGATGAGGCCACCTATGAACAAGTGAAGCCTATTCTTAGTTTTATGGGTAAAAACACCGTACATTGTGGTGCTGTTGGGGCTGGGCAAATTGCCAAAATCTGCAACAACATGATTCTGGGTATTTCTATGGCCGCCGTGGCCGAAGGTATGGCACTCGGTAGCCGCCTAGGCATTGACTCACATGCCTTGGCCGGGGTGATCAATAGCTCCAGCGGCCGTTGCTGGAGTTCAGAAATTTGTAATCCGTGGCCAGATATTAGTCCGAATGCACCCGCCAGCCGGGGGTATACCGACGGTTTTGCCTCGCAACTGATGCTAAAAGATTTAGGTTTGGCCATTGAAGCCGCGAGCCAAGTCAAGCAACCTGTATTGCTCGGGGGGTTGGCACAACAGCTGTATCAACAGTTGTGCTTGCAAGGTAATGCACATTTGGACTTTTCCAGCATTATCCAGCAGTACTTACCCCGCGAAGCAAATTAAACGTAAGTACGGGTCGCAATGATTGCGACCGATAAAAAACTCGTCGTGAATAAGAAGAATTGAGACTGAGGTGAAAGGATGACTTCAAATTATCAACAAGCGCAGCAAGGCTTTGATTTACAACAGGCTGCGCAACGGTTTTTATCTGGTTCAACTGAAGCGCTAAATGCGTGCTATGAATGTTGTGATCGTCATGCCTTGCCTGGACGAATTGCCTTGTTTTGGCAGGGTAAAGATGGTCGTAAGGAGCAATACACCTTTCGCGAGTTACAACAACGTGCCAGCCAATTCGCCAATTTCTTGAAAGCTCAAGGGGTGGGCAAAGGGGATCGTGTTTCGGGTTTGTTGCCACGCACCCCTGAACTCATCATCACCATTTTAGCCACATGGCGTATTGGTGCGGTCTATCAACCGTTATTTACCGCATTTGGTCCCAAAGCCATTGAGCACCGATTAAAACTGGCTCAAAGCAAATTGGTGGTGACGGATGTGGGCAACCGCGACAAATTGCATGAGGTTGAAGACTGTCCCGCGATTGTGACCGTGACTGGTGCAAAAGGTACAGGGTTATATCAGGGCGATTATAGTTTCTGGGCGGAAGTCAACCGTCAGTCGGATCAATGTGAATTGGTGATGATGAACATCCAAGATCCGTTCTTGTTGATGTTTACTTCAGGCACGACAGGCCCTGCCAAACCGCTACAAGTTGCCTTAAAAGCCTTGATTGCTTTTGGGGGCTATATGCAAGATGCGATTGGTCTACGTGCGGAAGATTCTTTCTGGAATATTGCCGATCCGGGTTGGGCGTATGGCTTGTATTACGGCATTACGGGGCCTTTATTGCTGGGTCACCCAACCATTTTTTACGAAGGTGCCTTTACTCCAGACAGCCTATGCCAAATTGTACAGGACTATGGGGTGAATAATCTGGCAGGCGCACCAACCGCTTATCGCATGATGATGGCTGCCGATCAAAAGCAAATGGCGAAATTGCGGGGCAAGCTGCGCGTAGTCAGCAGTGCGGGTGAACCATTGAACCCAGAAGTGTTCCGCTGGTTCAAGCAAGTATTGGATGCTCCAATTTATGACCATTATGGTCAGACCGAAGTGGGGATGGTGGTGTGTAATCATCATGCACTAGAGCACCCTGTGCGCGCAGGTTCGGCAGGCTTTGCCAGCCCGGGCTACCGTGTGGTGGCGGTGGATGAACAAGGCAATGAACTCGGTGCTGACACCCCGGGAATTTTAGCCGTTGACATCAGTCAGTCGCCGATGATGTGGTTTGCTGGCTATGAAGAAAGTCGCAAGTCACCGTTTTTGGGGCATTACTATTTAACTGGCGATACCGCGGAAATTCATGCGGATGGCAGTATGAGCTTTGTTGGACGCAGTGATGATGTGATTACCACCTCAGGCTATCGCGTCGGCCCATTCGATGTGGAAAGTGCCTTGCTAGAACATGATGCAGTGATTGAAGCTGCGGTGATTGGTGTGCCTGATCCAGAGCGGACTGAAGTGATTAAAGCCTTTGTGATTTTATCGGGTGAAAGTACTGCCAGTGCTGAACTGGAAAATGAACTGAGCCAGTTTGTGAAAAAGCGGTTATCGGCGCATGCCTATCCCCGTTTAATCGAGTTCGTGAACGAACTGCCAAAAACCCCTAGTGGAAAAATTCAACGTTTTTTACTGCGTAATCAGGAAATTGCCAAACAGCAAACCGCAGCAGTCGCAAGTTAAGACATTGTAAGGAAAGGATTATGCAATTTACTGAAGAACAAGTCCGCATGCAGGACATGGCGAAAAATTTTGAGCAAGAACAGATGACCGCAAAGGCCAGTGAGTGGGATCGACAAGGGATGTTTTTTGAAGAACAAGTCCTGATTCAGGATATGGCCAAAAGCTTTGCGCAAGAACAGATTAAACCGAATGCTGCTGAGTGGGATCGACATGGCATCTTTCCCGCAGATGCCTTACAGCAAATGGGACAGTTAGGCTTTATGGGCATGTTGGTGCCAGAAGAGTGGGGTGGTTCAGCCACCGGTAATTTGGCTTATGTGCTTGCACTGGAAGAAATTGCTGCCGCGGACGGTGCCACCTCGGCCATTATGAGTGTACACAATTCTGTCGGCTGTGTGCCGATTCTGAAATTTGGCACCGAGGAGCAAAAGCAACAATTTCTGGTGCCTTTAGCCAAGGGTGAAATGATCGGTGCATTTGCCTTAACCGAACCGCATACCGGTTCCGATGCCGCAGCGATTAAAACCCGCGCGGTGAAAGATGGGGACGATTACATTCTTAATGGCGCCAAACAGTTTATTACCTCGGGACATAATGCGGGCGTCATTATCGTATTTGCTGTGACTGACCCTGCTGCGGGTAAAAAAGGCATGAGTGCATTTTTGGTGCCGCGCAATACCCCGGGTTATGAGGTGATTCGAGTCGAGGAAAAGCTGGGTTTACATGCCTCCGACACCTGTCAAATTGCCCTGACCGATGTGCGTTTACACAAAAGTATGCTGTTGGGTAAGGAAGGAGAGGGTTTAAAAATTGCCTTATCCAATTTAGAGGGCGGACGCATCGGGATTGCCGCACAAGCCGTCGGTTTAGCCAGAGCGGCTTTAGAAGAAGCAACCCGTTACGCCAAGGAGCGCGTGGCGTTTGGCAAACCGATTTTTGAACAACAGGCAGTGTCATTCCGCTTAGCCAGCATGGCCACTGAAATTGCCGCGGCGCGCCAGTTGGTGCATCACGCTGCACGATTAAAAGAAGCAGGACAGCCCTGTTTAACTGAAGCTTCGATGGCGAAATTGTTTGCCTCGGAAATGACGGAACGGGTCTGTTCCAACGCCTTACAAATCTTTGGCGGTTATGGCTATCTCAAAGATTTCCCAATCGAGCGCATTTATCGCGATGCCCGAATTTGCCAGATTTATGAAGGTACCAGTGACATTCAGCGTTTAGTCATCGCACGTAGTTTATAAAGATAAATCGACTGCTGCACAGGCAACGCTCAACAGATGGATATGAAATCAGTAGCTGGCCTGTGCCGAGCATCGACAGAATAAAAGGATAAAATCATGCAGTGGGAAAAAACCTTTATTGAAGAACAACCATGGGAAACCATTTTGGTAGAGAAGCGTAACGGGGTGGGGCTGATTACTTTAAATCGCCCGAAAGCCTTAAATGCCTTAAATAGCCAATTGATTGCTGAAATTAACCACGCTCTGGATCAGTTTGAGCGTGATCGTGAAGTGGGTTGTATGGTGTTGGCCGGTTCGGAAAAAGCCTTTGCCGCGGGTGCCGATATTAAAGAAATGGCAGATTTGAATTTCCCCAACATTTATTTCGATGATTTTTTCCATTTGGCAGATCGGATTGCCCAGCGCCGTAAACCTTTGATTGCCGCAGTCAGTGGTTATGCTCTCGGGGGAGGCTGTGAGTTGGCCTTGATGTGCGATTTTATCTACTGCGCCGACAATGCCAAATTTGGTTTGCCTGAGGTGACGTTAGGCGTGATCCCCGGCATTGGTGGAACCCAGCGTTTAACTCTGGCTATCGGTAAAGCCAAAGCCATGGAAATGTGTTTAACCGCACGTCAAATGGATGCCGTGGAGGCAGAGCAAAGTGGTTTGGTGGCACGCGTGTTACCAAAAGAACAACTGCTGGACTATACCTTGCAGGCGGCAGAAAAAATTGCTGAACGCTCACTCACTGCCACCATGATGATTAAAGAAACCATTAATCGTGCCTTTGAAGTGAGTTTGAGTGAGGGATTACGCTTTGAACGTCGTACTTTCCATTCCATCTTTGCAACAGCTGACCAGAAAGAAGGCATGCATGCCTTTATTGAAAAACGCCCTGCACAATTTAACCAACAATAAGCATGGATTCTGAGTATGGAAAATAATTTACAGATTAGCATCCAAGGACATTTAGGGGTGATTACCCTCGACCGAGCGTCACATCTCAATGCATTGTCCTTGGCCATGATTCACGGCATGACTCAGCAACTGGAACTGTGGCGTGAGGATCCTCAGGTTCAAGCGGTTCTGATTAATTCCAATAGCCCGAAAGCCTTCTGTGCAGGCGGTGATATTCGTTATTTGTATGACAGCTATCACAATGGCAATCACAACTATCAAGACTATTTTGCCGATGAATATCACATGCTCAACAGTCTGCGCCAGTATCCTAAACCTGTATTGGTGTTTTTGGATGGCTATGTCTTGGGTGGGGGATTCGGTTTGGCACAAGCCTGCCATATTATTGTCAGCAGTGAAAAATCACGTTTTGCCATGCCTGAAACGGCCATCGGCTTTTTCCCCGATGTTGGGGCAACCCATTTCTTATCCCGCTTAGATGATATTGGGGTGTACATGGCGGTGACCGGTGAGCAGATCAGCAGTAGTGATGCCTTACATTTGGACTTAATTGATTACTTGGTGGCAAGTGAGCAGTTGGCACAATTGCAAACCGAATTGGCTCAGGCCCCTGTGTTAAATCAGCAGCTCATTGAGCAGTATATTGCACGCTATTTAGTAGATCCTGCACCGAGTGAACTCAGGCAGTATGAAGACGCCATTCGACAGCACTTTTCTCATAGCGAATTAGCGCAGATTGAAGATAGTCTGGCGAATACAACTGATAGTGAAAATATGGCTTGGGCCGAGAAGATCTTAGCTATTTTACAGCAGCGTTCCTTGCTGGCAAAGCAGATCAGTTTGAAGCTACAGCATGTGGGGCGAGGTTTATCTTTAGAGCAATGTATGCAGCTTGAACGGGATTTACAGAATATTTGGTTTGAACAAGGTGACATGATAGAAGGTGTACGTGCCTTGCTGATTGATAAGGACAAACAGCCCAAATGGCAAACTGAAAATCCTGAACTGATGCACATGTTTGAAAAGTTATTACCGGCTTCTCGGCAGCAAAAGCAGATCAGCGTGTCGGTTTAATCAGTGCATTATTATTTAGCAAGCTAGTGATTGAATCCCCCAGTCTCTGGGGGATTTTTTATTAGGGCATGTCCTATTTTAGACAAAAAAAAGGCTTAAACCCTTTGGATTTAAACCTTTTTGTTCATCATGTGGCTACATGATTATGAATCTTGGCGGTGAGAGAGGAAGTCTGAATATGGTTATAAGTTATTGAAAAAAATAATCATAAAAATTTATAAAATTAAATATACCGACAAATATACCGACAAGTGAAAAAAGGAAAAATATCAGATCGCGTATCGTGAATTTGATTCCTTAACAATCGATACGTGAAATTTGATATATCAAATAAGGTTTATAGAAGAAAAAGATATAAGTAGCTTGCTGCTTCTCTTGATATGAATTTTAGATATCGAAGAGAGCAGCATCACTAAAGACTAATGTATTTGAATAAGATGGCATTAGGAGAAATTTTATGATTGATTACAATCAATTTAAGACTCAATATGGTACTTGATCAAGCAACGATCAAGCAAATAAATGGTTATTAAGCATTATAAATCATGAAGTTGCGATTAACATCTTAATAAAAGCCAACTCTTAATCAAGCAACGGTCAAGCAATTTTAATTAGGCCCAATGAGGTATATATCTCATTGCTCTCGTACCCGCCTCTGAATCATACGGTTTTATTAGATTAGCAGTTAAAGTATCCCTAATCACCCTACTAACCATGGCGCTATTTTTTAAATCAATTCCCAGCCTATCTCGTAATGACGTATTATTCATATGCTCTCGGTTTACATACCTCAAACAGCAGTGCTGATAACAGGCTCTTATCCGATCTTCTTTATCCATTTCTGTGAATGATCGATAACCAAAGAGTACTACCCGCGTATGTTGGTCACTTAATTCAAAACTTGGTGCAGGCAATTGGTATAGCTCTGATTCAGTTATTACTTTATCGATGCCAGTACCACGCTCCTCACATATATTAATTCTCCGCATAAATGAAGCTAACGCTTCATTTCTACTTTGAGGTGGAGCATCTAAGAATCTTTCTGTTGCAACTAAAGGTACACCAGGATTAGTAATTTCCATCCTAGAATCAAAAATTTCTATCATTGGACCTGTTCCAGTTATAGAAAAATCTTGATGTATTAAAGCATTCGCTACTAATTCTCGAATTGATAAGTCAGGAAACATTGGAACTTGTTTTCTAAATGCTTTGCCTATTTCTTCATTTTCAGGCAATAGAGTTTTTATGTATTCAATTAGATTTTCGAAGCCAACGGCATATCCTTTACTTCCCTCTAATTCTCTAATAGTAATAACCCTACTATTACCTTTATAAAGAATTAAACGAACTGCTTTTCTTCCCAAATGCTGAAAATTTTTTAATTTTTTAGCAAAAAGTATTGCTCCAAGATTAGTAATATTCCATAAACCATTTGCCGATTTAACAATAAGCTTATCTGCTTCCAAAGCTTTTAAAATTGCATCTCTTCCCTCGGGAAAGGGTTGATTAGTTAATTCAAAATATTGAGGATAGTCTAAATTGTGGAGCACATCTTCATCACGACAGTTCTCAGCTGCTGCTTGTTTTTCAAATGGAGTTTTATCAAAAACTCTCCACAATGCTCGTTCACGTTCAGGAAAATCTCGTAATTTTTTCTTATATGAGCCTATTCTAATAAATTCAGTTCCATCGAATTGAACTGGAGTATTAGTTGCTGCTTGAATTTCAAGGATAACAACCGGAAGATTCTCGCTGGATAAAAATTCATGAAATTGGAAAAAAATTTTTGGATTGCACTTTTGTAAAAGCCAGCTTTCCAATTCTTGTTGTTTATGCAGCACCTCACTTGGCTTAAAAGTTGTGCCAATGATCTGATGATCATCATCTTTTACCCCCCAAACTAGATATCCCGTTTGTTTACCAATCAGAGCGGCTGAATTTGATAAAGCAGATATATATTCTCCTATCATTTCAGGATCTTTATTACTATTTTTAAATTCAACCCAGTCAGTTTCAGCAGGAAGTCTGCATAACTCACGTAAGAGACTTTGCAATTGAGTTAATGACTGCTCTGTGGGCATTTAGTTGTTCCTATTAAATGAAAAAATAAACTTGAGTTTAGTCTACATAATTCGAATTTCAAAATTAACACTGACTTGCAAGATTAATAATTTAATGAGGCTCTTCCTGGACAGAATAGAGGTGGTTTTGATGTAGATCTCTGATCCTTGGCTATTGCTGGTGTACCTGTATTTTAGTTATACACAGGAACTCTTATTTATAGAAAGACCATTAGTGCATAAAAAAAAGCCACCTTCATGAATATGGCGTTTTTTATGCTTTTTGAATCAAAGATAAACTTTTATGCTTTCCGCATAAAAAGACACTTTTGAATGAATAATGATCTACTACACTACAACGAAAACAGACTGCCTTTTAAGCCTCATGCAGTGCATTTCTAACGGCAGTGCAAAGTTTTGGTTCTCTGATTCTGTGAGCTTTTCAAAGTTCCATACGGTCATTCCAAAGTTGATTCTGGAGTATGGTCTCAATCTGGATGAATCTTTACGCAAGCGAAAATCAGACTATGGGGAACCAGTCTGGAGTTTAGTTATCAATTATGACCCGGCCAAGAATGATGTATTCCAATTCTGGTTGTTTACCACAGGCTACAGGGAGGCACGAAGAAGTAAGCTGACGCTAAAAGAAATACTCGCTAAGAATTCCAGCATGGTGCAAAAGCAAAAGCTCAACAGTATTTTGACTGTCAAAAAAGAGAAGCTGCTTCGCTATGGAGATTATGTACTTGGACAGTACATAGAGTTCAGCGATCTTAAACCTCAATTTGCTAAGACTTATTATCACCCGGAGCAATTTGGAGTGATATTTAATACCAAGACAATCCGAACAAAGACAATTGATAGTAATAAGAATTCAATTTACCGAATTTTTAAACCGTTCGACAATTTTGAATTAAAACGTCTTGCAGGTATTAATAGAAATTTTGATTTTGCCTTCCTTGAAAATAAACATACTCGCTGGAATCAAACCTCTGTAAGTCAGTTTTTATTAAATCGGTTTGGGATTAAGTTTAATACTAATGTGAGTTATAACGATCGATTAAAAGAACTGACTAGGGTATTACGTGGAGTTCGTAAAAAGCACTTGGAGTTTTTCCAGCGTCATTCTCAGAAGAAAGTCCGCTACACCTGGTATCTATCAAAAGATTTTATGCAGTCGGCTGAAAGGGAGTTAGATAAGAAGATTGATTTAATCTCTACAGGTAAGGCAGATCGATTAAAAGAAGCTACATATCGATTAAGTGCACATGGTAATTTCCATGGTACCCGGCACCAAATTGGAAAGTTACAGGCCAAGACCAGATCAAAATTAAATAGTAGGGATCCAAATCATAAGAAACTAAATCAAATGTATTTCCCTCAAAATCTCCACTATGTACGGTTCACGGCTAAAAAGGCTCAAAACATGAAAGAGTTTGAATTAGCTTGTCGAAATGCTCAGAAGATTTATTTGAATAAACAGGGTGGAGCTAGAATTAAAGATTAAGGAGTATGATTGGGCAGCTATTTCTAGATGTACCTTATGAACATGGATTCTAATCCGTAAATGCTATTTATCGATCATGAGAAGCATTTGTATTTTCCAAGGATTATTCGGAACCATATTTACTGAAAAATTCTATTTGTGCATTTTAAAGTTTTAGGTAAGGAAAATCGGGATATATGATCTTAGTCTCATGTGTACTAGCTTGTATCCGATCTGAGAGTTACCCATTTTTAAGTGTGCCCGTCAGGTTAAATTTGAGCTGAATTTTTCTCAGCCCAAATTCGCTTCCAATCAAGTAATGTTTCAAGTAACGTACGGACACTGCACAATTTAATTCACAGTGCCTAAGACTGGTATCAACTTCGGACCAGCCATCCTTGCTTTACTAATAATCTCCACCAACTCATCATAAGTCAGTTCAAACTTATCTTCGCTATCAAAAACATAAACCATATTCTTGCCTTCAAATTCAGGTGGAGTAGGTGGTACAAATCGTTTCGGGATTAGGAGTTGAGTAATTTGTTCGTCAGTTAGTTTAAATAAGTGCATGTTTTATCCTACTCTTGGTAAGTCAGACCATTTTGTTAAATACGATGGTGATCTAAGGTTTTGATTCATGTGCCATGAGGCTTCTCGATTGTTGGCTATCCCCAACGTGACAAGATTCTTCCCAAACCGCTCACTGATGGCTTCAATGGCATCTGAAAGCCTTTCTCGCTCTTGCTTATGTGAATAGTCCGTAAATAGATCGGGCACAAACTTGGATTTATCTGTAATTTCGAGCAGCACGATTCCCGCCTTTTTATACTTAAAACCCTTTTTAAATATCTGATCGATACCCTTCATCGCAGCCTTGGTGATAAGCAATAAATCATCAGTATGCTCATGCATCTGAACCACGATGTAAGGTGAGTAGCGCTCAGTCTTATCAAAGCGACTGGTTTGGATATAAACACCGATCATCTTGCAGATTGAGCCATCTTCCCGCATACGCTTCACGGCTCTGGCCACATAAAGCCGGACTGAAGCTTTGATGTCATCCATTTCGTAGACCGGGTTGCCATATGAACGACTGCTGATGATTTGTTTCTTCGCTACGGCATCATCACTCAGGTCAATACAAGAGATGCCCTGTAGCTCAAGCACCGTCTTTTCCATCACGATGCTAAACTGTTTTTTGATTTCTTTAGGATTGGCATTGATCAAATCTAGAACGGATTGAACACCCATGGCATTGAGCTTCTTACAGTTCTGTCTGCCAACGCCCCAAACTTCGGATACATCTACTTGTGCGAGTAGCGTTTCTGTAGAGCATGGGTCCATATGGACCAAATTACACACCCCATTGAAGAACTTATTCTTCTTGGCGAGATGATTGGCAATCTTGGCTTCAGTTTTAGAGCGACCGATTCCAATGCAGCAGGGTAGTCCTAACCAACGCCAAGCTTTAGCCCTCATATCCTGCGCATATTCAGTCAGGTCAAACAGATGCTCATAAGCTGTGAGCTTCAGAAAGCATTCATCAATGGAATAGACCTCTTGGTCTCCTGGTGCAACATAGTCCCCAAGCAGCTCCATAAAGCGCTTAGACATTTCGCCATATAAGGAGAAATTACTGGATAGCACCTGAATGTTATGTTGTTTGATTAGCTCTTTAATTTGGAATACAGGAACACCCATCTTGATGCCGAGATCTTTCGCTTCCTGACTTCTGGCCACGGCACAGCCGTCATTGTTACTGAGCACAATAGTAGGGCGATCATTCAAGGCGGGATTAAACACACGCTCACACGAGACGTAGCAATTATTCACGTCGACTAACGCGAATATTTCATTTTCACTTTGCATGGTTATTCTTCTTTTTATGAGCGGTGATAAATACGCTTTAAATTAAAAGTCACCACACCCCAGATTGAGATGGTCTGACTGTCATCAGGAATGATGTGATTATAATTAGGATTTTCAGCCTTCAACCAAAGTTCTGGAAGCGGATAATCCTCATCGCCAAATATCTCTTTAATTTCAGACTTGGACATCTTATTGGTGATCATCAGCCGCTTAATTGTCGAGGCATTGTTATCAATCAGGGCAACCACGATATCGTAATGCTTGGCTTCAATACTGCGATCAATAATGATTGGATCATTAATCTCTAGGCCAGCATCAAGCATGGATTCACTGTCTACATAAGCAATGAACGTAGAAATAGGGTTGTGGATCAGGAACTCATTCAGATCGAGCGCTTTGTCTTGCTCATCCTTGGTGCTGAAGGCTGGACCTGCAGGAATACGCTCTAAAGAGACAGGAATAGAGACTTTGGATTTGGGTAGGACTGCAGTAAGCCCTAACTGCGCAACCAGTTCATTTTGAACAGCGATTTGTTCAAGCACGGTGTTGATGGTAGGGCTTGGCTTACCCTCTGGACCCATGAGCTCTTGTAAAGATGACCATGCGTCGTCAGAGAAGTAGATAGGCAACTTCTTAGACATGTGATACTCCTACGCTACGGTGGCGTGTTTGGAAGTAGAATTTGTTTAAATAGGATATTACTAACAGCGTTTAAAATTCAAATTTAAAAAGTTGTGGATAAACAAGGATGCGTCAGAATAAGACGTTTTGTTTCTGCTCATCGCGTGGAAATGTGACGAATTCATCGGGCATTTGAAAGAAATATTCATGCGCATGTTCATGATCGGCTGTTAGCCAGTCTTTTCTGTACTGTTCTGGAATAACGATGATGGATCGCTTCTCATCCTTCGGTGCATGGAATTGTTTCATAAAAGGGTGATGGTCCGAATTGATGGTCAACATTGAAAAGGAACGTACCTTATTGCCATTAATCACTGCATCATCATAGATCCCTGCAACCGTGAAAGGCTGATCATCTTTACGCTTGATGGTGTACCAGTGTGGCTTGCCATTGATGTATTTCGGCTCATAAAATTCTTGTACTGGGACTAGGCAGAACTTGCTGTACTTCCAAGCATGTCGAAAGCTAGGCTTATCTGCTACAGACTCAGTTCTGGCGTTATAAGTATGACTGCTGAACTTCAATTCTTTCGCCCAGCTCGGTAGTAATCCAAACTTTGCAATATCAAGCTCTAAGTGATCAGAACCATTTAAGATGATTGGAGCATGATAGGAAGGGAACACATGATCCTTAAGCTCAAGATCGGACTGGCTTGAATCGACACCTAAGAGTGTCAAATTTCTTTTACTTGGAAATAGGTAATTTGAGCACATTTATTATTTTAAATTAATTAGTTGTTGTGAAGTATATCCTTGTTTTAAGTGATTTTTAAATTTAATTTAACGGTTATAATTATAAGAGGAAGGTGTACTTTAGTAGTGATCTTCAAGAATATGAATGATTTATAAAGTAATTCTAATAACAAAAAAACGTAAATCTTGATTTTGGAGAATGATGATATTTTTTAAATTAAGATTTTAAATAGAGGTTAAGTAATGAAAATAATACATATATTACTATGCACTTTATTATGCGGATGTTCAACCTCAGATGAAGTGTTGAGAATACGATCAGTAGAAACATTAACTAATCCATCGATAGAAACAGAGCAAGATGGGACTGTTATTGGATTGAAAGCATTAACTAATAATGCCGTTAACACAAATATTGTTTTAATTCATGGAATGGGGTGGACTCAAGACTCATCAGATGAGAAAGAATTTGGAGAAGATTTAATCAATGCTATCCTCCATAAATATCCAAAATCAAATAGGGCCAGTGTTAATGAAGGATGCCCAAGTTCGAAACTAGACGCTGCTTCACCAGAAAATAAGCATGGATTAGAAATTTACAGCTCAAATGAAATGCATTTTTCAACTGATGACCCAAAACTTTCACCGAAATCAGGAAAGCTAGGCTGTCTAGATAAAGTTTTAATTAAATTAGATCAAGGAAAAACAATAACGGTATACCGATTCCTATGGGATAATGCGATGTGGGATAGATTTGAGTCGAGGCAAATGGGGTATGATGATGAATTACCTCCTAATACAGCATTTAGTGGTAACGATAATTTAGATAAACTTAGAGCGAAATATAATGCTAAATTAAAAAATGCAATAGTGACTTATGGTTTTTCTGATGCTTCACTATATATGGGGTCTGTAGGAGTTGCATTGCGTGAAGGCGTTCAAGGAGCAATTTGCGTAGCGATAACAAATTCATTTGATATCGCTAAGGCAAATAAAGAAGTAAAACAGCATAGAGCAAATGAATTGTGTTCTGTAAAGCCTACTTCTAAATCCCCATTATTGTTAATGTCTCATAGTTTAGGAAGTCGTTTAGCATTTGATACTCTAACTACAGACCTATCTAAAGAACTTTCAGAACAAATTGAAGCTGGTACAAGCAACAATACTATCGAATTACATATGCTTGCAAATCAATTACCTTTAGTTGGCCTTGGTCGAATGGGAGCGAATCGCTCCAAGTATAAGATTCAAGGGAAAAATCTTAAATTTGTAGCATATTCTGAAATCAATGATTTATTAACATATGAGCTCGTGCCTTATTTTGAACAAATGTGTTACATGAGAGAAAATGATGCAATTAAATGTAATCTAACATATTCAAAGTCTGATCCAATTCGTAAAAATCTTTCGAACGAGCTTGGTTTTGATGCTGTGGATGTCCGTTTGAATTTTGCGCCAAATCTAGTGAGTTTTTATTCTGGTTTAAAGAATCCAGGTATTGCTCATTCTGGATATTTAAGAAGTGCTGCTGCACTTAATGTATTGTTTTGCGGAGTTAGTAATGGAACGCCAAATGGCAAAGACAGTAACTGTGTGATGAAGTAAAGCGAGTTGTAGAATTATTGCTCAAATGTCTCATTCAAAGCCTGTTGCACAGCATCTATACGTGACTTGCAGGCTTTGTAAGCATTCATCGACTCTTCAACAATTTTCATTAAATTATCGATATCAGGCTGCTCCTGAGATTCAAGCAGTTCAGCATTCTTCTTAAGGATTTCGTATCCATCTTTGAACGTTAATTCTTTCTTAGTCATTTTGAATCACCTGTCTCACATTGGCTTCGATTAGACCATCCTGTAGTTCTACTTGAATGGCTTCATCTGATATTTGTTGGATAGAACGAATAGCCTTACCTTCACTACGGACAATCCCATAGCCTTTGGCCATTACATTTCTAGGGTTTTGTAAAAGAGTCTCGCGGAGTAAGCCTTCAATTTGAGTAGAGGCAAGCTTCAATTGAGATTGAGCAAAGTATTGGGTATCACTCTTCATTAACTCGAGCGTTCTGTTTGCTTCATTGATTTGGTTTTGAGCAAGCATCTTAATTACTTTGATGTATTGATCATTCTGACCTTGATACGCCGTGATTTGATGTTGAGAGAGCAGCTTTATCTTCTGTAGAGATTCAAGCACATTCTGAACTCGCTCCTGGATCAGATTTCGAATCCCGCCAATCACTTTACTCGGGGTGTCAAAAGAGCGGTTAGCCACTTCATCTAAAATTGTACGGTCTTTTTCGTGGCCAATACCTACCCAGATCGGTACTGAACGTTTACAGAGTAGGGCAGCCAAATCATAGTCATTTAAATAGGCTAGATCATTGACCGCACCACCACCACGGATAATAACGATCAGATCAGGAGGGGAATCGAAATCAGTTGCCCATTGCCTTAAACCTGTACTTAAAGACTCAATGATACTTGTAGGGGCTGTATTACCTTGGAATGTTGCTGAGTGATAGACAAAGTGACACACACCAGCGCGATCTAGCACATCGGCATCCTTTCGGAAGTCTCCTAGACCTGCAGCATTCTCAGGGGCAATGACCAGGACATTTTGAATGTCGAAGGGCGTTGGAAGCCCCTTGTTCTTATTGACCAATCTTTCAGTAGTTAACTTTTCAAGAATTTGCTGATAGCGCCGTGCAATGTCACCTAATGTGTAACTTGAATCAATATCTTCGACATTGACTGAAAATCCGTACTGAGGATCAAAGCGAGCTTTAACCTTTATTAGTACGTTGAGATCCTTAGAAAGCTCAACTTTGCTTTCACGCTCAAACTTAAGAACAATTTTAGCCGCAGAGAACTTCCAAATGGTTGCTCTACAGCTGGCGATTACCTTATCCGTATGTTCGTCTTTTTCAGCAAGCTCTAAATAGTAATGTCCACCTTTGATACTTAAGTTTCGAATCTCAGCTTTTACCCATACGGGCTCGTTAAAAGTAATCTGAATTACTTCCTGAACGGCAGAGAGGTATTGGCTGAGGGATAACTGAGGTTCTGACATTAGATTTAGGTTTTAGAATGTATGGTTGGATATTATAAAAGCAGGATTAGAAGTGCAAATTGAGAATTTATTTATTGTTGGCTATGTATTGATATTTAATGAATTTTAACTTGATGGCTTTTTAATATTTTGGCAAAATTGCAACTTATTTCTCGCGCTGGTAGTTCCAGAGTTTGGTCTGTTTCTAACCCTAGAACAGACCTTTTTTTGTACGAAAATATTGGTTCATCATGAAAGGTATTTATCAGTTCTTGCTTCTATTCATAGTGACTTTATCCTATCAGTTGGCTAAGGCTGATTTGGTGGAGTTAAGTCATGAGTCTTCTACAGATAGAATTAGTCAATTGACAGAAACACTAGCTCAGGGTTCGTTTGTAGAAGCAGCTGATATTGATATAACTGACTCGACTGAAGCTTCTAAAAAAAAACCAATTCTAATCAATCCTCAAGATTATAAAGATCTTGGTATTAATAATCTTGATAAAATTTATATAGACTCTGATATTTGGTATTTACCTGAATCTAACGAATATGTTGAACAGAAATATTTCCCTAATAACATTAGGTTCTTTAAATTTTTGAATCAGAAGTTTGCATTACTGGAAGATGCAAATGATGAGTCAGCTTCAGATAATGATCACTGGTATATCAATTGTACAAAAGATCGTATTACAGATGAAAAAGTCTGTATTTTGGGTAAATATGAAATGGCATTTATCCGATCATCTAAAACAGGCTGGATATTTTCTGTTAGTAAGGAAACAAAAAAATTAGATCTCAGAGCATATCAATATATACGTATAGACAAATTACCAGCTTTAAAATCCAAGACCTTTTTTAAAGGGCAGCCAACTTTGAATATCATTGAACAAATGAAAAAGGGGCATACTGCATACACACGTTTTTATGAGTGGTCAGATGATTATGAGGAAATTATTCCGCTAAAAGGATTTTCAATTGCTTACAACACATTAAATATCATGTATTCAAAGTTTTAACTTATTCAGAAATTAATTCTTCCTTGGTCGTCCTGTTTTCTTTTTCATATCCATTTTTAGAAAAGGGATAACAACATTGGGGTCATAGAGTTTCTTGCGCGGGCTACCTAAATTAAGAATTTCAAGTTTGGCTGCTAGAGTTTGTCTGGACATAGGAAAGCGTTTAGTAAGCCATGCCAGATCAACTAGATCCGGATATTGTTCTACTTCAAGCGAGACGACTTTAGCGCCGTATATAGTATCCCCAAGACATATTCTAGGTGGAGATTCGCTTTCTACAGTAATGATATATTTTTGTTTAAACATAATTTCTCACCGACTTTTTAGAGGGGATCAATCAAAAAAACAATCACAAATATAAAAAGGATTAACTTTGTTAATTTTAAGCGAGTTTTGTAATGTTACAACATCAAAGTGATGCATTTTTATGTACTGTTACATGAGGGGGTACGTGGATGTTACATGATCAAAAAGTCTATTCTTATGAATGTAAGATTTTCTGTTGCTGCACTTGAGCTTTTTTTTTACTGCATATGATCTTCTGATCCCCATCTGAGTTAATTTTCAGATTGAATTCTAATGTACCCAAAATTGGAATGATTCCACAAACGGGAATATTCCCAATTCTGGGGTTTTGAATGTACCCAAAAACGGGATTTTGAACGATCCCAAAAACGGGATGCAGAATCTATCAATGAACCGACCATTGAACCGATCATCTCTCTTAAAGAAATTTGAAGATGGTTTTTGATGAATAGACTGGTGTGAAGCTGTGTAGGAGGGGGATATACAATAAGATTATATCCTCCATTTCAAAAAATAAGAATTAAGCACAATGAAATATAACCTTAATTTCAACTCATTTAATCTCAGAGCGACTTTAGCGGAATAAATGAATCAATGTATATGAAAAAAAATAGCGAGCTTGTAGGAGCATTCAGGACGATTAATAAGTATGTGGCAACTTTAATTTGATAAGCCTTAGCTGCAATCGCCGTGCAAGTGAAATCCTTGATGGGAAAATAGAGTAGAAGACTTCAGCCAAGACATGAATTTTGATGGCTGGATATAGTGGAAATAATAGTGTTTTACAGTCTCCCTCGCGCGCGCGCGCGTTTTGTTGGGAAATGATAGCTGTATCGATGCTACTTGATTTGAACAACTACGACGCGTTTACCAAACTTCTAAGGTGAAAATTGCATTCTATATACCCATTTTTTAATTACTTACGTTACGCCTTAATAAGCTGAAACTTAATTGGGAGTAGGCATGGGAACTTTTGTCGAACTTAATAATTTTGAAATTTCACAAAGACTCATTCATATAAAAACCACTATTCATTACGGCGGACCAAATTATAAAGAAATGATAGATGAGCTAAGAGATCATCATGAATTGACTCATGAAAAAATTGCTTATCTTTTACCTATATCAGGTGCAAGTACGGTGAGTGAATGGACTCTTGGTGGTAGACCCAATTTTGAGGCGGGTGAGTCATTTATTGAATTGTGGAAGTCTTTAACAGGTAAACAAGATTCGGAGATTCCGAGAGTGAATTATTGGAGGGTTTAATTAATGACGACTGCACCAGCCTATCAACCTGTAGATTGTGATGACATGGAGCGCTCTATTCAGTTGTGTAATGGAATAGAATATCTAATCGATGATTTCCGTAGGGCAATAAATACAAAGGAGCCGAATCAACTATATCAGTCAGAATACCAATCAGACTTGATAAAAATTGCAGACAATTTGGAAGAGCTAATTCATCGACTTACATATTTAGCAGACAAAAATAATAAGGCATTCTATTTCCAACATTTGTTTTCAATCATCAAAAGTTTAAATTCTACGCCAAATGTATTAATTGTCACGGCGTATTATCTAGATCCAAATCATGAGTTTAAGCGGCTACTAAATAGGAACACATTTGATTTTGAAATGCGTCAAATTTTTAAGAAAATTCAATTTATAAAACCCGTTTTGCAATCTATCAACAAGGGGAAGAAGTCTGGTGTTAAAAGTATTGCCCATATTTTTTAGAAGGGTGATTGCATAAAAAAAAGAGTGACTTAATCACTCTTTTTTTATGGGCATACACACCCATTTTTTGAGTATTTGGTATGTCTTACATTAAATCTATTCAATAGATTTATAGGACAACAAGAATGATTATTCCTCGTTCACAGGGTCGGACTATCTCACAGCCGACTTTACAACAACATACGCCAATGACTGGTCTCTCTTCAATTGGAAATGCGATTGGTGGAGCAATTCAAGCTCGGGATGACAAGCTAAAAGAGGAGCAGGACAAAAAAGACAAGGCAGAATTTGCATTACAGTCTTCTAAGATTGGTGCAGACATTAGTGTGCTGGATAATGATCTGCTCATCAAAATGCAGAGTAACGAACTTACCTATGATGCTGCTGTTAAGCAAAGACAAGAAGGTCTTGAAGCAATCAAGGGGCAGTATAAAACTGTTGTGCCAAAGCAATTCGAACAAAGCTTTAATAACTATTTTGAACAGCATTCATATCAAAGTGCTTCTAAGTATTTACCCATAGCTCAGAAAGCAGACCAGCAACAAGGTCTGGTTGAAATGAAGAGCATGACCAGTAATTATCTGAAAGATCGTAATGCGACAGAAAAGGATGTGTTTAACGGTCTAACACTATATGCCCAATCAAAAGGCTTACCAGCTGCACATGTTCAGAGTGAATTCAATGAGTACAAGAATCAACGTGCTTCTAATGATGTCACAACCTTCTACTTAGGGAATAAGTCAGATAATTCTAAGCTTGAGCAGATGGTCGATCCAGAAGCTATTATCAAGCAGTATCCTAATCTGACGCAGGAACAAGCTGTTTATTGGGGGAATCGGATTGCCACCCAAATAGACAAGAATCAAAGCGCGGTGGAGCAACAACAACGCAAAATTGAGTCTGATGCCAAGGATGCAATCGGCGCGATGCGATCTGATATAGAAACGGGTTTCATTCCGAGCGAATCAGTCCTGCAGGAACGTTTGTCTAAAATCAAAGGCACAAGCTATGAGCCTGAATTCTATCAATACAGTAATTCCTTGGTGGAAGTTCAAAAGTTTATGCGCTTGGGCCCAGATCAACGTGAAGCCTATTTATCGAAGAAGCGTTCTACAGCCCAAAATACGGCGCAAGATAATCCTCAAGATGCGAGTTGGAATCTGAAGCTATTAACCAGTGCGCATGAGAATATGTTGAATTATGAGAAGAATAATTCGGCTTTGGCGTATTCAATTAAGACAGGGCAAGACCTTACCGCCATTCCTACAAATGCAATCCTTGCTGGGGATCAGCAAGCAATTAGCGGCCTGACTCAAAATATCAAAATGCTACAAACGAATAACTCTGGTACTGGTGTAAATGGCTCATTGAATCCTTTGACGACTCAACAGCAATCAGAATTAAAAGCTTATTGGGATAAAGCTAAACCGGGTGACAAATTGTCTCTACTCACAAATTTGTTCAATGCCAGTGCAGGCAATGCCAATGCAGCGCGAGACATGATCAAAAGCGTTGCGGGAGATAGTGGTGCTTATCGCTTATCGGCATCCTTAGGTCGTAGAGGGCTAAATGACATCGCAGGGCAAATTGTCACAGGGCAAGATCTACTGGATAAGCATCTCGTTAAAGTAGATGACAATGCCTTAAGGCTTCAAACAGCTAATTATCTGTACGGCGTTACGACCCCAGGAAAACCTGATTTTGAGATTTATTTAGAGTCAGTCAAAGCCAATTATGCGTACTTGTTGCAAAAGTCTGGTCAAGTCTCAGATACGAAGGGAAGTATTGCCAATAAAACCATTGATACTGATTTGTTCAATAAGGCAATCCTCAATGTGACAGGGGGGAAATATACGTCAGGGGGATTCTTCGGAAGCAAATCAGTTGTACTGCGACCACATACAGTCGGTGAAAAATCATTTGATGATCAGCTTCAAGCATTTAACTCTAGAAACTCTCGTACCTACGGTGGTTCTGACAAAGACTTCTTTCTAGATTTACCTTTAGAGCAGGATCCAAATAATCCGTACAAGTACTATTTTAAGAATGGGACAAAGTACGTCATGGATGTGAACGACAAACAACGCAAAACACGATTAACTTTTACGGTTCGATGAGGTGATCTATGGATTTTTTAGCAGATGATGAACTCACATTAAATCAGGATGACCCAAGATTTAAGCCTAGAAGTCAACGTGGTGCTATAGCTGATGGTGCATTAGGAACACTCTCCGGCGTAGCAATGGGCACAATTGAGGCTGCCACAGCACCAGATGCTTTAATTCGTGGGGATAAGAAAGCAGCTTCGTTAAGAGCCCAAAACCTTGAGATTTTTAAGCCTGATGATTTGGGGAGTGCAGGTGAGTTCACATATGGTTTGACCAAGGACTTTACCCGTATAGGTTGGAACGCCGTAGCAACATTGGGAGCAGGTGGTGTACCTGGTTTAGCTTTAAATTCAGGACTCTTTGGATTCCAAACTTATGAGGCTGAAAAGGCAGACTTAATCAACAAAGGCGCCGATGTTCAGACTGCTAAAGCGGCAGGTGCTATAAAAGGGGTAACCGATGCGATAGGTTTTGCAGTTCCGACTCACGGCGTTGCAAAGTCAGCATTGGCAGATGCGGTCGCTACTACCGCTATTGCCACTGGTGCAGGATCGGCAGGTGATTATCTGGAAGGGAAATATATTGATGATCATCAAAACAAGGCAGTTGCTCAATATGGGGAATCGCTGAAAGAAAATGCCTTAAGTCCATCCACTTTGGCAGCAAACGGCGGTATGGCTTTGTTACTAAACCTTTGGGCGAATAAGGGGAAGTTACGACCTGATCAAGTCAAAGAGCATAGTACTGTTGATGGGATGAATGATGCTGCACATATCCAAGCGAATGTTGAACATGCAGAAGGGATGAATCCATTTACACCGAGTACCCCAAAAGATGCTAACTCACATTTTGATGCTCTGGATAGCGCGCTAGAAAGTGCATTGAATGATGAATTGGTTAGTTTAAAGCTGCCAGTTACAGGCACACCTAAATCGATTGTTAAGCCAGCCACTGTGAAGACTGAAGAACATCAAAAGTCTGTTAATACGGATAATTTGTCTTTACCAATATTTGATAAAAAGCCATGGGCTAAAACAATCGCTCAAGAAGCTTCTAAACGCGGTATTAATCCTCTGGATGCTTTGGTCATATCACATCTTGAAACTGGCGGATCGTTCAGTACATCAATACAGCCGAAGAATGCCAAAGGTGAAGTGCTTTCATCTGCTACAGGACTTTTCCAAACTTTGGATGACACGTTTGCGCGTATGGGAGGTAAAAATAAGTTTGATGGCAACGATCAGATTAAAGCAGGATTGAATTACTACGAGCACAATGCTCAGGTCTTTCAACGCCAGTTCAACCGAGATCCGAGTGGTCTAGAACTCTACTATATGCATTTCTTTGGTGAGGGCGGTGGTCCTGTTTTTATGAAGGCCAAAGACGATGAACTTTTTGTTGATGTAGCAACACGCTGGAGTAAGGACTCCAAGAAGAAAACAGCTCGTCAAATTGCAGAAGGTATAACTGCATCACACCAGTTTAACGGCATGACCATTGGTCAGGTTAAAGCTAAATATGAGAAAAAGTGGAATGAAATAGCCAAGCAGTATGAGGGGGTAGGAACTGGATCTAACTCTTTAGGGTCATCTGCAATACGGGGGAGTGATTCAGAGTTTCCAGAGTTTGAATCAGACATTTCTAGGCCACCCAGCTATCGATCTCAATCTGATGCTGAAGTTGAAGCAATGCCATTTGTTCTTAGCGCTGATGAAAGTGACGTCAAATCGCTAAAAGAAGAATTTGACTCGTTGTCTTCGCCGTTAACCAAGGAAGATTTAGATTACTTAAAGGCTACAGCACATTATCAGCCATATGATGGTAGTTTAAATCGCACGCCATATGTTGAGCAGCAGGTAGATTTAACTGGTCCAAGCAACAGTGCAATCAGAACACTAGATACCTTGGAGCAGGATGTTGATCAATTCCCAAATGAATTACAGCCTGAGATCGATCAAAATATCCAAGCCGGTGGTGATATTCCAATTAATGCTGTAGATAATAAAAACCCTCATCAACAACCCTTTACAGAGGGGCAAGACAATTGGGTTTCTACCCGGTCACCGAATTATCTGAAGCGAGAAAATATTGCTGACGATGGTACTGTGTTTCAAGAATTACATCACAAAACATCGAATACAACATTCCAGCGTCAAGTGAATCAGGATGGAACTATTGCGTCTGTTAAAGCTATGCGTAATGGAGAAGACCTATTTGCAAAACCTAATCATGCCCGAGCAGATAAGCCTGAACTCAGCGCCGTGCAGAATAAAGCAGCTCAAGCACTGGAACGAGAATTTTGGAAACCAAGTACATCAAAAGTTAATGGTGCTCCAGATCTGACAAAATCCAGTAAAGGTGAGTATGGGTCGTTTACAGATACTCCCGATGGTCGTGAAGCAATTACTGCCATGGAAGCCAATCCTGAGATGGAAGTGACTTTTACTCGGATAGATGAAAATGGCAATGAAGAGACTGTCACGATGTCCTCAAGTGATTTACTGGACTATGTCAAAGAGCAAGAAGAAATAGCAAAAGACGAAATTCAAGCAGTGAAAGCATTAGCAAGCTGCGCATTAAAATTTGGGAGTGAAGCAGCATGAGAGCTGAATGTCGAGAACAAGTAGCAAAAGCACTAGGCAAACGCAAATTAAGCGCAGCAGATAGCAATCGCATTTCATCACTTTATATTCGTGCACAAAACACTTTAGCCAGAATTGATCCTGATTGGATATTTAAAAGTCCTGCGGAAAGAGCGGAAGCGATTGCACAGAAAACGGCATCTGATCTTGCAATTCAAATTGCCAAAAACAATCAAAACATTGCGCGAGATGCAGTAATCAAAGCCCAATTGCAGAATGAAATTTTCAATCATTCTAAATTGAATCCTGTTCAAGCTTTAATGCGTAAGATTGCTTATTTCTCTGATCAGAGCGGCATTCAATCTATCGAGAAGCAAGCCCAGTCTCTGCATAGCCGCTGGATGTCCTTACTTGCCGATGTGTTTACAAAATCACAAGAGCGATTCGGAATGTCTGTAAACAAGGAAATGACCGATGACATCATAAGAGTTATGTTTGGTGGTAAGTCAGATAATCCTGAAATTAACGCAATGGCGAAGGAAGTAAGTACCACTTTGGAAGAAATGCGTTTGGCGTTCAACCGAGCGGGGGGCAATATTAAGAAGCTGGATAACTACGGTTTTATGACTTCGCATGATCAGAAGAAGGTTGCTTTAACTGATCAGGCTGAATGGATAAAGGATACTTTATCAGGCTTGGATCGGAACCAGTATATTAAAGACACCGGTGAGTTGATGGATGATGTAGAGATCAACTCCATGCTTGAGGAAGTCTATAAAACTGTTGCTACAAATGGTGCCAATAAGGATTTACAAGTATTGGCCAAACAAGCAAAGGCAAGTGCATCACCTGTAGGTGGTCGCTCAAAAATGGCGAATCGGCACCAGGAAGCCCGAGCATTACACTTTAAAGATGGCGATGCATGGCTGGCATATCAGAAGAAGTACGGGACCTATAACGAGGCGGGCTTCCATGAGATCCTGAAAAACCATACTCACCGCATGAGTACAGAAGTGGCCATGATGCAGAACCTTGGGTCCAATCCTCGCAATACATTTGAGTCATTATTGGATGAGGCCAAGATCAAACTGAAAGCCGATCCACAGAATGGGTTGAAACATGGCGAAATTGATAAGCAGGCTCATCGGGCCATGTCCATGTATAACACTCTGGATGCCAATACCCGGGCGATTGATTCAACTTTAGGTAACGTTATGGGTGGCCTACGTGCCTTAATGGTTGCATCTAAATTAGGTAGTACCACGCTGACGACCTTTGGCGACCATGCCAGTATGAAGAAGGTCGCTAATATGCTGGGTCTGTCTTATACCAAATCCATCCTCCCTGAATATATGAAGCAACTGAAACAGGGTGCCACACGTGATGAAGCCCTACGTTTTGGGCTTGGTATCACTGAGATGGTAGGCGGTATGTCTCGCTTTGGAGATGCTGATGTGGTGAGTAGTGCCACTAAATCAGGCCGCTTTAATGCGCGTATGCAGGCCTTTGCTGCAATGACTATGAAAGTGTCAGGATTAAACGCCGTGACAGCCAGTGCTAAACGAGCGCTTAATCTGGTGCATATGAATAAGCTGGCTGAAATGACCCGTAAAATGGATTGGAAGGATCTTGGTGCAGATGATCTTAAGATTCTGCAGGGGAACGGTATTACCGAACGTGACTGGCAGTTATGGCAGCAGCTGGAGCCAAGTAAACGTGAAGATGGGACGGCGGTACTTTCGCAGAATGACTTCTTTAATGCACCAGATGATGTGATTAAGCAGTTCTTGCCACTGGACAAACAGGACAATGCTAATGCACTGGCTGACTTCCGCTATAAGGCTGCAATGAAGTATCAGACTCATATCTTCAATGAGGAATCTGTAGCTATTATTGAAGCAGGTGTCCGTGAACGTAGCATCATTAACTTGGGCGAAGCTGGTACCATCCAAGGGGAATTAGGCCGAACCTTATTTCAGTTCAAAGGCTTCCCATTGGCTTATATGTTCCGTATTGGTCATCGTGCCTTTGCCCAGGGAGATATTAAGAGCCGGGTGACGTTCCTAGCTTCGCTACTGGCTTATCAAACTTTAGCAGGTGCATTGATCGTTCAGACCCAGAACTTGGCCAATGGTAAGAATCCTGAACCTGTTTTCACTATCGACTTTTTTGGTAAATCGATTCTTAAGGGCGGTGGCCTTTCATTCTTGGGTGATCTTATGTCAGCTCTTTCAGATCCAACGGGTCGTAGTGCTTCTGATTTTATCAGTGGTCCATTGTTAGGGCAGAGTATGAAACTAGGCATGCTGCTTACCGGTATGGGGAATAACTTTATTGAAGGCAAGGAATCTACGCGAATGATGGAGGTGGCCAATACTTTGAAAGGCAATATTCCTTTGCAAAACCTTTGGTACAGCAAGCTCGTTGTGGACCGTATGCTCTATTCAAAGCTACAGAATATGATTGATCCAGACTACTTACCTCGCACCCAACAGCGATTAGAGAACCTGGGCAATAGCTACTGGTGGGATTTATCAGAATAAAATTAGGAGCTTTGGCTCCTTTTTTAATTTTTAGATTACTATGTTGTATTGATATTTATAAATAGCCAAAATTCAACATCAAATGATGTGATGAGACAATTAAGGGGGGGGAATATGATTGGTAGGGTTTTACCCATATTACTTTTAGGGTATTCAACAGTAGCTTTAGCAGAGACAGGATTTGATCGCTCGTTAATCAATGCCAAGATAATCAATGAGAAATATGAAATTATTGATATTGATAGCTTTAACGATCTTACTCGTCAAATCACCAATGAAGTAGTTTCGACGTTACCTAGAAAGGTTGATGCTGATACAGAGCTATTAACCATGGTGTTAAGCAGACCTTTAATTTCTCAGACTTATGCTCTAAGAGATATTGAAACTAAAAAGGATTTATCGGAAAAAATAGACTTGGAAAAGTTTAGTCAATTAATTAGAAATTACGCTTGTTCCTCAGCTATTGGCACTTCTCAAGTTTATAGGGTAAATGGCACTCATTTTTCTTTTAAAGTGATTAATAGTGATTTTATGGAACTTTACAGCTATACATTCCCACTAAGAACATGTGAAGAATGAATGTGAAATACAATTCAAAGTTGCAGTTATTGCTGAATAGCTTGATTAGTATGACTACACTTTGAGGAATAATTGATGAACTTATATATCTCAACACCTGAGCTATTAAAACGTTATGGAATTACTAAAGGAACACTGATCAGCTGGCGTAATAAAAAGAACTTCCCTGAGCCAGTGATTAAGGCTCATGGACGTTCAAGTAGTCGTTACGGAATCAAAGCTGTTGATGCCTGGGAAAGAAACAGTGGATTGCTTGAATCACTTGAAATACAGCCTCTGATAACACCGCATACATAATTTTAGTAGAAAAAGGAATTTCACATCATGAAGAAGATAATAGCGTTCTCTCTAATGAGTCTTATAAGCTCAGTGGCTTTGGCTACCCCAATTACACTTCAGCATTCCAAGACCAGCTATGTGAACTCTGGGATCTGTTCCGCCGTAGTGGATGTGACGATCCATGATTTTCTTGGAACCTATGACAAACTGTATTTAGACCTGGTGGCAAAAGATAAATCCGGCAGAGTGCAGGGGACTTCTGAGAATGTAATAACCTACGGCGATATACAAAACCTTCAAGGTAAAGCATTTGGAAATGTTTTTCTTGAATCTGAAACAATGTGCGGAGCAGATCGCACCTGGACAGTTCAGGTTAAGCGCGCCGTTCTGGTCGTGGATGGCAAACGAGAAGATTTATTGAAAGCTAAGAAAGTCCATATTGATGACTTTCAGCCAATGAAATTTAAAGTAAATAATAATTAAATAAAATAAATAAAAAATTTTTAATATTTTTAAAAATACTGTGAATCCGACACAGTGGCTAAATATAGATCGGATGGAGAAAAAATGAATAACTTGTTGAATGATATTAAATATTTACCTGCTATTAGAACAAGTCGATTTGAGTTAGCAGCTTTAACTGAGCTTGATAAGAATGTAAAAGATCAAATATCTCCATTTTTATTATTAAGAAGTAATTCCGAAGCAATTAAGGATATTGAGCGGTTCCTAAATGAGTGGGACGGTGGAGCTTTATGGGTTGATAATTCTCGATATACATTAGATGCTGTTTCTGGTATTGCTCCATTATTGGATAATCCTGAAAATCATTACAGCTTTAAATATGAGTTTTTTCACAGATTATTCAATATAAATAATCGAGTAAAACCAGTAGTTGGTTTTGGTGCATTAGATGATGCACGATCTGTGACTCAATTTGGTTTGAAGATTCTAAATGATTTTGGATATTTGGGAATAAGACTAGAAATTGACTCTATCGATAGTTCTAATTTGGATAAAAAATTAGCTATTTTTTCTTCTCTTATGAATGCTATTCCTGATGAGTCTATTAATAAAGTCTTGGTCATAATAGATATATGCTCAATTGAAAATATACCAAATCTTGGTCCAGATGGCACAATAATGAGATGTGCTAAAGCCGCTATCAACTACAATATCAAGCATATTTTAACATTAAGTACTTCTTGGCCTAACGATCGTCCAGGTAAAAATGAAGAATTAACAGTATCTAATATTGATCCAATTTGGCAGGCTTATTTTTGCCAGTTAATTCATAAGATTGATCCAAATATTAAATGTATATATGGGGATTATGCTTCTACAAATCCTATGAAGGATATTTCTGATGATTATGATCCTGCTGTTATGAGCTTACCAATCCCATTTGCTGGATATGCCTACGATCTAGGATGGTATCAATACAGATATGGAAACAGTGGCGAATGGGAAAAGTTTGTGGGAATAGCTAATAGAATTGTAGAAAGCTCTGAATTCCAGTCACATGGTGCAGAGTTCTGTTGGGGAAATCGTAGAATTGATGCAATTAGCCGACAAACAGAAGAGCCGAAAACTAACTCTGTTTGGAATAAGATTAGGATCAATCAGCATATTACATTGCTGCACCAACTTTTAAACAATGGATTATATGAAAATATTTTGAAGCCAAAAGAGGAAGAGGATTAACTAGAAATAGAATAAGCACGATCTCTAGTTTTTAAGCATTGTAAAACGTAACTGTTGATTAAGCTTATATCGATTAATGTGGCTATTCGTTCTCTAATTGCCTTTTTGTTATCAGATGAGCGAATAGTTACATTATGATTTCTTGCAAACTTTTGAAGTTCATCTTTCCATAGAAAGCTAGTTAGATCAAAGGCATCGATATATTTATTAGGAGATGCAGGCTTATATATTGCAATAGATCCCAGATCATCAATCATTAGAATACCAATATGTGGTGCAGTGGTTTCTATAGCTTTTTTCAAGTGAGAGCTATGGCAACATAACCAGATTTCATTAAACACATTACTATAAGCATGCATCTGACGATCCCATCTCTTGAGATTATCTGCCTTAGACTTAATTTCAAATCCTACTAATCTACCGTTAGCAAGAACTAAGTCTGCACGAAACGTGGATTCTACGGAGGAGTTTGGATTTTTATTATAGAAACCTAATTCATTTATCAAGACATCATTCTGCTTGAGCTCAAGTTTATTCTTAATCCAAGAACTTAGTTGCTCTCTGATTTCAATAGGACCAAGAGAATTGTCGAAATTAAGCATATATATGTCTCCTTAATTTCAGCATCCATGCCAAAATTGGACTAGATTTTAACAAAAGACCTTACTTTTACAATGGCCTCAAAAATTTAACTTTGATCAAACATCAAATAAAATTAACGTTATCCCACAAATTTTTTATAAAAATATAGCTTTTACAATAAGTTTAATTGCCCAATTTCATATTTATAAGTCTGCCATTCGCCCTCACGTGGTACGCGCTCAACTCCAGTTTCATTTTTCCAAAGCTCGATCAAGGCTTCGCCATTTTCAAAATTAGGAATACCGCCGCGTGCCCATTCTGAAACTGTACTTGCTCCTGCAACTGGTAAAACAAAGGCAATTTTTTCATGTGTCCAGCCACAGCGATTACATAGATCTAAGATGATACGATTGAAATCAGGGCGTTTATAACCACGCTGTTTCACAATGAATTCTTTGACTTTTTTCTGCGTTCTTAAATTAATGAATCTAGCCTGAACAGCTTTATTCGTTTTAATTTCTTCCATTGCAAGGTTATCAACAAACATTATAAAGATGCTCCTTGTTGAATTTGATGTAATGCGTCTGGGTCTAAATTGGAGAACTGGCAGTATTTGAGCTGAGCATGCATATAGGCAGTGCCAGGTTCGCCGTGTCGGTTCTTTCCGACAATTGCTTCAGCAATGCCGCGATATGGCGAGTCTTTGTGATAGATCTCGTCTCGATAAAGAAAGACAATTTGATCTGCATCCTGTTCAATTGCTCCTGATTCTCGTAGATCAGAGAGCATAGGACGTTTATTTGGACGCTTTTCTAGGTCACGGTTAAGTTGAGATAAGAGGACAATTACGCAGTCAAATTCTTTTGCCATGGCTTTTAACTCACCACTGAAATAAGCAATCTTGAGATCTTCACGCGCAAAAGGTTTGGTAGTTTTCATGATCTGTAGGTAATCAACAAGCACGGCACCCACTGTTCCGTATTTATGTTTAACTTTACGGATAGACTCTCGGATGCTCGCAATTGAAGGACGAGAGGTATCATTGATATGCATATCCACACTTCTCAACATAACCACTGCATTTGTATAGGCTGTAAATTCCTCTCGTGGTAATAGGTGAGGGGTATTGCGTAATAAGCCAATGTCAGCAGGTGCCACGGCGCAGCAAAGGCGCATCGCAATTTGCTCTTTTGGCATCTCCCCGGACATGATTAAAACAGGCTTTTTCTGAACGACAGCAACATGATTGGCAATCACTTGCATCATCGTTGTTTTGCCCATGGCAGGACGTGCAGCAACGACTAAAAGGCATCCAGGTTCAACATCACCTAGCTTTTTATCAAGGTCATAGATACCAGTCTGAATACCGTTGATTAGAGTTGTTCCTGCAATAGCTGCTTCCATTTTTCGACTGATTTCATGGAAGGTATTAGAAGCAGCATCATGAATATGAAATAGAGATTCGCTTGCTGATTCGGTATTGAGATCAGCAAAAGCAGCTTGAGCATTTTGGACCAGTTCACCGCGGCTTACTGTTAGTTGCCTTGCTTGTTGAATGATTTTGAAGGCTTCAGCTTCAACTTGGCGACAAGCTGTCAGGTCCTTCAGCTTTTCAGCATACGAAATTAAATTATAGTAGCTTGACGGTGCATCACTCATCATTTGCATGAGATATGGTTCACCGCCGTATTCTTCTGCTTTATTTCTCGCTTCAAGCCATTCCTGTACCAACACCGCATCGTATGGAGAGTTTTTAGAATCAAGGTCAGTAATCGCACTAAATATCAATTTATGGCGAGTGGCATAGAAATCTTGCTCTGTGAGTAAGCTTTCGATCTTAGCGTATGATCCTGCAACTGTCATAAGTGCAGTCAAGACAGCTTGTTCGATTTGCACATTATGAATTGGTTTGGTTGTATTCATTAAGTGCTCCCTAACAAGCCTTTCGGCTTGCGATCATTCAAATCAAAAAATGGCTGAGTCAATGCTTCAGTTTGAGTTGAAACGCTACCGACATAACCAGGATTAGCTTTCTGATAACGTTCAAATTTATCAATAATCCACGCCGTAAATTTATGAAGCTTCTGAGAGTTGGAGAGAACCTTACCATCGAAATATGAATTGAAATGGCTCAGCTCAAATTCAAAGCTAGGTAACCCCATAATTAGTTCAAGATTTCGTTCATGGCCTGCAATTTTGAGTTTTGTCTCTAACTGTTGTTGATTCGGCACCCAGTCGTGTTGATGTGAAAGATTCATTAATTGCTGTTCTTGGGTGTTGGGAACTGCCAAAAAAGGATCACTTAAAGACTCATCTTCAGTATTACTTTCGTTTGAATCATCCCGTTTTTGGGGTTGTTTAATGTTCCCGTTTTTGGGTGTATTTACCTTGTTTTTGTTTTCCGTCTTTACATCAGTCTTGGACGAATCTTTGGAATAGTCCTCTCGTCCAGGGACACCAATGAGTTTAAGAACACGTACCCGTTTTGTTGGTCCTGTACGATCACCAGTATCGCAGACAAGGCCAAGGCTTATGAGTTCGAGGATAACTTTTTGCACTGTTTTTTTGTCCAAAACCGTATCTTTGGCCAAGCGCTCGATGCTCGGCCATGCAGTGTGTTCTTCGCCTGCACGGTCTGCAAGCGAGAGCAAGACTAGGCGCTGAGTTGAAGATTGAACCTCAGCCGTCCATGCCCAACGGGTTGCATCAATGCTCACTGGATCCCCCTTGCCGATTTTTGTTATTTGCTACGGCGTTCATTAGGCGCTGAGGAGTCATTTTGACTGATTCAACATAATGGGAGGGGAAGGGCTTTACTTTATCATCCTGTAGTAAAGGTAAATGTTCTGCCTTGTGGGGAGTATTAGTCATTTTTGCTAACCTCCCACTCAAGTTCGTACTTTTCACATTCTATTTTGAACGTGTTTCTATGATTGTCAGATAAATAGTCTGCAATATTTATAAGGTTTTCTATGCTTGCGAAAACTGCATCACAAAGTTCTGTAGAAGATTTTTTTACAGCACTTAGTTCATCTTTTATTTCATAAATTGTGGATGAAAACCAAGTATGTACTTCATGAGCAAGACTATAGATTTCAAGTAAATCTCCAGCATCACATTCAGTAATTATGTTTTGATGTTTTTCATTTTGAACGTCAAACGTATTGCTGAACTCATCAGAAAGATATTGAGCGATTGAGATTAAGCTTTCCAATTCAGCAAATGTATTTGCATGGACTTCATTCTTGTATCTGGATTTTAGAAAAACTACATTTTTGCTAATACGGCCGATGAGCGTTTGAATTTGAGCTGTAGTTTCGATGGCTATAGCGTAAGCATCAGATAGTTGTTTAGCACTGTAAAAAGGGACTAATTGTTCTGAAATTTTAACTTTAGCGTTCATGATGAATGCGCTCCTTGTGTTTGTTTAGGAGCTTTACCAGTCACGACCAAGTGAGGGTGGCAAAGCTGAAAAGGGTTGGTCGACAGGTACACAAGAGACCTGCACATCCGAAGATGTCCCTCTCCAGCTTCACCATAGAGATGCAGAAGCATAGAGATTTTACGCATAAAAAAAGCCCGTAGCGGACTGTATGCGCTTGTGTATTCATAGCCGACCAAAGCTAATTCGATGATTTTGCACCGAACACGATCAATATAGCCGATCATTTTTAATTTGAGAAGCCTTAAACAGAAAATATTTTGAAAATTCATGACCGCTCCCCAAACCTTTTAGCTAGGATCTGCATGCCTTTTGGCAATATGAAGAATTCGGTCTGTGTATAGCTGTATGATTGACCGGAAGGTTTTACACCTTCTTTGAGTGAATACTTAGTTTCACAGTACCCGCGGTTTTCACTGTAATAAGTTGAAGCTCTGGCATTGTTTAGATACCGATCCCAATTATGTTTCCGAAGCCATTCAGCCAGTTCTTGCTGCTTCACATTCAAAATTTTGCAGGCTTGCTGAAACTTAACGCCGTGCTCTGTATGTGTAATTGTTTCGATGGCTTTTGAGAGTACTTGGTTTTCAGCACTTAACTGGAGATTCTGTTTAGCTTGGACTTCAATCGCCTGCAGGAGATGCTGAGGATTGCTGATATCGAATGCTGGAGTCTGCTGCTCAAGCTCATACCAGCGTTTTACAATTGCTGCGGTAAACTCCGGGCAGAGCTGCGCAACCACAGTAATTGAATCAAGCTTTCCTTGTTCACCAGAAAACACATATTCAGTACTTGTACGGCCATTTGTAGGCTTTTCCACCGTTGGTGGTAAAGCAATAACACGGCGTTCAGCTAAACGTTCGATAGTTCTTTTGACAGAATCTAAGCGGATGTTAGTTAGGCTAGCGATATCTGAACTCAGCATTTGTTGCGATGGAAAAAGTACATTAATAGAAGCATTCATTATTAAGCCTCCAATCCTTTTGATTGCATCCATGCTTCAATATCCTCAATACGCCATGCAGTGATGCGCTCAGTTAGTTTAATTGGGGTAGGGAACTCACCAGCGCGCACTTTATCCCAGATAGTTGTTTCACCCATTGGAAGTAAGCCTTGGCGCTCAGGACGTGCTTTGATGATTCTAGTTGTTCCATCTTTAGCAATGTACTTGCGTTCTTTACGTGCAGCCGTAGTTGCAAGTTGTGACATGCGATAAAAGCCTTTTGGCGCCGTAGTTTGTTGTTGAGTAGACATGAAAAAAACCTCTAACTATGTACCGTACTGCAACGGCGTTAGAGGTAGTATGTTGTTGGTTCTTATATGTTAATAGATGGAAAGTTCCACTTGATCTATATTAAGTTTCACTTGATATATATTTTTCTTTGGTCCTTCCAGGCTCTCTAGAATAAGGAGGAGCTACTTCTTTAATCCAGTCTTTTAATGATATGGCCTGATCAGGTAATTCAATACGGTGTTCGGTCTGGCTTAGCTCCGCATAAACTGTAATAGCCATTTCTTTAATTTTAATTTTGTTATCCCTATCTTGACTCCATAGATAATTAGCTAGAGTTTTTGCTGCTAATTTAGCTCGTTCTCTGGCTGGGCTTATTCCACGAGGCTTTTGAACTTGTTTTTCAATTAAAGTTTCAATCGTTTCAACTTTTCTGCCTCTAAGCTTTAAAGAGCCTTCAATAATTCTAGAAATTTGATAATGGGTTATTAGAAGATCTGTTCTAGATATTGCTTGGAAAACGGCAGGCTCTCCTTCTTTTTCAATTGTAGTATCGATTACAGGGGGAGGTGTAACAGCATTATGGTGAAAAAACCTGTTTTCCTTTAAAAGCTGAATCCAAGCAATATTAATGTTTTCTACAGAAGCAATAACATCTGCAGAAAGTGTACATTTACCGAGCTCGCGTATCAGTTCATGAGAAGGCCGTTGTTTAAAGACTTCTAAAAAAAGGTTTTTGGGATTTCCTGTAAAAGAATCCTGAATATCTAGAATATTGCTGAAAAAGATACCTGAGCTGCCATCAGCAATAATATTTTTTCTTAAAATTAATTCATTAATTAATTCTAGTTTTGCCTCAAGCAGACATCCTTCACGTAAAGCTAAATTAAGTCTTGCCGTAATAATGGCCTCTAATGTGGCATCCATATCGAAATGCAGCTGTGTATACCCCCCATGTTTTTCTACATCTGCATACTCTTCCCAGGCTTCTGACATTTCTTCGCCGTAGGCTGCATAACCTTCCCAGCCTCTTACAAAAATGTAGAGTTGCAGGTCATATACCAAGGCCATATTTAATAGCTTCTTTGCATCATAGTAATCAACTTCTAAGGCTCGGTTTAACTCTTTCGCTGCATCCTTCAATGTATAGAAAGGAGCTGGATTTTTAATATCTTTAATATTACTCATGACCATTTATCCTTTTAGAAAACGCAGCAGAGTTATGCCATCTTGGCATTAGTTTTAAAGTGAATTAAATTTTCACTATCGTTGTTTGGCTTAAACTTAGATACATCCCCACCTTGACGAAGTGTGTCCAGATAATCAGCCCAGAGTTGCATCATTTCGCGTCTACGGCGTAAAAATTTGGTTCGGTTATAAGCCGTACCATTAGGGTCTTTAACCTTATGAGCGAGCTGGTGCTCTACAATATCGGTTCTATATTCGATTTCTTCATCCAAGAGTGTTCGCGCCGTTGCCCGAAATCCATGTGCTGTGTGTTTCCCTTTAAAACCCAATCGTTTTAATACCTGGGTAAGAGTGTCTGTACTCATGCATTCAGATGAAGTTTTGACACTTGGAAAAACGTATTTTGAAGTGGTCCGTAATTCTTCAAGTTCTTTGAGAATGTCATACGCTTGAATTGATAACGGTACGATGTGGTCTTGATTGGTTTTACTTGCTGCAAAGGACAGGCATCTATTTTCAAAGTCTACTGATTCCCAAAGTAGGGTTCTGACTTCCCCAGGGCGCTGGTAGATATATGCTGATAGCTTTATTGCTAACTCAGTTCTAATTCTCGTACGAGGAAAGTCTTTGGTTAAACGCCATGTTTTACGCAATAGATCTGCCAACTCTTTTTCATCCGTCACAGCGTTATGATTGCCTTTAGTCGGCTGGGGAAGAATGATGTCTGGAGCAGGGTTATAGGTAATGATTCTTCGCTTCAATGGAAGCTTGAGTACCATGTTTATAATGGACTTAATACGTCTTGCTGATTCAAGTGCACCTCGTTCAACGAGTGCATCAGTCACATCACGTTCCAGCTGTTCAGTGGTCAACTCTGCAACCGGTAACTTTCCAATAAACGGTAATATATCTTTATCCAGTTTGCGAATTGTTTCGTGGTCTACCTTTCCCTCATGTCTACGGATCTCTAGCCATTCTGCTGCGAATTTACTGAAGGTATTCTCTAAGGTTTGACGCCGCTCACGTTTCTTATTATTACGTTTCTCAGCCGGATCGATGCCATCTGACAGCATCTTCTTAAATTCATCACGTTTGGATCTTGCTTGCTCAAGGCTAACCATTGGGTAGGTGCCGATTGCCAGGGTGTTATATTTTTGAGTTACTGGTCGACGGTAATCCATTCGCCAGTATTTCGCTTCTGTTTCATCAATCAACAAATACAGTCCACCGCCGTCAGGGTGTCTCTGTTTCTTTGCGCCATTCACATCAAAGCTAAGGTTTTTAACCTCTTTAGCAGTCAGTTTATTAGACTGTTTTGCCATTCTGATTTCTCCTGGTTGTCGGTATAAAATCAGCACTTTTGGGGAGTTTCTGGTCAAAACTTAGCTGATTTGGATTTATACCGACAAATATACCGACAAAGTTGTCGGTATACTACCGTTATTCCCCGTAGTGCATCGGGCATAAAAAAAGCTCAACCCCTTTAAGGTCAAGCCTTTTGCACTACGGTGAACTACCGTAAAAGTCGAATTTGGCGGTGAGAGAGGGATTCGAACCCTCGATACGCGTAAACGTATACACACTTTCCAGGCGTGCTCCTTCAGCCACTCGGACACCTCACCATTGGAGCGCGATAATATCCAAAAAAAGACAGTCTGCCAAGTCAGAAACAATTGATTTGAAGAAAAAGATTTTTCTTAATGATACTATTGCACAAAAATACTGTTCCATTTTTAAAGGCAACATATGCAAAGTTCTGCAAAAAAAGCCGCATTGCCTGCAATTACTTTAGCAGCATTAGGGGTTGTGTTTGGAGATATCGGAACCAGTCCACTCTATGCATTGAAAGAATCTTTCCATGCAGCGCATGGCTTGGGGATTAACCCTGCTAACGTATTGGGCATTTTGTCGATTATTTTTTGGACCATGACCATGGTCATTACCATTAAATATGTCGCAATTGTGATGCGCGCAGATAACAATGGCGAGGGCGGAATCATGGCGCTACTCGCATTGAACTTACGCAATACCAAATTGAGTGATCGTAAAAAATTGCTCATGATCGCTGTTGGTTTTATCGGGGCTTCGCTGTTTTTCGGCGATGGCATTATTACGCCAGCAATCTCAGTATTGTCTGCGGTAGAAGGGCTTTCAATTGCCACAGATGCTTTAGACCCTTATATCGTGCCCATTGCAATTGGCATTGTGACGACACTGTTTATCATGCAAAAGCATGGCACAGCCTTTGTTGGTAAATTTTTTGGCCCGATCACCTTATTGTGGTTCTTTTCCCTCGGCATATTGGGAATTTCCAGTATCATTCAAACGCCTTTAGTGTTGGGAATGTTTAGCCCACATTGGGCCGTTCAGTTTATTATGAATCATCCATTGATGACTTTCTTCATTATGGGTGCCGTGGTGCTGACGGTTACGGGGGGAGAAGCCTTGTATGCCGACATGGGACATTTTGGTCCTGTGCCAATCCGTATGGCGTGGTTTTTCGTGGTGTTACCATGTTTATTGCTGAACTACGCTGGGCAAGGGGCATTATTGCTGCGTGACCCAAATGCGATTGAAAATCCATTTTATTTATTGGTGCCCGAATGGGGCCTCTATCCAATGATTTTCTTGGCCACCATGGCGGCAGTTATTGCATCACAAGCCGTGATTTCAGGGGTTTTCTCTCTGACTCGTCAGGCCATTCAATTGGGTTATTTGCCGCGTTTAAACATTAAACACACCTCAGATTCGGAACAGGGACAGATTTATGTGCCGTTGCTGAACTGGGTGTTGTTGGCCTCGATTATTGTCCTGATTTTGATTTTCCAGACCAGCTCGCAGTTGTCACATGCTTATGGTTTGGCCGTCACCATGACGATGTTCTGCGATACCTTGCTGATCGCCATTTTCATTCGTTCGACTTGGAAATGGAGCTGGCCAAAGCTGATGTTACTGATTATTCCATTCTTGATATTAGACTTGGTCTTGGTAGGCGCCACCTCTCTGAAAGTCTTCTCGGGCGGATGGGTGCCGTTACTGATTGGTAGTATTGCCTTCCTGTTGTTAATGACTTGGAAACAAGGCCGCGAACTCACCTTTGCCAAACTCCAGCAAGATACGTTGCCACTGGATTTATTTGTGCAAAGTATTGGTGAAGAAGCCAACTGGGTTGAAGGCGAAGCGGTATTCCTGACGGGTACACCAACGGTGGTTCCGCATGCCATGTTGCATAACATGAAGCACAATAAAGTTTTGCATCAGAAAAATATTATTTTGACGGTGAAAATCCAAGATGTGCCTTATGTCGGTGCTCAAGAACGGTTCCACGTGGAAACATTGAACTCGCATTTTTATCGGGTAGAGTTGTATTACGGCTTTAAAGATGAGATGAATATTCCTCAAGCGCTGCAAGGGGTATATCAAGCCTTAGCCTTAGAATACAATCTAATGCAAATCAGTTTCTTCGTTTCGCGTGAACGGATTATCAGTACCGTGGGCGAAGGCATGACGCCGTGGCGAGAAAAACTGTTCATTTCTATGCAACGGAATACCAGTCCAGTTAGCGATTTCTATAAAATTCCGCCTAACCGTGTGGTGGAGCTGGGCAGCCAAATTGAAATCTAGCCTGATCTAGAGCAATCAATAAAAAAACCAAGGCATCGACCTTGGTTTTTTGCTTTCAGGCAGATAAAAGCTCGCTAAGCTGTTATTGCTGCATCGGGACAGGTGGTGTATTTGCTGGTGTGAGCTGTTGCTCAGGCATGGTCTGTATTTCAGGATTGTGCCCAGTTTCTGCCATAGAGCTGTCTGTCGGGTTAGCTTGGCTTGCTGAAGCGTCTAACCCAGCTGTAGCAGCAGGCATGGCGGCTACAGCAGCGGAGTTTTGGCTCTCGAGCACACGGACTTTGCCAGAGTCGACCAATGCTTGAATGGAGCCTGGCTGGCCATTAATAGTGGTACTCATTTTGGCTTTAGATAAACTCTCTAGGGTTTCACCGGCTTGTACCGCAGGCTCAGCCAAAGCAGTGGCACTGATTGCACCCAACATCAGCCCGCAGGCGATCATTTTTACAGACATTTTAACTCCGTCTTTTATTTTTGCCATTTCAGTGGGCTTACCTTGGCATAAACAAAATAGAGATGACAGATGAAACTACCGAATTGCATCGAGAAGTCCGCTAAAATTCAGCAAAAACAAGACAATCTGTTACAACTGGTCTGAGGTTGTTGCAATTTTGTTGAATTGTTAAACGATCAAGCGCAAGGAGATATACTTCTACGGAGGGGCTTTGTTAAGCTCGCGCAAAATTAGTAGTTTTATAAAGCAATGGCAAGTAAGAAACGTAGTTCCAAGCAATCCTTTCCTTGGTTTTTTAATCAGCATAGTTCAAAAGTTGTGTTGGGGGTGGTTGCAGCAGGCAGTTTTGCCATTGCCTTTGGGCAGGAGCGGATTAGTCAGTTCCTGTCTTTACCGAGCGCCTCAAATTCAGCCTGTCTGGATCAGTTTTATCGTGATATCCCACCGTATTTAAGCAAGCAAAGTCTGCAAAAGCAGAGTTATGCCTTATGTTTTAATGGGTTTAATGTCATGTATTCCGGCGTGTCTAAAACGCCACTTTGGGTGGCGGAAGCTTTAACGCCAGAACGTTTAAGTCAAAAAATTCCGCGTGAAGATAGCTTTCACGAAGAATCACGTATCCCTGAGCAATATCGTGCGACCTTGTCTGATTATCGTGGCTCAGGTTATGACCGCGGGCATATGGCACCCAATGCCGATATGCCGAATAAAGCCTCACAGTTTGACAGTTTTTCGCTCGCCAATATGGTGCCACAGGCGCCCAAAAATAATCAGGAAGTCTGGCGTAAACTGGAAGAAGCCACTCGCGCAATTGTGACCAAACATCAGACCGATGTATATGTGGTCACGGGTCCGACATTTACCAGCAAAACCTTAAAAGTGATCGGGCAGGGGGTCATGGTCCCGACGGCGGTTTATAAAGCGGTCTATATTCCGAAAACAGGCGCGATCGGGGTTTACTATGCCCCGAATAATAATTCGCAACAGGTGAAGATTGTGAGTGTGTGCTATTTGGAAGAGCAAATAGGTGTGAACTTATTTCCGCAACTGACCGAAGAGCAAAAACGCAATACCTATCAATTGCCTTTGACGGCCAATGCCGTGAAAGCCAAGCAAGCGATTGCCTATTCGCATTGGGATGCTGAAAGTCAGTGTGCTGAAGACCTTTCCCCAGAGCAAATTAAAGCGGCACAGCAAAGCTTTAGTTCAGGTCAGAGTAAAGCCTCGCACAGTACGAGTCCAAGCCTTGATGCAGAAACCCAAGATGCAATTGTGAAACAGTTGATAGAGGCTTTATTGCAGTATATGTTGCAGTTAGTGAAATAGAATTTTTATGCGTCGCAGCATGACATCGGGTACGGAGGTTGCACATGTTTAAACCATTTGAAAATGACACGGCCTCGCATGCCATTCATGATTTAACTTTGGAAAATCAGCTGGATCGCATTAATATTTACGGAAATCTGCAAATTGGTAAAGATCAGGCCGGTTTAGCTGCAGCCAAAGTGTTACAGGCCTATCTGAATGCAATTGTCGCAACCTTAGAAGCCACGCCTGACTTGCCTGCGCTTATTGAGCCACATGCCACTCAGGAAGTGGAAAATCCCTTTTTATAAGTATATCGCTGCAAGCTGTATCGACCAAGCAAAGAAGAAGCTGATTTAAGTCCCGAGTTGCGGTTTTCTGTTGCCGAATAAATGTATATACCAGACTCCCGATAACAGCACCGCGCATTGGCTATCTAGAATAACCATAGCACACACATCGCTGCAGTTTTGGCACACAGCGCGACTCCTGTACTTACGCGCAGGATTGACCGAGGTATTGGGGATGGGTATACGCATCCAGTGAATCAGGCTCAGAGTCAGACTCATCACAATTGGTGCAAAGCCCGCAGGCGCGCTTGTCGGTCATGCCCAGAATGACGATGAGAAAAAAGCACTCCAGCTCAGCCCCATATTTTTATTAAGGCTGATTGCTTTGTTCTGATGGATCACGGGTTATCTTTGGCGTGAAATAAAAGGTGACCCAAGGTAAAGAGGATAGAAATTTAAGCGGACTTTTTAAGCGGTGCTCTTTATTGCAGATATATTTTACGAAACTGCTGTGGCGTTTGTCCGGTCCATAATTTGAAAGCGCGCTGAAAGGCACTTTGTTCAGAGTAGCTCAGCAGCAAGGCAATTTGCTGTAGGCTGAGGTGCGGATCCCGTAAATATTGTTCTGCCAGCATTTGCCGGACTTGTTGCGTCCGTTGCTGATAACTGGTGCCCTGCGCTTGTAAATAACGCTGTAATTGCCGCACAGAAATATTTAATTGCTGGGCAATCACCTCAATTTGATACAGATTTTTTTGTAAGCCCGCCAAAATGGCTTGTTGTAAACGCTGATCCAGCTGAGTCGAGTGTGGCAACTGATTCAGTAACGCCTCAGCCTGCTGCATCAGTAATTGTTGCAGGGTCTGGTCGGCTTGTAGTAATGGTTTGTGCAGTTCCTCAAGCGGTAACAGCACTTGCGCAGTCGCCTGAGAAAAACGGACCTTACAGTGAAAAAACTGTTCATATTGCCGACTATTCTTTGGGGCGGCATGGCGAAAATGGACTTCATGCAGCTGAATTGGATGTTTCGCCATGTTTCGGTTCAAGAACTGGACCATCAGTGCAATGGCAATTTCATCGGTTAACTGGCTACTCAGCTGAGGCGGAATTTCCCCCCAGCGAATCGCAAGGTAGTCGGCAGTCTGTTCGACTTGCAGCGGCATGCCATCATATATGAGTCGATGAAAATCATAATAGCGATTTAAAGCTTCTCCTAAGGTTTCACAGGCGAGGGCAATATAGGCCAATATGCCCAGATGTTTACTTTCTACATAGGTTGAGATTTCCAGCCCCAACGCAGGATGAGGCAGTTGTTGCTGTAATTCGGTTAAGAGTTCATGCCAGATACGATAGTCAAAACGTTCCAGATTTTGAACCTTTGCCAATTGAGTGGAAATATTCAGTCCCTGCGCTTGGCAGTAGCTATAGAGTAGGTGTCCGAGTCCACCGTAGACTGAGCCCATATAGTCATTGAGAGGTTGCATCATCTGTTTTTATTGTCGTAATTTGTCAATATTAAGCGCGTGGATGGTCAATATTTATCATATTCAGTTTTCTATATTCAAGTCATGAATGGAGAAAAGATGATGTGGAAAGGATTTGTAGTCGGCTTGGTGGTTGCCAATGGCTTTGAATGGGTCGCGCATAAATATCTATTACATGGTACGCATCGGGCTGGCAAGCCACGATATAGCCCTGTGCCTTTAAGTATGAAATCACATTGGGAACATCACCGCGAAGTGCGAAAACAGCAGTTTTTTGATGACAGTTATGTTGAAGGCTTGTCGCACTGGCGCACCAAAAATGAAGTGCTGTCATTGCTGGTGGCAGCCGGGGTCAGTAGTGCCCTATTTTATCCGATTTCCAAGGGTATGGCTGCGGCAGCCGTGTATAGTGCCTGCAATTATTTTTATATTCATCGCCGTGCACATTTGCAGCCAGAATGGGCGATGAAAAAAATCCCATGGCATTATGATCATCATATGAATGCCAATCAGGATGCCAACTGGTGTGTGACCAAACCGTGGTTTGACTATTTACTGGGAACACGGGTGATTTCTGCTGCGGACTTACAAGAACAGAATCCTTTGGGGGTGAGCTTGCCAGCAGCGGTTTCGACGCTGCTGAATCACTGCGCACAACGTTATTTCCCGGCCAAATGGGTGGAGCGACCTCGGCTTGCAGCCCGTGAACACTCAGCCGCAGTGACGGATGCATTGCAATAAAATCAGATGCTTGTCGCAATTGGTCAATAATTTTGGCGTTAATGGTCAATACGGATGAATGGATGATGTTTAGAGTGTAACGATTCGTTGTCTGATTTCCTTAGTCACGAAGGTCTGTATCTCAATTTTACTTGTTTAAGCATTATGCTGAACCCAAGGCTGTAAATTTCGTGGTTTATAGGGAGTCTTCAAGGCTCCTTTTTTTTATGTGCAGATTGGCCTGAAAGAGGGATGCATAAAAAAGAGTGCGCGTAGGCACTCTTTTTATTTTTACATAGCATGAGACTGTTAAAGACGCATCTCAATGCCTTGCGCAGCCAAGAATTGTTTGGCTTCGGGAATGGTGTGTTGACCGAAGTGGAAAATAGACGCTGCAAGGACGGCATCGGCACCGCCTTTTAAAATGCCATCGGCCAAGTGTTGTAAGGTACCTACACCACCAGAAGCAATGGTTGGAATCGTGACACGGTCATTAATCGCGCGCATTAAACCGAGGTCATAACCGGCTTTGGTACCATCGGCATCCATCGAGGTAATCAGCAGTTCACCTGCGCCGTAGTTGGCCATTTTTACTGCCCATTCAATGGCATCGATGCCTGTTGGTTTGCGACCGCCGTGAGTAAAAATTTCCCATTTATTTTCACCGGTTTTTTTTGCATCAATGGCAACCACAATACATTGGGCACCAAAGCGTTGCGAAGCTTCTTGCACAAATTCAGGATTGGTCACAGCCGCGGAGTTAATGCTGACTTTATCGGCACCCGCATTTAACAGTAAGCGAATATCTTCGACCTTGCGCACACCGCCACCAACAGTCAGTGGCACAAATACGCTTTCGGCCATACGTTCTACGGTACGGTAAGTGGTGTCACGTCCATGATGTGTAGCGGTAATATCAAGGAAGGTAATTTCATCGGCACCTTGTTCATTATAACGACGGGCAACTTCAACGGGGTCGCCTGCATCACGAATATCAAGGAACTGTACACCTTTTACCACTCGGCCGTTATCAACGTCCAAGCAAGGAATAATACGTTTAGCTAGCATAATTTTTTCCAATAATTACAGCCGATTATGAAACTCACCTACACAAGCGCTACACCTTGGTAGATTGAAACGGTATTCTATCAAACTTATGTAAGATTTTTCGCAGGTTTTCTATGTCGGTTTATACCACTTTGACTTTAAAGGAAGTTCAGGACTTCGCAGCCCCTTATGGATTAGAGGTGATTGACCTGATTCCCATTCAAGGAGGTATTCAAAATACAAATTATTTTTTGGTCTGTGAAAACCAAAGCCAATACGTATTAACCGTATTTGAAGAAATGGATGAACATGGTGCGGGTGAAATTGTACCTGTATTAGAACATTTGGGACAACAGGGTTTACCTGTCCCTGTTCCCTTAAGACATTCAGGACAAGCCATTCATTTTATTAAACAAAAGCCGGCACAGATTGCACCGCGTTTAATGGGTAAACACCCGATGCCTGCATCTACGGCTCAGGTTGAAGCGATTGCGCTGGCTCAAGCCAAAATGCATGTAGCGTTACTGGATTTTCCTTTAGAACGCGCACAATACCGTAACCATCAATACTGGCGTCAAGTGTCGCGGGAAATTAAACCGACACTGAATGTTGCCGATACGGCCTTACTGAATGAATTGTTGGGTCTGTACGATGCCATGACTGCGGTATATCCCGACCGTCCAAAAGGCTTTATCCATTCCGATTTGTTCCGTGACAATACTTTGTTTGAAGGTGACCAACTCCAAGGTATCCTCGATTTTTATGAATTGAACAAAGATGAACTGCTGTTTGATATCGCGATTACCCTGAATGATTTCTGTACCGAATATCCAGAAGTGCATTTAAATGAAGACAAAGCCCTCGCATTTTTAAATGCCTATCAAACGGTTCGGCCATTAACCGAAGATGAGAAAGCCTGCTTGCAATTGTATTTAGCCATGGCTGCAGGGCGTTTCTGGATGATGCGTTTGCAAGTAGCACAGAAAAATGCGGCTGAAGGACGGACAGGGGATGATATTTTGCAGAAAAATCCTTTAGAAATGCGTAATATGCTGATTGAACGCTTAAAATTTGTAAACGGCTAAACAAGGAAGGTTACATGCGAGATCAGGGACGCTTGGTAGAATGGTTTGATGAGAAAGGCTATGGCTTTATTCAACCCGATGACGCCAATAAAGAGCGTGTTTTCCTGCATATTAAGGATTTTGCTCGCCCTGGTCCGCGCCCAATTGTTGGTTGTGCCTTGGAATATAACGTGTTGTTAGATGGGCAGGGGCGCTATCGTGCGCAGCAAGTAACTTACTTAAAAGCCTCACAAACAGCCAAACGCGCTAAGCCAAAAGCCAAACCCGCTGCACCGAAAAAACATTCTTTGATGCAGCTGGCCTGTATCGCTTATTTTATCGTGCTGGCGATTTTGGTGATGCTCGGTTTGCTCAGTGGCTTGGTGCTGCTCTTGGTCTGTTTAATGAATGCAGCCAGTTACTGGTTTTATGCACAAGATAAAGAAGCGGCACAATTGGGCGGGCGTCGTGTACCGGAACAGACGCTGCATATTCTGGCCTTTTTGGGGGGCTGGCCTGCCGCATGGTTGGCACAGCAAAAACTTAGACACAAAACACAAAAACAACCTTTTAAGCAGGTATATTTCTGTACTATAGCATGCAATATCTTACTGATTTTATGGCTCATCTCGCCGTTCAATAGCTTGTCCATCTAAAGGCGAGAATATTAACAAGAAGGGGGAAAACAATGAATAATCCCGTTGATCAAGATCCGAATCGTAGCTTAACGCTGGTCTTATATGTCCTTTATATCATTGCCATTTTTACGGGTGGCTTGTTGGCATTCATCGCCCTGATTATTAACTATGTCAAATTGAATGATGTCAGAGGTTCTATATTCGAGAGCCATTTCTTATGGCAAATCCGCAGTTTTTGGTGGTATTTGTTCTGGAATGTGATTGCCTTTGTACCGTTCTTTTTCCTGTTTTTCACAGGCGATAATCCAGACTTGTTTGCCAGTGTGGCTTTGGGCAGTACCATCTTCTGTATCAGTGTGATCACGATAGCCTGGATTTGGATTGTTTACCGTGCCATTCGGGGCATTATTACCTTGAATGACAATCAACCGATCTAAACTCGGTGCTTTCGCCTAAGCAGCGCTGAAAATGACGTTTTTAGCAGCTTGAGATAAAAAAAAGAGTGGCTTATGCCACTCTTTTTTTGCCCAACTCTGAGCCGATTTGCACCATTCTTTGTCAGTCCTGTGCTTTAAGCTGGGCTGTTTATACAAATTGACTTTACATTTTTCATTTATCAACTAAACCTATTTGTGATAAATAGTTCACGTTTTTAATAATTTAAAATTAATATTTTAATGTTTATAATGTACTTTTTTATATTAATAAAATTACGTTTTTAATAATTTTAAATTACTTTTTTAATAAAATAACTTTACATATATGTACAGTTATTTATTTAAATTTACATATTACTTTTATTTAGAATGAGAATGGAAACACATTAAGCATAATAGCGACCACGACGACGTCTTAAACCTAAAACATGGATGGCTCGAACCAAAACGGCATAAGAAACAGCATAGCCAAATTCCTGTTCAAACAGAGGAACTAGGTCACTGATATTCTGAAATTTTGTTTTTTTAACAAAGCTTTGAAAAGCGCTCCAGTCCTTGATATGACTGGGTGCACCGCGTTTTTCACTGGGCTTTGGTGCGAGGTCGCCCGTCTCTTCTTCCAGCTTAATCCACGCATCTAAAGTGACACGGGAAATGTTGAATTGTTTGCAGACCGCAACTTTGTAGTCGGTTATTTTGTAGGCTTGAATTGCGGCTTTTCGCACTTCAACGGAGTATCTAGGCATTTACTGTTCTCATTTTTAAAATAAGATTTTTTATATTATATGGCATAGTTGTTGCAAAAAAATAATTAAGTTAAATAAAATGTGTAAGTGGTGACAAAATGAAAAAAACCGAGGTTTCTTTCAGAAGATTGTCTTTATGGCAGGTCATTATTATTGGTGTGGCCTATATGACCCCCATGACCGTATTCGATACTTTCGGAATTGTTTCTGGCATAACCGAAGGTCGGGTACCTCTGGCCTATCTGTTGGCGTTATTTGCCATGCTACTAACCGCAATCAGTTATGCCCGTTTTAGCCGAGTGAGCGATAAACCCGGTTCTGCCTATAGCTATACAGCAGAAACATGTGGCCCGCAGGCCGGCTTTTTTGTCGGCTGGTGCGCTTTATTGGATTATATTTTGTTGCCCTTAATCAATGCCTTGCTGGCGGGGATTTATTTGGAAGCGGTGATTCCTGCGGTGCCCTACTGGGCATGGGTGCTACTGTTTAGCGCTTTGGTGACGCTGATTAACTGCTTCCGAATTCATATTCTGGCCAATTTAAGTTTGATCTTCGTGTTTGCACCTGTAGTGTTAATGCTGCTGTTTGTCTATCTGGTGATTCAAGGCGTCGGGCATGCGCAAGGCTATAACCATGTGTTGACTCTGGCGCCATTATTGAATGGCAATACTGAGATTTTGCCGCTGATCGCCGGGGCGTCCATCTTATGTTTCTCTTTTCTGGGTTTTGATGCGGTCACTACGTTGTCGCATGAAACCCAAGATCCAAAGAAAACCATTCCCCGTGCCGTGATCTATACCACCTTAATTGGCGGGGTGATTTTCTTTACCGCTTCTTGGTTTATTCAGTTGTATTTCCCAAGCAATGTACGCTTTAAAGACCCCGATGCGGCTTTGCCCGAAATTGTGATGTATGTCGGTGGAGCCTTGTTCCAAGCGGTTTTCCTTTGTGCACAAATCATGAATACCTTTGCCTCAGGCTTGGCAACACATGCCAGTGCCTCGCGCTTGCTGCATATTATGGGGCGCGATGGCATTTTCCATAAAGGCACTTTGGGGCAGGTACACAGCACATTGGGGACTCCGTTATATGCAGTCTTGAGCATTGGCATCATTTGTCTGCTGGCGATGGTGCTGGACTTGGCGACCGTAGTCAGCATGATCAGCTTTGGCGCCTTGATTGCCTTTACCGCAGTGAATTTCTCAGTCTTCATGAAGTTTTATGTACATGAGCAGCAACGTCAAGGCTGGAAAAATAAATTCAAAAACCTGTTTTTACCGCTAATTTCGGTGATGGTCATTCTGTGTCTCTGGGTCAACCTAGAAAAATCAGCCTTGTTGTTTGGTTTGGCGTGGTTGGCAGTCGGGATTGTGATCTTTATTTATAAGAAATTGAAAAAGCAAAATATTGTGATTGGTAATGCCTACTAATAGCGCTATGTAGTACCCAGAGAAGTGAGTGTAAAAATGAATATCAATAAGCCAAAAATTTTAGACGATGTCGAATTTAAAGCCAGCCACCAGCAACAAAGCGGTAAAGAGTGGAACTGGATTCCTGAGACGCGTGGACAGTTTCAGCATCCGGCCAATTATTACGAGAGTTCCCTACAGGATTGGCAGCAGTTTGATGCGCTGAATGCCGATATCGTTTGTGATGTGGTGGTGATTGGTGGTGGACTATTGGGTACATCGACGGCATTGCATTTGGCGGAGCAAGGCGTTGATACGGTCTTGCTCGAGAAACATCGGATTGGTGGTGCGGCATCAGGACGCAATGGTGGGCAACTCACCCCAGGTTTAGCACGCTGGGAAGCCGAAGAAATGATCAGCCATTTTGGCTATGCCGAGGCGAAACGTTTGTGGCAGTTTACCTCGACTGAAGCGATGGCGTTAATTGATGATATCACCGCGCGCTATGAACTGGATGTACAGCGCAAGCATGGTCATATTACCGCAGCGGTGCATGAAGGGCATTTGGTGGCACTGACACAAGCTGCAGATGCCCGTAAATACTTAGGAGAAGACCATACTCGTGTGATGGGCAAGCATGAGTTGCTACAGCACGTCAATTCCGATAATTATTATGGCGGTTTGCTCGACAGCTTAGGCGGGCAGATTCATCCTTTGGCCTTAAATCGTGGCTTGGCTTATGGATTTTGTTTGAATGGTGGCCAAATCTATGAGCAAACCGAAGTGCTTTCGCTCCAAGAGCGCGAAGACGGCATCTATATCACGACGCCCACTGGCGTGGTGAAAGCACGCCAGAGTGTGGTGATGGCCGTGCATCATGCCTCGTTCAAACTTTTAGAACAGCACAACCAGACCACGATTCCATTTTATACCTATGTCTGTACCACAGCCCCGTTGGAGCTGGAATTAAAAGAACTGCTCCCTGCGGATACCCCGGTATACGATACCCAGTTTCAGATTGATTATTACCGGGGTGTGTCGCAGAACCGTTTGTTATTTGGTGGTGAAGGCACAGGCTCCTGCTGGACGCCCGAAAAGACTCAGCAATATTTGTTGGGGCACATTCAGCATGTGTTCCCACAATTGCAACATGTCGCACTGGATTTCGTTTGGAGTGGAACAACCGACTTGACCATGAATGGTGCAGCGGATAGTCGTAAGTTTGGTGAGAAATACCCGATCTATGCAGTACACGGCTGGAGTGGACATGGCGTGGCGCAGACGGTACGTATTGGCAAAGCCATCGCTGATGATTTTTGTGGTCAAAGCGATGATTTTAAGATGCTGACCCAGATCCAGCATCAGGACATTCTGTTTGGTCGTGCACTAGCCCCCGTGGTGATTCCGATGGCGAAAAGTGCCTATAGTTTGGGGGCGATGCTCAACCCAGGTAAAATGGTGTCTTTCTAATTATTCATCATGATGATGAAGTCGCTGGATAGCAAGGCGACTTCATCTTTTAAATTAAAGTTGCTCGGCTTGTGTTTTTGACTTCAGTAGCTTCGGTTTCCATTCACTGATTAAAATACCAAACACCACCAGTACACCGCCCAGCAAAGCCAGCGGCGCCAAACGCTCTCCCGCCAGACGGCCAAAGACTGCTGCCCAAACCGGTTCACCCGCATAAATAATGGCAGCCTGAGAGGGATTGACCGAACGCTGTGCCCAGTTCATCACCAATTGAATCATGGCACTGGCCAATCCCAAAGCAAAGGCGATGCTGACCAGTGGCCATGAAAATGCAGGAAGTTGATGTTCTCCCACCAGTGGCATTGCGGCAAAAGACATCACTGAACCCACAGCCAGTTGAATTACGGTAACGCGAGCCAAATTCACTTTCGGGGCAAAATAGCCAATCAGGATAATTTCCAAGGCAATGCCGATCGCGCCTAACAACGTGACAATCTGACCAAAGTTTAAGGAAATGGCTTGGAAACCATTGCCTGTGAGCAAAACTAAACCGAAAAATGCGCAACTTGCCCCAATCCAAATCATAAAATGCGGAACTTTACGGAACAGCAGCCATAACAAGACCGGCACCAAAGGCACGTATAGCGCGGTTAAAAATGCCGATTCACTGCTGCTGATGGTCTTTAAGCCCACGGTTTGTGTGCCATAACCAATGGTTAACATACAGCCGATAATAAAGCCTGCCCACAGATCCTGTCGGGTAGTGTGCTTTAGCTGTTTAAAGGACAGTAAGCCGATTAGAGTTGCGGCACAAGCAAAACGCAGCCCGACAAAGAACATCGGAGAACTAAAATTTAAGGCATATTTCACCGTCAAAAAGGTACCACCCCAAATAAAGGTAATTAAGATCAGGGCGATCACAGGCGCTTTGCTGCCGAGCGATTGAGTGAACATAGATGAGCTTGGTATTGTGCAATATATTGCACATAGCTTGCCATGCTTTTATTTTTTGTGCAATATACTGCTCAATGTTTTCTTGAAACACCTGTATGAAGTCTCCCTCAGTTTTACAATATGTCAGTCAAAACGTGCGTCACTATCGCAATCTGAGAGGCCTAAGCCAACAGCAATTGGCGGATTTGGCAGGCTTAAGTCGTCGTATGGTGGCAGGGGTCGAAACTGGACAGGACAATATCAGTCTGGCAAAACTCAGTTTAATTGCGGATGTGCTTGAGGTTGATTTTGCCCAAATGATTGCCGCGCCTGAACAACAAGGGCAAGCGGTGGTGAATGCCTTGGCTTGGCAGGGTACGCAGGAACAGAGTGAAGCCAAATTGGTGGTATCTGCCCCAGCCAGCAAAAAAGTCGAATTATGGACGTGGACGTTGGCACCGAATGAACAATACTGTGCTGAACCTGACCCCGAAGGCTGGCGCGAGATGCTGTATGTGATTGAAGGGGAACTGACCTTGGATTTGGCAAGTGAAATTAAAATTCTGCGCGCAGGGGAGTCGATTGTGTATGCCAGTACCATAGAATATCGCTACATCAATCAGGCAGCGATTCCACTGAAATTTATTCGTAATGCGATTTACTAAACCGCACTAATCGGCTGAATCCAATTTTCATTGATAAAAAAAGAGGTCATGTGACCTCTTTTTTCAGTGTCTAGGCTTAGAGCGCTTGCTCATCCAATAACAGCTGGGCTTCACGTAAGTTCAATGAACCTTCATAAATCGCGCGACCTGTAATCGCCCCCAGAATGCCGGGTTGACCTTTGAGATTACGCACGTCATCCAAGTTGGTCACGCCACCCGAAGCAATCACAGGCAAGCCTGAATATTGCGCCAAGTGTACAGTTTGTTCTACGTTGACACCTTGCATCATGCCATCACGCGCAATATCGGTATAGACAATGCTCGACACGCCTGCATCGGCAAAACGTTTGGCCAAATCAGTCGCTTTCACATCAGTGACATTGGCCCAGCCATCGGTTGCCACCATGCCATTCATGGCATCAATACCGACAATGATACGACCCGCGAATTTTTTACAGGCTTCTTCGACAAACTCAGGCTCTTTCACCGCTTTGGTGCCAATAATCACGAAAGACACACCCGCATCAAGGTAGTGTTCAATGGTTTCGAGTGAACGGATACCGCCACCAATTTGAATTGGCAATTCAGGTTGCGCTTTCGCAATCGCTTCAACCACAGGCTTATGAATCGGAGTACCTGCGAAAGCACCATTTAAGTCGACCAAATGTAAGCGGCGTGCGCCTTCATTCACCCAATGCTGTGCAGTGGCTACAGGGTCATCAGAAAATACGGTATCGTCTTCCATACGGCCTTGTTTTAAACGTACACATTTGCCATCTTTCAGGTCAATTGCAGGGATGATCAGCATGCTTTCGCTCCTTACCCGATCTCATTGAAGTAATTTGCAGCAATCTTAGCAAAGTATTGGCAAATATCTAAGCTAAGATGTTGCTTTTATTTCGTTCTATGCTGTGCAGCAGGCAGATGAATACCTAAACGTAGTAATTCCTGATAAATCAGCACTGGGGCATAGGCATCGGCAGCAGCATATTGGATTTGCGCAGCACTTAAGGGAAATTTGCTCCAGTTCGAGGTACTGACACTTTTACTTTTGGGAAAATTGACCTGAAACAGCAGCGCCATGGCATTCTTTACTCCAATTGGAGTGGTTAGGCCAAAAGCAGTAAAGGCCTTGGATAAATCCAGCACCTGATTAAAGTGAATCCCTTTTTTACGAAACAGATGCGCATCGTTTTTCAAGCCAAAACCGACTTTAAGTTGTGTTGAACTTTCTAAGATTGGTGCTAAAAAATCTAAAATCGCAGGACTGATCTGAAAAATATAGGCTTGCTCTGCGGTGGCCAGTTGAATCACATGTGGGCCTGTGGCGACTTCACCTTTACGAAAGGTCGGTTTCGATTCGGAATCAAAACCAAATACTGGCGCGGCAAACAGCTCATCTTGTAAGGCATGACATTGTGCCAAGTTGGAAATTAGTTGGATTTGTTCAGGGGCTAAATTTTGAAATAGAGGAAGTCGCTGAATCTGTTCTTTGCTTGGAAGCGGTGAGGGTGGATGTAAGGTCATAGGCTTCAGCCATGTAATTCAGCAAGGGGCTAGGCACTATCATCTGGCAAAAATAAAGCCTAGGTCAACTAGGCTTTAAGTGTATGGCTGAATGGCTTGGGTTTAGATATCCCATTCCACAAAGTTTTTCAGCAATTGTAACCCAGCGGTATGGCTCTTTTCTGGGTGGAATTGCGTCGCAAACAAGTTCTCTTGGTGTAAGGCGGTACAGAACTGGATGCCATAATCACAGGTGGCTGCCACAATGCTGCTGTCCTTCGGCTCCACATAGAAACTATGTACAAAGTAGAAACGCGCATCTTGTTCAATGTTGTTCCACATCGGATGGCTTGGGTCGGCTTGATGCACCTGATTCCAGCCCATGTGTGGCACTTTTAAGCCATCCATCTGAGGGAAGTGTTTCACTTCACCTTCAAAAATACCCAGTGCATCGGCACCGCCATTTTCTTCAGAATGTTGCATGAGGGCTTGCATCCCGACGCAGATCGCCAAAACCGGCTTGTTAAATACTGCTTGGCGCACCACGGCATCAATGCCAGCTTCATGCATGCCTTGCATACAGTCACGCATCGCCCCAACACCAGGGAAGACAATTTTATCCGCTTGGGCAATGAGCTTAGGATCATTGGTGACATCGACAGTGGCACCGACATGCTCCAATGCTTTTGCAGCCGAGTGCAAATTGCCCATACCATAGTCAAGAAGTGCAATACGTGTCATTACAAGCTTCCTTTGGTAGAGGCAATGGTGTTGGCCGCACGAGGATCAACTTCACAAGCCATACGCAGTGCACGAGCAAAAGCTTTAAAGACACTTTCAATTTGGTGATGGCTATTTTTACCTTTTAGGTTGTCAATGTGCACCGTCACTAGCGCATGATTGACGAAACCTTGGAAGAATTCAGAAAATAAATCCACATCAAAACGACCAATCATGGCACGCGTGAACGGAATATCCATAAACAAACCTGGACGGCCTGAGAGATCGACTACAGCACGGCTTAAAGATTCATCTAGCGGGGCATAAAAATGTCCGTAACGACGCAAGCCTTTTTTGTCGCCCAAAGCCTTAGCAAATGCCTGACCTAAGGTAATCCCGCAGTCTTCAACGGTATGGTGATCATCGATTTCCAAGTCGCCATCACAATGAATATCGATATTAAATAGTCCATGGCGCTTGATTTGATCAATCATATGGTCTAAAAAAGGAACTCCAGTGTTTAAAGTGCCTTGACCTGTACCATCGAGATTTAAACGAACTCGAATTTTGGTTTCGTTGGTATTTCTTACCACTTCACTGATACGTTCTGTCATAGACACGTTCCTCAAAAACGTCAAAAATGATTGATGTAAACTATTTTTCGCCGTGACGAAATCACCGCATATTAGATTGCTCAGGAGGGTTAATCAATGCCTATCACCGTACATGCTTATACTTCACTAGAAAATGAAGAAATTCGCAGCCAGCTTGAGCGATTGTATGACACCAGCCCAGAATTTGGTGACGGGCAAGATGCCATTGAACAACTTGAACAAAACTTGGCTCAGTATACCCTAGTTTACACTGCAGAATTTAATACTAAAGTGATCGGTGCAATTTGGTGTACCGGGCAGGGCGAAAGTAAGACCTTAGAATATATTGTGGTGCATCCTGCCAATCGTGGTCGTGGCGTGGCTGAACGCTTGGTTGCTGAAGTGTGTCGTATAGAAGAAGCCAAAGGGGTGAAGGTGTTTGAACCGGGCTGTGGTGCGATTCACCGTTGTCTGGCGCATTTAAATAAATTGCCTGGCTAGTCCACGTCTATGGATGCGCTTATGCCTTTTACTGGGTTAAAGTGAAATAGGAAAAAGCAGCTGAAAGGCTGCTTTTTTTATAGGTTCAGCAATTGATGAGACAAGATTCACAGGCAACTGTTTGTTGTTGCTAGAAATTTGATGAAAAAGCCATCATTTGATACAAAAAAGATAAAAAGTCGCTTGACGCCTGTATCTTAAAACGCTTTAATACGCCCCATCGGCGTGATAGCTCAGTAGGTAGAGCAACGGATTGAAAATCCGTGTGTCCCCAGTTCGATCCTGGGTCTCGCCACCATATATTTTAAAACCGAATTTGTGTTTTCAATCCCTGATCCCATCAGGGATTTTTTTTGGGTAAAAAATATTCGAACGATTAAAATTAATCAGATTTAGGATTGACTAATCCACTCAGATACGGCTTAATACACGGCATCGGCGTGATAGCTCAGTAGGTAGAGCAACGGATTGAAAATCCGTGTGTCCCCAGTTCGATCCTGGGTCTCGCCACCATATTCAAAAAACCCCAAACATTGTTTGGGGTTTTTTTATGTCTGAAGAAAAGTCATGCTATAGATGATGAATTGCCGAACGCTAAAATAAAAATACAACAGGATAACATCATGCGCAAAGACTTATTTTCTGAAAACAGTCAACGCTATCAACAGGCACGGCCGCAATATTCGAACGAAATTTTAGCCGCAATTTTGGCTCATGTTCCAGCGCGTCGACTGGCGTGGGACTGCGGGGCAGGTTCAGGGCAATTTACCCAGTTACTTGCGCCACATTTTGCGCAGGTGCTTGCGACGGACTTGAGCGCACAGCAACTGCAGTATGCCCCCGCAATTGCGAATGTCCGTTATGTGCAAGCCGCTGCCGAGCATAGCTCCTGTGATTCTAGTAGCGTAGATTTGGTCAGTGCGGCGCAGGCGATTCACTGGTTCGACTTTGAAGCGTTTTATGCTGAAGTGAAGCGCGTGCTTAAGCCTGATGGCGTGATGGCGGTGATTGGTTACGGCTTAATTCAATTGCAGGACGCGGAGTTGCAGCAAGCACTACAGCAGCTTTATTTCAAAACCTTACATGGCTATTGGGACCCTGAGCGGCATTATATCGATGAACAGTATCAAACCATTCCCTTTCCGTTTCAGGAATTGGCTGTGCCAGCTTTAGCATTGAACTATACCTGGAGTAGTGCGCAATTCTTGCAGTATTTAGCCACTTGGTCGGGGTTGCAGCATTATCAGCGCGCTCAGCCGCATCGTGACCCATTACAAGGGCTACGGCAGCTTTTACTGAGCCAAGGGAATCCGATGCTGGAATTAAGCTTTCCGGTCTTGCTGCGCGTCGGGCGGAAAGACTAGCATCCGGTTTGAAAATGAAGTAAAGAATGCGTTCTGGACTGTACCGTCCATCTGCCAATGTAGCACTTTACGCGGAAGCAACTGTTAAATCGATGCCTGAGTTTTAAAATAAAAAGGGTAGAAATTTTAATGGACATTTTGCCATGCATTTCTCTCCCCAAGTCTTCAGTGCACTGGCTTTGGGTGCATTGTTAATCGGTCATAGCTATGCCAATGACGCTGTTAATCTCTCGGTATTATCTGAACAGGATTTACGCACGCAAACGGGCGATATCCAATCCCAGCCTGATCACAGCAGGCAGCAAATTTTTGAACATTATTTGATGAGACTTGAACTCGCTCCGCAGCAAGCTGGATGGATGGATACGGCACGTGCTTCGCAGGAGATTTTACCGCCACAACAGATTCCAAATTTTGATTTGCCGCTCCCCATGCTGTTACAGGTCTATTCCATTGCTGAGGGTTTACGGTCGGATGATCCTCGACTGGGCTTATATCGCTTGATTGATCCTGTGGTGAACCGCAACAGCCCGTTGCAGCACATGCAGTCGCCAGCTCAAATTCAGTTGAATCTGGGCGTGGTTTCAATCGGGACTGTGGAACAGCAAATGAATGTTGAGGGATTGATGAAGCTGTTTTTATTGAACCCACATTAACTAAGAATAAAAAAACGCCCCATGTGGGGCGTTTTTTAATGGATCAGATTAAGCAGATTTTGCTTCCGCTTGAGTTGCCAGCATGTGACCAGTTTCTTCGAAGTTAGAGTGCCAAGAAAGCGCTTCACGCAATAAGTGAGGAGTATGGCCCCCTTTAGCGCATGAACGATCAAAGTAATCGTTTAACGCATCACGGTACATTGGGTGTGCACAGTTGTCGATGATGGCACGAGCACGTTCACGAGGTGCTAAACCACGAAGATCGGCAAGACCTTGTTCAGTTACAAGAATGTCGACATCGTGTTCTGCATGGTCAACGTGTGATGCAAATGGAACAACAGAAGAAATGTCGCCACCTTTCGCAATTGATTTGGTCACGAAGATTGCCAAGTGAGCATTACGGGCGAAGTCACCTGAACCACCGATACCGTTCATCATTTTGGTACCGCATACGTGAGTTGAGTTCACGTTACCGTAAATGTCAAACTCAAGCGCCGTGTTGATACCGATAATACCTAAACGACGTACAAGCTCTGGATGGTTCGAAATTTCTTGTGGACGAAGTACCAATTTGTCTTTGTAGGCTTCAAGGTTGTTAAACACTTTCTCGCCGTATTTTGCCGAAAGGGTAATTGAAGAACCTGAAGCAAATTTCATTTTTCCGGCATCAATCAATTCAAAGGTACAGTCTTGTAGTACTTCTGAGTACATGATGAGGTCTTCAAAGTTAGAATCTTTCAAGCCTGTCAATACTGCGTTTGCAATTGAACCGATACCTGCTTGAAGCGGACCTAAGTTTTTCGGCAAACGCTCTTCAGCCACTTCTTTTTCGAAGAATGCGATTAAGTGGTTGGCAATCGATTGAGTCTCATCATCTGGAGCAGTCACAGTTGATGGAGAGTCGTGTAAATCACTGTTAAATACGATACCCACGATTTTAGAAGGATCGATGTTAATCGCAGTGGTACCAATACGCTCATCCACTTGAGTTAATGGAATTGGTTGGCGTGTTGGACGATACGTTGGAATATAGATGTCATGTAAGCCTTCAAATGCTGGGCTTAAGTTGGTGTTGATTTCAACAATCACTTTCTCAGCAAAAATTGCAAAGCTGGCAGAGTTACCCACCGATGTTGTTGGAACAATACCGCCATCTTCAGTGATTGCAACCGCTTCAATGACTGCAACATCTGGCTTTTTCAACTGAAGGTTACGCATTTGCTCAACAGTTTCAGACAAGTGCTGATCAATGAACATTACTTCGCCATTGTTGATGGCTTTACGTAAGGTGTTGTCGACTTGGAACGGAAGACGACGCGCAAGAACGCCCGCTTCAGTCAATTGTTTGTCAAGGTCATTTCCTAGACTCGCACCCGTAATTAATGTGATTTTTAATGGGTTGGTGTGAGCACGTTTTACTAAAGCCAATGGAACAGCTTTTGCCTCGCCAGCACGGGTAAAGCCACTCATCCCAACGGTCATACCGTCTTGGATGAATTCCGCAGCTTGTTCTGCGCTGATGACTTTGTCGTGAAGTGAAGCTAAACGAATGCGATCTAATGACATGGTTGACTCTCATTGGAATTTTGAAACTGATAGGGATTGTACCGATCAGAAAAGGCATTTTGCATACCTGTTATGCTAAGGTCTAATTTTTTAGGAAAATGCAGGTATAACAAATTTTGATAATTTTTAATCAATTGATTTGATAGGGGATATTTCGGGAGAATTCGCTTATTTTTAATACTGACTGTACGGTTATTGAACAAAAAAGCTGCAAAATTTGTTACAAATATCATGTATTCAATGTAGCTCTCAGGCAGTCAAGCTTTTTTAAAAAAGAAAAGTTGAGTAAAAATGAGCGAGATGCGGCTTTTAATTTAGCTTCAGTTCTTGCGGTTTGTTGAGTCTAAATAAACAACTTAGGTACTGTAGCTTTCAATACGCCTAGAAATGCCTAGGCAATACGGCTCACTATTGCAGAGTGCACCGCAGATATTTTGATGCTTAAGACAAAAGAAAATGCTGAGCAATGCCCTTGATGCCTGCTCAGCTTTGAAACAGATTAAAAATGTTCACTGATGCTTTGTTTGAGTTTTTCAATCGGGTTACTGATTGCCTGGTCTTCAGGCTCTTCTTTGGGTAAAGGCAATAAAATAATTGCTTCTAGCCCACCTTGTTCACGATTCTGAATGATCAGTTTACCTTGATGAATATCGACAATCCGTTTCACAATCGCCAACCCTAAGCCACTACCTTGTACGGTGCGCGCGGCATTGCCACGGACAAAGGGCTGCATTAATTCTTCAATCTGGTCTTCCGGAATACCTTCGCCATGGTCAGCTACGCTAATCACAATATGTTCATCTTCAACATGGGCTGATAATTCAATCGGTTCTGCACCATAACGCTTGGAGTTATTGATTAAATTACCGATTAAGCGTTTCAGTGACAAACTGCGTGCTTGAATTAAAGGGAGCGCTTGCGGACTAAAACGAATGTCGAGCGGTTTAAACTGAATCACTAATTCTTGCAGTAAGTTGTTGATATCAGTCGCTTGCAGTACTTCATCTGAACCATCTCGCATGAAGGAAATGAATTGATTCAGAATGGCATCCATATCTTCCACGTCATAAATCAGCCCTTCTTTTAAAAAGTCATCATCGGGCATCATTTCTGCACTGAGTCGAATACGCGTCAATGGTGTGCGCAAATCGTGTGAAATACCGGCCAGCATAATGCGACGATCACGTTCAGTCTGATCCAGTGTATAAATCATGTGGTTAAAGGCCTGATTCACCTCGCGAATTTCTTGCGGTCCATGATTAGTTTCTAAATAAGGCGCAGTGCCCGTTTTACTATAACTGTTGGCCGCATTTTGTAAGCGACGTAATGGCCGGTTTAATTGGCGGACCAAGGTCAGAATAATGACCGCAGAAATCAGTGGAACACCCAAGAGCCAACCTAAAATCAGTTCAGGGCTATAGTTGGCGTAAGTTTTGAGTGGTTCACGTACCCAGTGCCCATTCATTTCAGGAGTTTGTACCCAAATTCTTGGGCTGGGTTTAAACTGGAAATACACCGTGACATCTTTCATGTTTAACTCTTTAGCCAACTGATGCTCAATGCGGTTGGTAAAGAAGTCTGCAATCAATTTGTCTTTAACGTTCGGATATTCTTTGGGATCGGTGACATATTCCACACCAACGCGCTGTTTCAGCCATTCATCAATATCCAGTTGCACATCATCATGATAAATCTTTAAGCGCGGGTTATTGATCATTTCTAACTCAACGGCTAGAAATCTCGCATGCTGTTGAATTTCAGGTAAATACAGAGTTTTCCAGAAGAACCATAACGACATAAACAAGCTAAAAAATACTATAAACAGCACCAGTACCGTGGTACGCATGGCGGCAGAGCGCGGCTTGATTTTGTCGAGAAAGCGTTCTGAAGGGGTGCGCTTCTTTTCTGAATAGGTGACAAAATCGGTAAATTCTTGCGGGTCGATGGGATCTAGTTTCACGGCTATTACCAATAATTTAAGAATATGGTGAGGCTTTTTTCAGGGGTTTATTGTGATGAATTTGAATTCCCATTTTAACCTTCGGTTGGACCTACTTTTGTTTCGGCAAAAGTAGGCAAAACCATTTCCATTCGCAAAACTCGTCGCATATAAGCATCCATCGGAGCCTTCGCAGAAACATGCTTATCGAAAATCTCCTGCCTCGAACAGTTGCGAATGGGACGTCACGAAATTCCTAAAAAGTATTTGGGCGATTTCGTTGAATCCGAATTATTCCGCGCCATCTGGAACAAAAACATAACCCACGCCCCAAACGGTTTGAATGTAGCGGGCACGTGCTGGGTTTTCTTCAATCAGGCGACGTAAGCGAGACACTTGTACGTCAATTGAGCGTTCCATCGCGCCCCATTCACGACCACGGGCTAAATTCATCAGCTTGTCACGAGTGAGTGGTTCGCGTGGATGTTGTACCAAGGCTTTAAGTACCGCGAATTCACCCGTAGTTAAAGTGACAACTTGACCTTCACGGGTCAGGGTACGGGTCGATAAATCTAGCGCCCAAGGCCCAAAGCTCACCACTTCCATTTGCTGGCTTGGTGCGCCTGGCACTTCACGGACTTGGCGACGTAAAACCGCACGAATACGTGCGAGCAATTCATTCGGGTTAAATGGTTTTGGTAAATAGTCATCTGCACCCGCTTCTAAGCCTGCAATACGGTCTGAATCGCTACCACGTGCAGTCAGCATAATAATTGGGGTATCAATATTTGAGTGGCGTAGACGACGACAAATACTTAAACCATCTTCCACAGGAAGCATAAAATCAAGCACGATCAACGAAAACAATTCACGTTGAAGTAGGCGATCCATTTGGGTGGCATCGTGTGCTGTTTTGACCACAAAGCCTTTGTCTTCTAAGAAGCGTTGTAACAGCGTACGTAAACGCACATCATCATCCACGACGAGAATGCGTTCAACGCGATCAGTTTCGGCATGTACGGCATCGCCATGTTCTGCAGGTACCACTAAACTCATGATGTGCTCCTTATTCTTTATTGTCATCGTATACGGCGTCGAGAAATCACTAGGAGTATACGATTCATTTATATCGATTTGCTATGTTCTAAAGCAACAAATATTGCAGATAAAATCAAGACATAGATACCAAATATATACATCTAAAATAGCGGATTAACGCTTGATTTACTGTAGTTCTTTGCCAGAATATGTGAAAAAAATGTTCGAATGATGAAAAAATACCAAATTGGCAAATTCAATCAGAATGAAATTTAATAAAACAATTGTGGATTTTATGGTCTTGGTCTTTATAATCATGGCTTTTAGAACTTATCCTTGTGGGATCAAACACGATGACTGACTTAGTTCAGCAGTTGGCAACAGAGCTTGCCGTACGTTCAAATCAAGTCGAAGCTGCGATTAAACTAATCGATGAAGGCGCAAGCGTTCCATTTATCGCACGTTACCGTAAAGAAGTAACCCAAGGCTTAGACGATACTCAGTTACGTCAGCTCGATACACGTTTGGCTTATTTACGTGACCTCTACGAGCGTCGCGAGAAAGTCATTGAATCATTGAAAGAACAAAATAAATTGTCAGATGATTTATTGGCACGTGTAAATGCTGCTGAAACCAAAAATGCTTTAGAAGAGATTTACGCACCGTATCGTCCAAAACGAACCAGTAAATCGTTCAAGGCAAAAGAAGCAGGCTTAGGTCCAATTGCAGAAAAAATCTTTCAAGATGCAGTGGAGCCAAGTGCAGCTTTGGCTGGTTTTAGTCATGAAGAATATCCAGATGTGGAAAGCCAATTGGATGCGATCCAGCACATTCTGATTGATGACTGGGCGCAAAATATTGCATTAACGACAGAATTAAAAGCGACATTTGCGAAAACAGCTATCCTTAAAAGCCTAGTGGCAAGTGAAGAGAAAAAAGAAGTCGGCAAAAAATTCCGTGATTACTTCGATTTCTCTGAAAACTTGAACAAAGTGCCTTCACATCGTTTATTGGCGATGTTGCGTGGCCGTCAAGAAAACGTATTGGGCTTAAAAGTAGATGGTGAAGATACTGCAGCATTGGCGCGTATTGAAACGGAATACAATTTAGACCAAGTTCAGCCACAAGCGCGTCAGGACTTTTTAAAGCAAACAGCGAAACTGTTCTGGTTAGGTAAGGTTCGTCCAAGCATTGAACATTCGTTACTGACTGAAAAGCGCCTCAATGCCGAAGCGGAAGCAATGCAAGTGTTTGCAGAAAACCTGCGCCACCTGTTGCTTTCAGCGCCTGCAGGCAGCCGTTGTACGCTCGGCGTGGATCCTGGTATCCGTACCGGGGTGAAATTGGCCGTTGTGAATGAATCGGGCGATGTGGTAGCACACAGCACCATTTACCCATTTGCGCCAAAAGAAGACAAAGCGGGTTCAATTGTTGAATTGGAACGTCTATGCCGTGAATTCAATGTCGATTTAATCGCGATTGGTAACGGTACAGCAAGCCGTGAAACCGAAGCTGTAGTGGCCGAAATGATGGCACAACATCCAGAGCTGAAAGTGACGCGTGTGACAGTCAGTGAGGCGGGTGCATCGGTTTATTCAGCATCTGAGTTGGCTGCAGCTGAATTGCCAGAATTGGATGTATCGATTCGTGGTGCGGTGTCGATTGCACGTCGTTTACAAGATCCACTGGCAGAATTGGTTAAAATTGATCCGAAATCGATTGGTGTGGGTCAATATCAACACGATGTCAACCAAACTGGTCTGGCTAAAACTTTGGATGCAGTGGTCGAAGACTGTGTGAACGCGGTGGGTGTGGATGTGAACACCGCTTCTGCGGCAATTTTGGGTTATATCGCAGGCTTAAATAAAGCGATTGCTCAACAGATCGTTGAATACCGTAAGGACAATGGTCGTTTTGATAGCCGTCAAGCTTTGAAAAATGTACCACGTTTAGGTGAGCGTACTTTTGAACAAGCGGCAGGCTTCTTACGCATTCAAAACGGTAGCGAACCATTGGATGCTTCTGCGGTGCATCCTGAGAGTTATGGCCTTGTTGAAAAAATGGTGGCAGCTAAAGCGACCACAGTCAAAGATATTATCGGTAACAGCGAAATTATCCGTCAGATTAAAGCTGAAGATTTTGCCGATGAGCAGTTCGGTTTGCCAACCATTCAAGACGTATTAAGCGAATTGGAAAAACCAGGTCGTGACCCACGTCCAGAATTCCGTACCGCTAAATTCCGTGAAGACATTACCGAAGTGGCACAACTCACTGAAGGCATGCAATTGGAAGGTGTCGTTACCAACGTGACCAACTTCGGTGCTTTCGTGGATGTGGGTGTACATCAGGATGGCTTGGTACATATTTCTGAATTAGCGAATGAATTCGTTTCTGATCCGCATAAAGTGGTGAAACCAGGTCAAATTGTTCAGGTGCGTGTTTTACAAGTGGATGCAGAGCGTAACCGCGTGAACTTGTCGATGCGTCCAGAAGGGGCAGAAGCGCCAAAAGCACCGCGTCAGCCACGTCGTGAACATGCTCAGGAACAGCGTGGTGAGCGTAAGCCGCAAGCTAAACGCCCACAACAAGCGCGTCCACAAGGGGATCGTCCACAGCGTCAAGGCGGTCATAAACCGCAAGCCAATAAACCACAAGACAACAAAATCGGTGGTTTAGGTGCTTTGTTATTACAAGCAGGGATTAAAGGTTCGAAGTAATCTTTAGTATCGCAATAAAAAAGCCTCCCATTGGGAGGTTTTTTTTATTTCTAAAACTAAGTGTTGTCGTGTTTGCAATCTCAAGATGAGCCGAATCTGAAGATCAACAAAAAGAATATGAAAAGCTGATAAACCGTCACAACAGCACAGCAGAACTTCACTTTTAACCCAGCAGATTGTCCGACAAGATTGAGGGCGTCTGCATATTAATATACAGACGTAAATTTTTTGCTATTTAATCATTATAAACGGTTTACCTATGTTGACTTTAGAAAGAAAAAACCGATTCCATCTGCGGGATGGTCTGTCAGGTTTAGTGGTGTTTTTGGTGGCCTTGCCACTTTGCCTCGGCATTGCCCTTGCATCCGGTGCGCCCATTATTTCTGGCATTATCTCGGGAATTATTGGTGGTATTTTGGTGGGGCTATTGAGTGGCTCTCACGTGAGTGTTGCGGGTCCAGCAGCAGGGCTGACGGCAGTGATCTTGGTGCAATTGGATCAATTAGGCGGCAATTATGCCGCTTTTTTATTGTGTATTATTTTTGCAGGGCTACTGCAAATTGGCTTTGGTTTGCTCAAGCTCGGCTTCTTTGCCAACTTTATTCCCAACAATGTGATTTTAGGCTTGTTAGCAGCGATTGGGATTATTCTGATTCTTAGCCAATTACCTTACTTGTTAGGTTTTAGCAATTTCTCATGGGAACAGCTCTGGACGGGTCAAATTTATAGCGTGCTTGCCACAGCCGATACAGGGGCTGCACTGATTGGTTTATTCAGTTTATTGCTGATTTTAATGTGGGACTGCAGCCCGCTGAAAAAATATAAGATTCCCTCAGCATTGGTCGCTGTGGTTTTGGCAGCAGCTGCGAATTATTTTTTCATTGCGACTCAATCTGCTTGGGCTGTGAGTTCATCACATCTAATTCAATTGCCGAACATTTGGCAGGCTCCAGAGCAACTCCTGATGGCCCCCGACTGGCGCTATTTAACCGAACCATTAATTTATACTGGAGCACTGACCTTGGCGGTGGTCGCCTCTTTGGAAACTTTGCTGAATCTGGAAGCAGCGGATAAGTTAGATCCTTATAAACGTTCATCGCCCCCGAACCGCGAGTTGTGGGCACAAGGCATTGGGAATGTGGTTTCGGGTGCTGTAGGGGGCATGCCTTTGACCTCGGTGATTGTGCGTAGTTCTGTCAATGCCAACTCTGGGGCACGCAGTAAATATTCGAGTGTAATTCATGGATGCTTGCTGTTGCTGGCGGTCCTGTGTTTCGTGCCTTTAATGAATCTGATTCCTTTATCTGCCTTGGCTGCCATTTTATTGGTGACGGGATTTAAATTGACGCACCCGAAGTTATTTCAGCAGCTCTATCTAAAAGGCTGGAAACAGTTTGTTCCGTTTATGATTACCCTGATAGCGATTTTACTGACCGATTTGTTGATGGGGATTTTGGTCGGGCTATTTTGCAGTGCGGCTTTTATTTTATACGGTCACTTTCACAAAGGTGTCCGAATTTATAAAGAACATCATCTGCATGGTGTGGTGACGCGAATTGAATTACCTTCACAAGTCACCTTTCTGAATCGCTCTGCTTTAATTTCAGCACTGGAGCATATTCATGCGGGAGAACAGTTAATTATTGATGCCACGCAATCAGAATCGATTGATGCGGATATTTATCAGGTGATTCAGGATTATCAAGCCGAAACGGCCTTAAAGCGTCAGGTCGATGTGAAATTGATTGGCTTTAAGCAACATTATCAAGAATTGGACGATGCTGTTTTGGATATTGATATCAGCACTGCTGAATTACAACGTCAATTAAGCCCATCCGAGGTGATTGATTTGCTGAAAGCGGGCAATCAGCGTTTTGTTCAAAATGATCGTTTGCAACGAGACATCTACCGTCAGATTCGTGTTACTGCCGACCAAGGTCAACATCCGATTGCGGCAGTCTTGGGCTGTATGGATTCACGTGCCCCGACAGAAATGTTGTTTGACGTTGGGATTGGAGATTTATTTAGTTTGCGTATAGCAGGCAACATTGCTGGACAAAAGGTATTGGGTTCACTTGAATTTGCCTGTCAGGCCAAAGGTTCTAAAGTAATAGTCGTGCTTGGGCATACCGATTGTGGTGCAGTCAGCAGTGCTTGCCAATTACGCTTGCAACAGAAACCCATCGCAGAAGTCAAAGAGATGCCACATATTCAATATGTGTTGGGACCACTAATGCAATCGGTGAACAGCGTGTATAGCATTATGCAGCCGCGTGAATTAAGTAAAGCCTTTTTGGATCAAGTTACGGCACTGAATGTGCTGTATAACATTCAATATATCCAACAACACAGCGAAGTACTGGCGGATATGGTGCAGAAAGGGCAGATAGCCATTGTCGGCGCGATTTATGATGTGCAAACAGGACGAGTCAATTTTCTGGAAACCTAAAGATTTATATTCGCTTGAATATTGCTGAGATACAGGATGTGATGTAGAGCTCTCTTAAGCCTGCAATTTTAAATAACAATACAAAAAAGCCTGTCATGGGACAGGCTTTTTGAATTTCAATGCTTACCAGTGTTCACCTGGGAAAATACGCGCATATGTTTTCTGCACCCAGTTCAGTTTTTCTTGCTTACCGACAGAAGCCGAAGAGCTTGGGAACAGGTTATAACCAATTGACATAAACATGTTGTTAATGTCTGGCGCAACCGCATAAGTGAGCGATGCCAAACGCCCTAAGTTGGTGGCAATTTTCTTCGGACGTTTCACAATCGCATAGGCCACTAAATCCGCTGCTTGTTCAGGCGACAGCGTGGGTACATATTTATAAATCTTGGTTGGTGCAATCATTGGCGTGCGCACCAGCGGCATATAAATAGACGTAATCGCAATTTTATGTGAATGCGCTTCGGCTGATAGACAGCGGCTAAAAGCATCAAGTGCTGCTTTCGATGCCACATAAGCCGAGAAGCGAGTGGCATTCGCCAAGACACCAATCGAGCTAATGTTAATGATCTGACCGCCTTTGCGTTCCATCATATGTGGTAATAAATTCAGCACTAAGCGGACTGCGCCGAAATAATTCAGCTGCATGGTTCGTTCAAAATCATGGAAACGGTCAAGTGACTCGTGCACTGCGCGACGAATAGAACGACCTGCGTTATTAATCAAAATATCAATATGATCGACAGACGCCAAAATTTCTTTAGAGACTGCATCAATCGCTTCCATGTCATTTAAATCGCATGGAAAAACTGAGGCTTTACCACCTTTGGCTTCAATTTCTGCTTTGACTTCATCCAAGGTTTCTTTGGTTCTGGACACCAGCAGCACATGTGCACCTGCCTCAGCAAGACGATGCGCTGTAGTCAAACCAATGCCACTGGATGCACCAGTAATCAGTACGATTTTGCCGTGTATACGGTCCCGAAATTGTTTCTCTAATTTTGCTTTCACGCTATGTTTCCCTGATTAGAATTTAGTTCACTTAAATCCTAAATTGTCTTTATTTTATTGGAGAACTTAGTTCACATTATTCTGCAAGTTGACTAAAACTCACACGCATAATGATAGCGGATATACTGAAAAAAGCTATAAATAAGTCTTTGAATTTATAAATAAATATAGAGTATTTGCTCTATATTTTGGTTTTAATTTTCTTATTTTTAGCACGAATTTTTTGTAAATCCAAGAGAAATCTTACAAAAATCAAGACCTCCGAAGAGGTCTTGATTTTGTTGTTAAACAGCGGCTAAGGCTTGTTCTAAATCGGCAATTAAATCATCAATATGCTCAATACCTACCGAAAGACGCACCATATCCAGACTGACCCCCGCTGCTTTTAGTTCATCTTCATTGAGTTGGCGATGTGTGGTGGTTGCAGGGTGGCAGGCCAAGCTTTTGGCATCGCCAATATTGACCAAACGCGTGAAGAGTTGTAGGGCATCAATAAAGTGCGTACCGCCTTCACGCCCATCTTGTACTCCAAAAGAGAGAATCGCAGAAGGCTGACCTTTGACATATTTTTGTGCCAAAGCATGCTGAGGGTGATCTTTCAATCCCGCATAGTTGACCCATTTCACTTTAGGGTGAGCTTGCAAATATTCCGCCACTTTCTGGGCATTGTAGGTATGGCGTTCCATGCGCAGGTTCAGTGTTTCTAAACCTTGTAGGATCAGGAAAACACTCAGTGGGCTAATCGCTGCCCCAGTATTACGTAGCGGCACCACACGGGCGCGTGCGATATATGCCGCTTCACCCAAGGCTTCGACATAATTCACCCCATGATAACTTGGGTCAGGTGTATTCAGGACTTTAAAACGTTCAGGGTATTGGCCCCAAGGGAACTTACCGCTGTCCACAATCGCTCCCCCAATCGAGTTACCATGTCCACCAATATATTTGGTCAGGGAATGAATGACGATGTCGGCACCATATTCAAATGGTTTGAGCAGCGCAGGAGTCGCAACAGTGTTGTCTACCACTACCGGTACACCATATTCATGGGCAATTTTGGCAATAGCTTCTAGGTCAATAATATTGCCGAGCGGATTGCCAATCGATTCAACAAACACCAATTTGGTTTTTTCATCAATTAAACCGCGTAAAGCTTCTGGGTTTTGGTAATCGAAGAAACGAACTTCAATGCCTTGTTTGGGCAGGGTGTGCGCAAACAGGTTATACGTGCCGCCATACAAGGTCGACACCGAAGCAATATTGTCGCCGGCTTCGGTAATGGTTTGAATTGCATAAGTAATGGCTGCCATGCCTGACGCAAGCGCCAATGCGCCAATGCCACCTTCCAATGCAGCAAGTCGCTGTTCCAGCACCGCCGTGGTTGGATTCATAATGCGGGTATAGATATTGCCCTGAACTTTTAGGTCAAATAAATCGGCACCATGTTGAGTGTTATCAAAGGCATAAGAGGTGGTTTGATAAATGGGTACAGCCACAGCTTTGGTGGTGGCTTCTGGGCTATAGCCCGCGTGAATGGCTAAAGTTTCATCTTTATAGGTCATGGACTTCATCTACGTGAGTTAAATTTTGCACATTCTATCACTGTTGAATATGAGTGAAAGTGTAAATTTCAAGAATAATTATCTAAAAAATTCATAAAGATGAATGAGGCTCAGTGCGAGTTGAACAAAATTCTATACAGCATGGTATGGATAAAATCTAAGCGAAATGAAAGTTGTAACATTGCATTGAAGATCGGATTCATGCCTTATTTTTTCAGCGTATTCATCGTATAATGCCCCAAAATATTTTTTCGCTGTTTGCGATTTTTTGGTTTTTCTATTGAGGAGTCCTGCGTGGCCCAATATATTTATACGATGAACCGAGTGTCTAAGATGGTTCCGCCGAAGCGCGAAATCTTAAAAGACATCTCTTTGTCATTTTTCCCAGGTGCAAAAATTGGTGTACTTGGTTTAAACGGTGCAGGTAAATCGACCTTGCTTCGTATTATGGCTGGCGTAGACAAAGATTTCTCTGGTGAAGCTCGTGCGCAACCGGGTATCAAAATTGGCTACCTAGAGCAAGAACCACCTTTAGACCCAAATAAAGATGTTCGTGGCAACGTAGAAGATGGTTTACGTGAGCCGCTTGATGCTTTAGCACGTTTGGATGAAGTGTTTGCTGAATATGCAGCTGAAGATGCAGATTTCGATAAATTAGCCAAAGAGCAAGAAAAATTAGAAGCGATTATCCATTCATGGGATGCGCATAACCTCAGCAACCAGATGGATCAAGCCGCTGCTGCATTGAACCTTCCAGCTTGGGATGCAGACGTAACGTTGCTTTCAGGTGGTGAGCGTCGTCGTGTGGCACTGTGCCGTTTATTGTTGTCTAAACCAGACATGTTGCTTCTAGACGAACCGACGAACCATTTGGATGCAGAATCTGTGTCTTGGTTAGAGCGCTTCTTGAAAGACTTTGCTGGTACGATTGTGGCGATTACGCATGACCGTTACTTCTTGGATAACGTCGCTGAATGGATTCTTGAACTTGACCGTGGTATGGGTATTCCATATCAAGGCAACTATTCTGCTTGGTTAGAACAAAAGAATGCCCGTTTAGAGCAAGAACAGAAGCAAGAAGAATCTTTTGCGAAAGCATTGAAAAAAGAACTTGAATGGGTTCGTTCAAATGCGAAAGGTCAGCAAAAGAAAAACAAAGCACGTATGGAGCGTTTTGAAGAACTTAACTCGCGTGAGTTCCAACAGCGTAACGAAACCTCTGAAATCTACATTCCACCTGGTCCACGTTTGGGCAACAAGGTGGTTGAAGTTGAGGGCATCAGCAAATCATTTGATGGTCGCTTGTTGTATAAAGATTTAACCTTCACGGTTCCACCAGCGGCAATTGTCGGTATTGTGGGTCCAAACGGTGCAGGTAAAACCACCTTATTCCGTATGATGACGGGTGAGCAGCAGCCAGATACTGGTACTGTGACTTTAGGTGAATCGGTTAAAGTGGCGTATGTTGGTCAGATTCGCGATACTTTGGATAACAACAAAACCGTATGGGAAGAAGTTTCTGGCGGTTTAGATATCTTAAAAATCGGCGATTATGAAATTGCATCACGTGCCTATATCGGTCGCTTTAACTTCAAAGGTCAAGACCAGCAGAAGCGCGTTGGTGAATTGTCAGGTGGTGAGCGTAACCGTTTACAATTGGCGAAAATCTTGCAAATGGGCGCTAACGTCATCTTGCTGGATGAACCATCGAACGACTTGGATATTGAAACTTTACGTGCGCTTGAAGATGCTATTTTGGTCTTCCCAGGCACAGTGATGGTGGTATCGCATGACCGTTGGTTCCTAGACCGTATTGCAACGCATATCTTGTCATTTGAAAACGAGCAACCTGAGTTCTACGAAGGTAACTATGCGGAATATGAAGCATATCGCTTGGCGCGTTTAGGTGAAGATGCAGTACAAAAACGGACTAAATACAAAAAGATTGGTGGTTAATTTCACCCAATAAAAAAAACCAGCCTACGGGCTGGTTTTTTTATGCGTTGTGTTTATGAAAATGCCAACTCACTATAGGCATGATACAGGCAGCGTTTTGCATCGGGATGACCATCTCGAGCGGCTCTTTTTAACCACTTCTCGGCTTTCTCATAATTACGATCTAGACCCAGTTGACCATTTAAATAGCCAACGCCCATTTTAAATTCAGCTTCAGGATGACCACGTAAGGCGGAACGAAGAAAGTACCACATCGCATTACGAGTGTTGCTAGAAGAGATCGGCGAATGCTTGATCGCTATTGGCGCTGGCGTTTGCAGCACCTTGTTTTGCATGAACACATGGTAATGTTCGCACAATGCCAGTTGCTCATAATGCAACCCACGCTGATATTCATGTTCACCTGCGAGGTCTAATACAGGAGTGACCAAGTCGTGATAGGGAGTGTGAAATAACAGCGTCCATACTGTTTTAAGGTATTTCATATTCATCGTCGCCTCCTTGTTGCTGACAACCTCAGTGGTCATTATTTAATTTAAACTGTCTGGCAGCGGGATGTATTAAATTATTGTAACAAAATGGTTTTTATCTGTATGTTGTGTGAAGATGATGCCGAATCTGGACAGTGTAATTTTATTACATGAATGAAGCTGCTATAGTGTCCGCAAGTTGTAGCGACCGTATTTTATCCTGTGAAACGCTCTGGTTTTTTGATTACCTTATTGTTGAGTTTGTTCATGTTTCAAAGTTTTTGGAATGTGGCGGCAGCATTTTGTGTACATGAAGCCGAGCCGAAAAGCCTCACACGGATGGCTCATTTTGGGCATCATACCACGGTCAGTTGTGAGTCTCAGGCACATGGGATGGAGCAGAACACGACCGTTCAAGTTCAAACTGCTTTCGATTTTGCTGCCTTTGCGCAAGATGATCATAGTGATCATTTACCCTCGTTTGCACATATCATGCTAACTGAAGCGCAGCAATCAGCCGTATCTCCGATCTTTATTCCGATATTGACGCAAGTGCAGTTCAACTGGCAAAACTTGTATCAGTCCCCTCATTTATTTCCCGCAAACCCGCCTCCTGTTTTAACCCCGCTATAGGTGGGGTAGCCGAAAATATTGCCCACCACTAATTTTAACTTTAGTGGGGCATCAGCATGTCTTTTAAAATTTACGGAACTTTCAGTTTCGATACCGCACGTTCAATCCATCGTGTATTTGCGCTAGGCTTAAGTCTTGCACTTTGCAGCCCGTCTCTTTGGGCAAATACCCAGACTCAGTCCTTAACCTTGGCGCAAGCCATTCAACGTTCCAGCGACTATCAACAATCGCAAGGGGTATGGCAAACCCAACAGCAGATTGCTGGTGCGAACATAAAACAGGCAAAGCTGTGGATAAATCCAGAGTTGTCCATAGAGCAAACGGGCTTGCATTCAGATCAAGATCGGGAACTTGCACTGGGGATTTCACAGCGTCTGGATTTATTTGGTGAGCGTCAAGCCAAGCAAAAACGTGCCCAGCTGGCACAGCAGCAAACCACCTTAAAACAGCAGATTTATCAGGTACAGCTCGGGCTGGCCGTGAAATATTTGTGGTCACAACTGGCGACATTTGAGTTGGAACGTCAGGTGCTGCAAGAGCAACTTCAGGTCAGTGAAGAAAATCTCCAAGCCATTCAAAAGCGTTATCAGGCAGGGAGTGTGGCACAGGTGGATGTAGATCGTGCCCGACTGAGCCATGCAGAAAATCTTCGCCTATTTCGACAGGCCGATTTGCAGGTTCAAGTGGCTCAACAATACTTGTCCAGTGCTTGGGGAGAGCGAGAGAAGAACTTGACCGTGGCATTGTCTCCACAACAGTTATGGCCTGCCACAACCGCTGAGCAAGTGCAGCAGCATCTTGCAGCGAATTTACTAGAACGACATCGCCAACTCTCTGTGTTGGAATCACAAGCCAAGATTGAGCAATTGAAAGCACAATCCCGTCCTAATCCCACCCTGAATATCGGTGTTAATCGTAGTCAAACGCTAGAAAGCAATGCAGATAATGTTCTGGTGGTTGGGGTTTCTGTACCGTTAAACCTGTTTGATCATCAGCAATATGGCAGGCAGATTGCGCAGGCACAGCAAACTCAGCTAGAGCGACAGCAAGGGTTTTACCTCAAACAAAATGCCTTACACGTCGGGAGTTTATTGACTGAGTTACAAGGGTTGGCGGTGCAGTTTCAAGCGCTGCAACACACTCAACTTCCCTTAGCTCAAACGGTGCAACAAAAAACACTGCAAGGCTTCAATGTCGGCAAATTTTCAATTTTAGAGGTCCAGCAAGCGACCTTGCAGTTACAAGAGGTGCGTATGCGTAAAGTGCAATTACTGAAAGATGCCTGGCAGCGTGCACTTGAAGCTGAAAGTTTGAGTTTGGGCATTCAGCCCGAGCAGGTCATGAATAAAGATGCGATTGCACAAATGAATCAAGCCTTGTGGCAAGACACACAAGCATTATCTGTGATTGGTGGGGGAAATTAATATGTTGAATTTACAAAATAAGCTGAAGAATCAACAGGGAAAAATCTCCCAAAAGTTTTTAATTGTGCTGGCAATTGGCATCACGGCATTGGGGTCTATCGGGGTTTTATTCTTGAAAGAAAAGCCGTCTACAACTGAAGATGAGCATGGGCATACCGAAGGCGGTGAGCATGCTGAGCAAGGTGAACATCAGGAAGAAGAGGAGCATGAGGCTGCGATTGAATTAAGCACCCAACAACTAACGGAACAAGGCATTCAACTGGCGGTAGCAGAATTAGGTCCCGTGCTGAAATCGACATCTTATCCAGCCAAGTTGGTGCTGAATACTGATCGTCAAGCGCATGTTGCACCAGCATTTGCTGGACATGTCGAGGCGGTCTATGTGGAATTGGGTCAGCAGGTGCGTAAAGGACAGGCGCTGGCCAGTCTGTTGGTACCCGATTTAGTTGATCAACAAGCCAATTTACAAGCCGAGCAAGCCAATTTGGAACTGGCACGTCAGGACTACGAGCGCGAGAAAAAACTGTGGAATGAAGGAATTTCTGCTAAACAGGATTATCAGCGTGCTTATCACGCTTTTCAGCAGGCGCAGATTCAGGTGCGTGCCACGCGTGCCCGTTTATCAGCCTTAGGTGCGCAAACCAGCAGCCAAGGTCGCTATGTACTGACGGCACCAATTGCTGGCGTCATCAGCCAAAAAGATTTGGTCTTGGGCGAAAATGTGCAACTGGCGGATCAATTATTTGTGATTGATCAGCTGGATCAGTTATGGCTGGAATTTATTGCACCGAGTAGTGAATTTGCTGAAATTATGCCGAATCAAAGCATTACCTTTAAATCTCTACAAACGGGTAATCAATTTAAAGCACAAATTCAAAGTCTAAATAGCCAAGCCGATGCGCAAACGGGGCGCTTACAGGTCCGCGCCAAAGTTTTATCTACAGCATCCGAATTACGTCCCAATTTAATGGTCAATGTGCAGTTAGAGCAGCAGCAAGCCCAGCAAGGCTTACGTATTTTGGCGCGTGCGGTACAGAAAGTGAAAGACCAAGATCATGTGTTTGTGGTCAAGCAGCATGGAAAAAAGCTTGAATTTGCTCCCCAGCCAGTCAAGCTGGGTGCAAGCGCTAGCGATGGTCAATGGATTGAAGTGCTTTCTGGACTGGAACAAGGGCAAAAATATGCCGCACAAGGCAGCTTCTTGCTCAAATCCGAGTTAGAAAAAGGAGAGGCGAGTCATGCACACTAATCAGCCTCTTTCACCCGATGCCGATCCAGCACAGCAAAGTACCGATGGCCTACCTCAGCCTGAGGGCTGGTTTGATCGGATCATCCAGTTTTCGATTCGCAACGCGATTTGGGTGATGCTGTTTGTGTTGACTTGGATTGGCGTTGGCATTTATAGCTATCAACAATTGCCGATTGATGCCGTGCCTGACATTACCAACACACAGGTACAAATTAATACCCAAGCCACAGGTTTTACCGCGCTGGAGGTTGAACAACGGATTACCTATCCGATTGAAAATGCGATGGCAGGCTTGCCTGAATTAAAGCAAACCCGTTCCATTTCCCGTTATGGGTTGTCGCAGGTCACTATTATTTTTCAGGATGGTACCGATATTTATTGGGCCAGACAGTTGATTAACCAGCGTTTGCAAGAAGCGCAAGCGGAACTTCCTGAGGATATGACACCGACCATGTCACCGATTTCTACCGGGCTTGGAGAAATTTATCAATGGGTCATTCAGGCGGAACCGAATGCGCGTAAGGCCGATGGAACACCTTATAGCGCCATGGATTTGCGTGAAATTCAGGATTGGATTGTACGCCCGCAGTTGCAACGCGTTGCAGGGGTAGCCGAGATTAATTCGATTGGTGGTTATAACAAAACCTATGTGGTCACACCAGATTTGCAACGCTTACAACAATTGCAAATCCCATTGGCTGATTTGCAAGTCGCATTGACTGAAAACAATGAAAACCGAGGAGCGGGATTTATTGAGCAGAATGGGCAACAACTGACGGTGCGTGTGCCTGGCACTTTAAATAATCTTGAAGCCATTCAAAATGTCAGCATTGCCACTAAAAACGGATTTCCGATTCGCGTAGCCGATGTCGCGAGCGTGTCGATCGGGCATGATTTACGTACGGGTGCAGCAACCTATAACGGCGAAGAAACCGTATTAGGCATTGCCATGATGATGATGGGGGAGAACAGCCGCAGCGTTGCGCAGGCAGTGGATGCCAAACTGCAACAGGTGCAACAGTCGTTACCCAAAGGGGTGGTGATTGAAACCGTATATGACCGTACCAGTTTGGTGGATCGGGCGATTAAAACGGTTCAGAAAAATCTGGTCGAAGGCGCGATACTGGTCATCGTCATTTTGTTTCTGTTTCTGGGTAACTTTCGCGCTGCCCTGATTACCGCCTGTGTGATTCCGCTTTCAATGCTGTTTACTTTGTCGGGCATGGCAAAGCAAAACATCAGTGCCAATTTAATGAGTCTGGGCGCACTCGATTTTGGCATCATCGTGGATGGTGCAGTGGTGATTGTTGAAAACTGTATCCGCCGATTGGCAGAAGCCCAACATCGACATGGTCGTTTACTGACTCGTGCAGAACGCTTTCAAGAAGTCTTTTTGGCCGCAAAACAGGCACGACGACCTTTAATTTTCGGGCAATTGATTATTCTGGTGGTGTATTTCCCAATTTTTGCGTTGTCTGGTGTAGAAGCCAAACTGTTTCACCCTATGGCGATGACTGTGGTGTTGGCATTGCTGGGAGCCATGATTCTCTCTATCAGCTTTGTGCCTGCGGCAGTGGCGTTGTGGGTGACAAGTGAGGTTAAGGAAATGGAAAGCCGCTGGATGCTGTGGCTGAAGCAGCAATATACCCGTTTGTTGAATTGGGCGTATGACTTTAAGGCTTTGGTGCTCACGCTGGCGTTATGTATGCTGTTTTTCACAGGAGTGTTAGCGACGCAAGTCGGCAGTGAATTTGCGCCACAATTAAGTGAAGGCGATTTTGCAGTACAGCAGATGCGTTCTCCGAGTACCGGTTTAGAGCAGTCGCTGCGTATGCAGGAAAATACCGAAAAATTGTTGTTAAAAGAATTTCCAGAAATTAAAGCCATTTTTGCCCGTACCGGCACAGCGGAAGTGGCAACCGATGTGATGCCGCCCAATATTTCCGATGCCGTTGTACTGTTAAAACCACGTGAACAATGGCCCGAGCCGAAGCAGAGCCTAGATACGCTGCGTCAACGCATGATTGCTTTTCTGGCAACATTGCCGGGCAATAACAGTGAGTTCTCCCAGCCAATTGAACTACGTTTTAATGAGCTGATTTCAGGGGTACGCAGTGATGTCGGTGTTAAAATTTTTGGCGATGACATGCAAGTGCTGAATCAACAAGCACAACAGATTGCAGCAAAAATCCAGAGCATGTCGGGGGCAACCGCCGTGAATGTTGAACAAACCAGTGGTTTGCCTTTGCTGAATGTGGAAGTGAATCCTGCACTGGCGGCACAATATGGACTGTCGGTTAAAGCCATTCAAGATCTGGTCGCCAGCAGTGTCGGAGGGCAAAATGTTGGGCAGATTCTCCAAGGGGATCGACGTTTTGATTTTGTCATTCGTTTGGATGATCAGCAGCGTACACCTCAACATTTGGCAGTGCTGCCGCTGCAAACCGCCAATGGCGGGCTGATTCAACTGCAAGATGTAGCCAAAGTAGACACCATTTTAGGCATTAACCAAGTCAGCCGTGAAGATGGCAAGCGTCGTGTGGTGGTCACAGCCAATGTCGAGGGGCGAGATTTGGGTTCCTTTGTGCAGGAGCTACAAAGTAAATTGGCTGAACAGGATTTACCCGAAGGTTACTGGCTGGATTATGGCGGTCAATTTGAGAATCTGGCTTCTGCGGCAGCACGCATGCAGTTGGTCATTCCTTTGGCTTTAATCACTATCTTTATTTTATTGATGGCGGTTTTTCATAATGTCAAAGAAAGCCTGCTGGTCTTTACTGGCGTGCCGTTTGCACTGTGTGGTGGATTAATTGCCTTGTGGTTACGCGATATTCCACTGTCGATGTCGGCAGGGGTGGGTTTTATTGCCTTGTCGGGGGTGGCAGTGTTGAATGGTCTGGTGATGCTGACCTTTATTAAGGAATTGCGCCAGCAGTTCGATGTGTATCATGCCACTTGGCAAGGAGCTATTTTGCGACTACGCCCAGTGCTGATGACTGCGTGTGTGGCCTCTTTGGGCTTTATCCCAATGGCCGTGGCAACAGGCACGGGGGCAGAAGTGCAACGACCTTTAGCGACTGTGGTCATTGGAGGGATTATTTCCTCGACTTTGTTGACGTTGGTACTGTTGCCCGTGCTGTATCGCTGGATGAATGAAAGCAAACCACGAAACTTAGATTAAAGGGAGCACAACTGCGATGACGAGCGCATCGCAGTTGTTCCTTTGCTTATGATTTTGGCGGAGCAACTTGCAGGCTAATGATGGTGTAGTTCTGATTTTTAGGCATTGCTTGAGGATCGATTTTTTCAGTAACTTCCACCAGATATTGACCTGCATGTGGGAAGCTGAAGCGGGCTGTACCATCGGGTTGTACTGCAATATCTTGGGCTTGTGCTTCAGTTGCCCCTTGGGCACGTATAGTTACTTGCGCTGTGGTGAAAGCCAGATTGTCTTTTTTGATCTGGAGCTGAATACTTTGCTGGGCAACCAATTGATTTGGATGCGTGTTAAAGCTGACCTGAATGGGTGCAGTGGTGTTGGCTACAGCTGAAGGCGAGCCTTTACTGAGATAGGTCTGCAGCGTCCATTCACGCACGGTTTCGACTTTCTTTGGTAACTTACCGTTAAAGTCACTGGCAATCACATAATCGCGTTCCGTGATGGCAGGCACTTGATCTGCGGGAACATCTGCGAAGATTTTCCATTGCTGCTGATGTTTGACATATTGAATCGGGTAGGCGGTTTTGGTGTAGAGGGTATAAGTACCCTGTTCAGGTAATGGCAGATGAAAGCTACTCATGGATTTGAGTGCTTGAGCATCGAGGGTGACTTGGGTTTGCTGAGGTTGGATCACCGTTAATTGGAGGTCCTTGAGGGCGTACTCAGGTTGTAAGGCTTGTTCGGCATAGCCAGCAATTACAGGAATTTGAGTATTTTCGGTTGTATACGCCAAAGGGGCAACAAAGGGCTCATGGGCGAAGCTTGTGCTGCAAACGCATAGAATGGAGAGGCAGAGCAATATTTTCATCAAGATTCCACGTGTAGTTTTAATATTGTAAATGATAATTATTTTCATAAACTTTGAAAAGTGAAAAAGTCTTAAACTCCAGTTGAAATAAGACTAAAGTGATAATCAGAAAAATCAAAAGAGGGCGGAAAATGAGTGGATCACATGGGCATGATCATTCACATGCACAAGTCACTGAACAAAATGCCAAAAAATTAAGCTTTGCCTTGGCATTGACCAGCCTGTTTTTAGTGATTGAAGTGGTTGCGGGTTTTATCACGCAAAGTTTGGCCCTGCTGTCTGATGCTGCGCATATGTTTACCGATGCTGCCGCTTTGGCAATTGCATTGGTGGCAATTCGACTCGGCAAACTCCCTGCCGATAATAAACGGACCTTTGGTTATCAACGCCTTGAAATCTTGGCGGCGCTGTTCAATGCCCTGATGCTATTTGTGGTGGCGGTGTATATTTTGTATGAAGCCTATCAGCGTTTTAGCCATCCCCCTGAGATTCAAAGCTTAGGCATGCTGGTTGTGGCAGTGGTGGGATTGATTATTAACCTGATTTCTATGCGTATTTTATTTTCCAGTGCACAGGAAAGCCTAAATGTGAAAGGGGCTTACCTCGAAGTGCTGAGTGATGCACTAGGTTCGGTTGGGGTAATCATTGGCGCCATTGTGATTTATTTTACCCAATGGTTTTGGGTGGATACGCTGATTGCAGTCTTGATTGGGTTTTGGGTATTGCCCCGCACCTGGGTGCTGCTCAAGCAGAGTATTAATATTCTCTTGGAAGGGGTGCCTGAAGAAATTGACATTGAACAATTGCGGAATGATCTGTTGCAATTGCCAGAAGTTGAAAGTATTCATCAACTAAAAGTCTGGGCCATTAGTTCAAAAAACATTCATCTGACTGTGCATCTCTATGCACCCCAGGCCGATCAGAAAATGTTATATCAGGCAGCCGCAGCGATGTTACAGCGGCAACATGGCATTGCCGAAATGACTTTACAGATTGAAGATGATGAATGCTTGGCACATCGGCATAGTCAGCCACATCTTGAGCATGCCGACCACGCCGTACAGTTAGAAGCACAAGGGCATGATCATTCACATCAGCATTAAGCTGATGTGAACTGGGGGAGATTTAGATTTCCCACTCATGCTCGCATTCGCGGCATTTCCATTTCTTTTGTGATTGCATAAAAGATTGCATAGAAATTTTGAAGTCAGGTAAATCGCGGTAAAACAAGAAGCCTGAAATAACAGAAAACACAAAGGCAATCACTGTTGCAATTTGCAAGGTCGAACCAGCACCATCACCAAACAGCCACATGGCAATGCTAATTAAAACCAACAGTAGCAATACAAAAATTGAGGGAACCAAGAACACCAGACTTTTCGGCACGACAGGACGTGCAGCTGGGGCATTGGCTTGTGCTACAGGCATAATTTTAGGACTTTGGCATTTTGGGCAACGGTATTGCATTTCAGCTCCATCATTTTTATCTGACTTTAGTTTAGCGGAATGTTGGACTGAGCCAAAATATTTCGGATTATTTTATTGAAATCAGGTTATTACGGCAATAAAAAAGCCACTGTTGAACAGTGGCTTTTTGAATTTGGCGTCCCTACGGGGATTCGAACCCCGGTTACCGCCGTGAAAGGGCGATGTCCTAGGCCTCTAGACGATAGGGACTTATGAGGCAACACAGGTAAAACGATTGTTTGGTGGAGTCAAGCGGGATCGAACCGCTGACCTCTACAATGCCATTGTAGCGCTCTACCAACTGAGCTATGACCCCAGTCTGTGTGAGCGCAATATTAGGCATATTCCGATCACACGTCAACTGCTAATTTAATTAAGCTTGTTCAATTGCATCATTTTTCGGCAATTTTAGGCTTTCATTCAGTTTTTCCCAGACTTTTGCTTCTTTTTTGCTCGGAGCACCAACCACTTCAAGGGCATGGCGTAAACGAGCGAAGGTCAAATCAGGGCCTAAAGTCACCATCGCCTGCATGACAGGAGTCGATGAGGTTGAACCTGCAATGGCAATAAAGAACGCAGGCATGAAATCACGCAGTTTGATATTCATTTGGTTGGCTAAATCCATCAAGATTTGGCTGACCGTGTCATTGTTCCAAGTAAACTGGCTTTCTAAGCGCCAGATCGCGAACTGTAGACTTTGACGCACTTGTTCTTCAGTCAATTTCTTGCTTTCAAACTGTTCTTTGCTAATTTGCGGCATATGGTTGAAATAGAAACCTGCCCAATTCACTGCTTCTGACAGTAAGTGAATACGTGGCTGAATTGCAGCTGCGATATCTTCTAAAGTGTTACGGTCACTCTTCCAGCTTAATAGACGATCCAGCAACTGACCCGGTGTCAATGATTTGATCCATTGACCATTCAGCCAGTTGAGTTTTTCCACATCAAAGATTGGACCACCCAAAGAAACACGCTTTACATCAAAGTGTTCCACCATGTCATTTAAAGTAAAGACTTCACGCTCGTCTGGCATAGACCAGCCCATACGCCCTAAGTAGTTCAATAAGGCTTCTGGCAATACCCCGATGTCACGGTAGTAATTGATTGACGTTGGGTTTTTACGTTTAGACAGTTTTGATTTGTCTGGGTTACGCAATAACGGCATATGACACAAGGTTGGCATTTCCCAGCCGAAATATTGGTAAAGTAACTGGTGTTTAGGTGCAGAAGGCAGCCATTCCTCACCACGAAGGACGTGGGTAATTTGCATTAGATGATCGTCGACCACGTTAGCAAGGTGGTAGGTTGGCAATCCGTCTGTTTTTAACAGCACTTGCATGTCGACTTGAGCCCAAGGAATTTCCACTTCGCCACGTAACAAGTCATTGATTTTACATGTACCTTCTTCAGGTACTTTCATGCGAATCACGTGTGGCTCACCCGCTGCAAGGCGACGCTGCACTTCTTCTTGAGTGAGTTTTAAACCACGACCATCGTATTTTGCTGTTTCACCGCGTGCTTGTTGTTCTTCACGCATTTGGTCTAATTCTTCTGCCGTCGCAAAACAATAGAACGCATGTCCTTTTTCCACCAATTCCAAGGCATATTGTTTATAAATATGCATACGTTCAGACTGGCGATAAGGTGCGTGAGGTCCGCCCACATCTGGTCCCTCAGACCAATTCAGACCTAACCAGCGTAAAGAATCTAAAATCATTTTTTCAGATTCGGGGGTCGAGCGAACTTGATCCGTATCTTCAATACGTAAGATAAATTCACCGCCGTGTTTTTTGGCAAAACACATATTAAATAACGCGATGTAGGCAGTTCCTACATGAGGAAAGCCTGTTGGTGAGGGAGCAATACGGGTACGGATAGTCATAACAATATTTTTCAAAAGGTAAGCTGAGGCTATTATAACGAAAAAGCCCAATCACTTAATGCTTAATTCAACATTTGTGATTGGGCCAGACACCAATTTTAAAGGGGTAAAAATTGGCGGTTTGGATCAAGAATTATTTTGTGGGAATATCGCTTGCAAAAAACGCGAGAAGCGTTGGTTTTGTGTCGCAAAGAAACTTTGTGTTGGGGCAACTTTAATGGCGGTCAGAACTTTCAAGTTATTGTCTGCTTGTAAATAATTGTCACCTTGCTTTTGCTGATTCAGTGCTTTTTCAATTAAAGACACTTTTTCAGGCGCGACCGTTTTACCCATAGTCGCTTTAATTGCAGCAGTATGACCTGCCTGCGCCACACAACCCAAGCTTAAACTTAAGCAGATGGCTTGAAAATAATGTAAATTCATTTCAATTTCCCCTTTGACCCAACTAGTTGAGAACTATTCTTATAAAATACTGTTCTGCATACTATAGCTACAATTTAAACATCTTTAGAAACCAAAAAGTAGACTTACGTCACACTTTTTACAAAAAGACAAGAAAATCTAAATGATTTTACTCTGTTGAACGAGAGTGAAAAATTCATGGAGTTGTTGTAACAAATAAATATGAAGACATCATGAAGATTGTAATATTGTGACAGATTTTAGATCATTTCATGACATTTGTTCAGCCTCTTTGGCTATTTGTTTTGCAACATTTTATATATCTAAAAATTAGAAATACTACGATAAATTAAGTATAAGCATATGATTGTTAATTAATTTTATTAAAAATATAGTGTTTTAAATAGTAATTTAGAGTCACACAATGAATAAAAATATCTTTGCGATCGGGATCGCGCTTTTAGCAGGGGTTTCTGGGCCAGTCTTTGCGGCAAAAAGTTTCTTAAATGTCTCTTATGATCCTACGCGTGAATTCTATCAAGAATATAACAAAGAATTTGCTCAATACTGGAAGCAGCGTACGGGTCAGGCGATTGCATTCAAGCAATCACACGGCGGGTCGGGCAAGCAGGCACGAGCGGTTGCAACAGGTCTGGAAGCCGATGTTGTGACTTTGGCGCTCGCCAATGATATTGATGAGATTGTGAAAGCGGGGTATATCGATAAAAACTGGCAAAAAGAATTCCCGAATAATTCAGCCCCCTATACTTCAACCGTGGTGTTTTTGGTGCGTAAGGGCAATCCTAAAAAAATTAAAGACTGGAATGATTTGGTTAAACCCGGAGTGGAAATTATTACGCCTAATCCGAAAACGGGTGGTGCACCGCGCTGGATTTATCTGGCCGCATGGGGCTACGCCCTGAAACAACCTGGGGGCAATGATGCTAAGGCGCGTGAGTTGGTGAAAAACCTTTATCGCAATGTCAAAGTATTAGATTCGGGGGCGCGAGGCTCCTTAACCACGTTTGCCGAACGAGGTATCGGGGATGTATTGCTGTCGTGGGAAAATGAAGCTTTGCTGGCGACCAAAGGTTTGGCGAAAGGGCAATTTGAAATTGTTTATCCGTCCATTTCAATTTTGGCAGAGCCTTCGGTTGCGATTGTGGATCAAACGGTCGATAAAAATGGCAATCGTCAGTTAGCCAAAGGCTATTTAAATTATTTGTATTCTCCCAAAGGGCAAGATTTGGCAGCTCAATATTATTTCCGCCCACGCAATGCCCAAGCCGCTGCTAAGTATGCAGCCCAATTCCCGAAGCTTAAACTGTTCACCATTGGTGATGTGTTTGGCGGTTGGGCCAAAGCGCAACAAACGCATTTTGTGAATGGCGCAATCTTTGATCAAATTTATAATCAAGCCAATTAATCCTCGCTAAAAACAGACAAAAAAGACTCGTCAAGTGGCTTTTAGGGCGTGGACAATACAATAGAAACGGTTTTCTCTATGAAAAGTAATATTTCCCTACAAAAAGACGTTTGGAGCTTTACTAAAACAAGGTAATAATGTGCAGTTAAATTTTTCGTAGTTTGATTGCACTATTATGTCTCATATTTCTGTATTACTTCATGAAACTGTGGATGCCTTATTGGCAGGTCGGAATACAGGGATTTATGTCGATGGCACTTTTGGTCGAGGTGGGCATACCCGCTTATTGCTTTCAAAATTAGATGAAAATTCACAGGTCTACGCCTTTGATAAGGACCCACAAGCCTTGGCGGTTGCAGCAGAATTGGCTGCAGCAGATCCACGCTTTCATATTATTCATGCCAGCTTTGCCGATTTAAAACAAGAACTCGAAGCCTTGGGCTTGATGCAGGTCGATGGCGTCATGGCCGATTTGGGCGTGTCATCTCCTCAGTTAGATCAGGCAGAGCGCGGTTTTAGCTTTATGCAGGATGGTCCGTTGGACATGCGTATGGATAACTCACAAGGTCCAACTGCAGCAGAATGGTTGTTGAAGATTGAAGAAGAAGCCTTGGCCAATGTCATTTTTCAGTATGGCGAAGAGCGTTATAGCCGTCGTATTGCCAAAGCGATTAAGGCTGCGGGTCAGATTGACACCACGCGTCAATTGGCTGAAATCGTGAAAGTGGCGCATCCAAAATGGGAAAAAAATAAACACGCGGCAACACGGACATTTCAGGCGATACGTATTGCGATTAATAAAGAATTAGAAGATATTGAAGCTTTCCTCCCTCAAGCAGTTGAGGTGCTTAAGCCTGAAGGTCGTTTGGCAGTGATTAGCTTCCATTCTTTGGAAGATCGCTTGATTAAACAGTTTATTCAAAAAGAATCGACATTGCCTGAAGACACAGGATGGGGTTTACCACAACAACAGCAAGATACCCGTCGTTTAAAGAAAATATCGCGCGTACGTGCCAGCGATGAAGAAGTAAAAGCCAATTCACGTTCCCGTAGTGCTTGGCTTCGTGTTGCGGAACGCTTAGTTTAATAAAGGCGAACAATGAAAACTGAAGCAGTCGAAAAGAAAGCAGAAAAATTGCGGACGAAAAAATATATTACTTATGCCTGCATGCTCATTTTGGTGTTTATCAGCGCAATCATGGTGGTATTTCAAGTGTTTGAATACCGTCATGATTATCGTGAGCTGAGTTCGTTTATGCGCGAGCGTGATGATCTGAATGCTGAGTGGGGACGTCTGTTGATTGAACAGCAGACGTTTGGCGCTACGGCACAAATCGGCACCCGAGCAGTGACCCAGTTACGGATGTACTCACCCCCGACAGCGCAAACTGTAGTGATTTCTTTACCTATGACTTCAGATGACAATAAATAAGGCTAGCTGTATATGGTAGACAAGCAGATCAAGCAACCACGTAAAAAGCAGCAGTCGATTACGGGAAAAAATGCCATCAGCGTCGAGATGTGGCGTTTTTATTTAATGTGGGCCGTGGTCCTCATGTGTTTTGTGGCACTGGTGGGGCGTGCCTTCTATGTGCAGGTCATCAACCGTGACTTCTTGCAAAATAAAGCCAATGCCAATATTTTGCGCACAGAAAAACTCAAAGCCATGCGGGGTGTGATTTATGATCGTCATGGTGTACCTTTGGCAATCAGTACCCCTGTGATGAAGGTGGTGATTGACCCGCGTGATTATTTTGATAATAAAAAGCTATTTGATGAAATTACGGCTGAATTGGCCAATGATCCACATAATCGTAAGTTAAAGCGTCAGTTACCCGATAAGAACTTAAACTTAGACGAGCTGGCAGATGCTGTGGGCATGGATCGTGCCGAACTCAAGAAAAAACTGAATGAACGTCCACGTTCGCGTTACTTGGTGTTGCAAAAAGAAGTTCCTCCGCAGCAGGCGGAACTGATTGAAAAACGTAACTTTCAAGGGGTGTATACTGAGAAAAACTACAAACGTTATTATCCGCAGCCACAACCGAATGCGCAGATTATTGGCTTGACCAATAGTGAAGGGGTCGGGATTGAAGGTCTGGAAATGCAGCTCAATAAGCGTTTGGCGGGCATTGACGGCGAGCAGCAAGTGGTGCGCGATAAAAAGGGCAATCGCGTCAAAGACCCTGAAGTGATTAAAGAAGTCGAGTCTGGTGAAAACATAACCCTGAGTATTGATTCACGACTGCAATATATTCTGTATCGTGAACTGACAGCCGCAGGTGTTGCCAATAATGCCCGTTCTGCTTCTGCCATTGCCGTAGATGTGAAAACGGGTGAAATCTTGGCGATGACCAGCTGGCCATCCTATAACCCGAATGATAAAAATGGTTTAGCCAACAAAGATGCCATGCGGAACCGCGGTGCAACAGACATGTTTGAACCTGGTTCAACCATGAAACCTTTGACGGTAGCAATGGCCTTGGAAACTGGTAAATATCAGCCTACAACTGTGGTGAATACCTCTCCGGGTTCGATGCGTGTGGGGAATCATACCATCCGTGATACCCACAACTACGGTCAATTGACGCTGGCGGGAATTATCCAAAAATCCTCTAACGTCGGTGTGGCAAAAATTGCCTTGTCTTTGCCGTATTCCACTTTACCGACCTTCTTGAAACGGGTGGGTTTTGGTGAGCGTTCAGCGGTGAAATTCCCTGGTGAAAGTTCTGGTCTAGTGCTCCCACCAAGCAAGTGGAATGTCTCTGAAGTCGCGACCATGGCTTATGGCTATGGTATTAATGCCACGGTATTGCAAATGGTGGATGCCTACGCCATGTTGGCTAATCATGGGGTGAAGGTTCCATTAAGTTTGTATAAGTTGGAAGAGCCGCCAAAAGGTCAGCAAATGATTGATCCGAAAATTGCCGATCAAGTCTTGCTGATGATGGAAGCGGTGACATTGCCGGGGGGGACAGCACGTCAGGCCAATATTCCAGGTTACCGTGTGGCAGGTAAAACAGGAACCGCGCATAAATTGCGTGCTGACCGTAAAGGCTATTCGGAAAAAGAATACCGTGCCCTGTTCTCTGGGGTAGCCCCTGTGAGTGATCCTCGATTGGCTATTTTTGTGGTCGTGGAAAACCCGCAAGGTCAATATTATGGTGGTCTAGTCGCTGCTCCTGTATTTGCTCGTGTGATGCAAGAATCTCTTCGTTTAATGAATGTGCCTTTAGATAAACCTTTAGACACGCCAAAAATCCAGTAATAGGTGCTGAATGTCAATTACATTTCAAGAACTGTATCCTTCTGATCAGATCACTGGGTGGATGCAACAACCTTTCCAAGGTTTTTGCCTAGACAGCCGCTATGTTGAGACTGGACAAATATTTATTGCCTTAAATAGCCTGAGCCAACCTGAAAAAACCGTGCAATTTGCCCAGACAGCAATTGCTAAAGGCGCATTGGCGGTTATTAGTGAAACCGAGTTGGCTGTAGCACCAAGTTTGGTGGTGCCTAACGTACGTCATCTGATGGGGGGTTGGCAAAAGCACTATTTGAATGCGGTCTCTCCGACGCAGGCCTTACAGATTCTCGCGGTGACAGGAACCAATGGTAAGACCACGATTTCACGCTTGGTTGCAGAGTTGCTTATGCTGCAAGGTCAGCCTTGTGCCGTAATGGGTACCACAGGTAATGGAATTCTGCCGAATCTGGAAAGTTCTTCGCATACCACGCTTGATGCACTGCAATTGCAAAATGCCTTGCACAGTTATGCACAACAAGGAGCAAAATTTGCTTCGATTGAAGCCAGTTCACATGGTTTGGAGCAGGGGCGTTTAACAGGCTGTGCGATTGAGATTGCGGCCTATAGTAATTTAAGTCGTGACCATTTGGACTATCACGGTACGCTTGAAGCTTATGCAGAAGCTAAGTCGCTTCTGTTTAAATTTGAGTCTTTAAAAGTGGCTGTGATTAATATGGATGATGAATATGCGCCATTGATGTTGGCTGCTGCAAAATCCAATCCTGCACAACCACAAATTTTGACCTATTCCATGACGCAGGCTGCAGATTATCAAGTGCGTGATATCCAGTATAGCCTGTCAGGCGCACAGTTTAGTCTGCAAACTACGCATGGACAGTTTATGGTGCAGAGTCCGTTGCTCGGACACTTCAATATTGAAAATTTGGTTGCTAGTCTGATCGTTGCAGAACAGGCTGGATTTGACTTGTCACAACTGATTGCCAGTGTACCGAAGCTGCAAGGTGCCCCAGGGCGCATGCAAGTCATCCGTGATGATGCACGATTATTTGTCGTGGACTATGCCCACACTCCAGATGCTTTGGTGCAGGTACTACGTACTTTAAAACGTCATGTTGAGCAGCGTTTATGGGCAGTCTTTGGCTGTGGGGGAGATCGTGATCGTGGTAAACGTCCACTGATGACTCAAGCGGCTCTCGAAGGGGCTGATGTCGTATTATTGACGTCTGACAATCCACGCACTGAAAATCCTGAACAGATTTTTGCAGATATGAAAGCGGAGATTGATTTTTCTGGACATGTGGTGCATGAAATTCGTGACCGTCGTGAAGCAATCAAATTTGCTGTACAAACTGCTCAGGCAGGCGATATCGTGGTCATTGCTGGCAAGGGGCACGAAAACTATCAAGAAATTGAAGGCGTACGCCATTGGTTTGATGATGTGATTGAAGTACAAGCCGCAATAGATGCCCAGCACCATCTCCCTGATTCAGCATATCCTGCGTAATAGGAAATATAGATGCATACATCAACTACCAGTACTGTTCCATTAGAGCCGTGGACTGCGGCCGAATTGCAAGATGCCACACAGGGTTATTGGCTGAATGATCGGGTGCCAGACACTGCCATTAAACGCGTTCTGACCGACTCTCGTCATGCCGAGCAGGGTGATGCCTTTTTAGCATTGCAGGGCGAACGTTTCGATGCACATGATTTTGTTGCACAAGTGGCTGAGAAGGGCTGTCAGGTCGCGATTGTGAGCCATCCTGTCGATGCGGATATTTGTCAGTTGGTTGTATCGGATACGCGTTTGGCCTTGGGGCATTTGGGGGCGTATCGACGTGCGCAACATCCGCAGTTGAAGGTCATCGCTTTAACGGGCAGTAGTGGAAAAACCACCACCAAAGAAATGTTGGGCAGTATTTTATCGCGTCTAGCGCCAACCTTGATTACTCGTGGTAACTTAAATAATGATCTGGGTGTCCCGATGATGTTGCTTGAGCTGCGTGCCGAGCATCGTTATGCAGTAATGGAACTCGGCGCCAGTCATCAAGGTGAAATCGATTATACCTCGGCACTGGTTCAACCACAGGTTGCTGGAATTTTAAATATTGGTACGGCACATTTGGGTGAGTTTGGTGGGCGTGAGGGAATTTGCCGCGCAAAATCCGAGATTTATGCGCATATTGCACCATCGGGAACAGCCATTGTGCCGGCTGCCGATGATTTTACCGATAGTATTCGAAATGCGGTACACAGCCAGCAAGTATTAAGCTTTGGGTCAGGAGGCGAGATCTTTGCCTCTGATATCCAGTTGCAACCGCAATCCGCGACATTTACCTTGCATACTCTGCAAGGCGAACGTATGGTCCAATTACCTTTTGCAGGCGAGCATAATGTGCAAAATGCCACCGCTGCTGCCGCTTTTGCCTTGGCAATCGGTATTGATTTGGATGACATTGTTTTGGGGCTCGAACAGGCGCAAGGCGCAAAAGGGCGACTGAATTTTATTCACAAAGCGCCCTATTTGTTTATTGATGATACCTATAATGCCAACCCAACTTCGATGCGGGCGGCAGGTGAGGTCTTGGCTCAGCAAGAAGGCGTTCGCGTGATGGTGATTGGTGATATTGGTGAGTTGGGTCAAAGTGCAGCACAGCAACATTATCTGTTAGGACGTGATCTGGTTTCGATCAAAGGCATTAACTTTGTGGTGGCGGTGGGTGAATTTGCGCCTGCCACACAAGAAGGTGCCCGCAGTACCCAATATGGTAAGAAATTACAGGCATTCTTGAATCAAGAACAAGCTTTACCTTTTTTAATTAGTTTAGTCGAAACACATCAACCCCAGTCGATGAGTTTCCTGTTTAAAGGTTCTCGTTATACCCATATGGAAACGTTGATGACTGACTTGATGGAGAAACTTTAAAATGCTGTTATGGCTATTTGAGCAGCTTGCGGGCTATCACAGCTCATTCCAAGTGGTACGTTATTTAACCCTGCGCTCATTATTGAGTGTCCTGACGGCTTTATCGATTGGTCTGGTGTTAGGGCCAGTCATGATCCGTAAATTACAGGCCTTGAAGTACGGTCAGGCGGTTAGTACTTTTGCACCTGAAAATCACGCCAAGAAAATGGGTACTCCGACCATGGGTGGGGTTTTAATCCTGCTTTCCATCGGCATTTCAACCTTACTCTGGGCGGACTTATCTAATCCCTATGTCTGGATTGTGCTAGGTGTCATGGTGATTTTTGGTGCCGTGGGCTGGGCAGATGACTGGATTAAAATCCGTTATAAAGACAATGCGGGTTTGCCGGCACGGAAGAAGTTTTTCTGGACGTCGGTGGCATCGCTCGGTGCGGGGATCGCCTTGTATGTGATTGCTAAACAACAAGATAATCCGATTCATACAGCCAATATGCTGGATTTGCTGATTCCATTCTTTAAGAATCTTAGTATTCCATTCTCAGCAATCCCTTTAGGTATTGGTTTTATTATCTTTACCTATCTGGTGATTAATGGGGCATCCAATGCTGTGAATCTGACCGATGGTTTGGATGGTCTGGCGATTATGCCGATTGTATTGGTAGCTGCGGGTTTAGGCGTGTTTGCTTACCTTGCGGGTGACGTACGTTTTGCCAATTACTTGCATATTCCTTATGTTAAATATTCATCTGAGTTGGTGGTGATTTGTGCCGCCATGATTGGTGCGGGTTTGGCTTTCCTTTGGTATAACGCGCATCCAGCTCAAGTATTTATGGGGGATGTGGGTGCTTTATCATTGGGTGCGATGCTCGGTACAATTGCTGTGATGGTGCGTCAAGAAATCGTGTTTGCGATCATGGGGGGGGTGTTTGTGGTTGAAGCGGTTTCCGTCTTCCTACAAATCGGTTCCTTGCGCATGCGCAATAAGCGGGTGTTCTTAATGGCGCCATTACATCATCATTATGAGAAAAAAGGCTGGCGTGAAACGCAGGTGGTGATTCGTTTCTGGATTATTACGATTATGCTGGTGGTTTTGGGCTTAATGACCTTAAAATTGCGCTAAGCCAAAGACATATCAAAAGGTCGGCATTTGCTGGCCTTTTTTTATATGTAAACGCAGAAAGTTGGAGAAAATGATGAATCTACTCATGTGCCCAGTATGTCGTGAGAAATTGAGTTTAGTAGCAAAGACCTGGCAGTGTGTAAATCATCATAGCTATGATGTTGCCAAGCAGGGCTATGTGAATCTGCATGTCGTGCAGCATAAGCACAGTAAAACCCCGGGCGATACCCCAGAATCGGTACAGGCGCGTCGCGCATTTTTAAGTGCTGGTTTTTATGCCCCGCTACAGCAGGCGGTAGTCGAGAAACTGCAACAATTACGCATTGAAAACCTCTTAGATATTGGTTGTGGTGAAGGCTATTACACCAGTGCCATGCAAGCTGAAGTGCTGCAATGTGTTGGGGTGGATATTGCCAAAAATGCAGTACAGGTGGCCGCCAAGTTAAACCGTGAAGTGACTTGGGTCGTCGGAACAGGAGCAACATTGCCTGTCTTAGATCAATCGATTGATTTGTGCAGCAGTTTATTTAGTCCGATTCCGCAACAAGAAATTCTGCGTGTGCTGAAGGACAAAGGTTATTTGTTGGTGGTGACGCCAGCCCCAGCGCATTTATTTGCTTTGCGTGAAGCGTTATTTGAAGAAGTAAAGGCACATGAACCCGATAAGTTTGTGCAGCAATTGGCTTCTGATTTTACTTTGCTTGAGTCACAGGTGGTTCAGGCAGAATTGGATTTAAATCAGCAGCAGTTGAAAAACCTGATTGCCATGACCCCGTATGCTTATAAAGCCAAGGTAGATCGTCGCAGTGCATTAGAAGCCAGTGAGCAGTTTAAAGTTACAGCGCAATTTCAAATTTATCTCTTGCAAAAGCACTAACTCAAAAGCCAATAAAAAACCCTCCATGCGGAGGGTTTTTTATTGGTGACAATTTTCGCTTATTGCACCTGATCAATTAAATGTTCCAGAGCATCTGGTTTTTTAGCTGCAGGATTTGGTTGCATACTTGGAGGGGTTTGATGACTTGGTTGCAGTGTTTGGTCATCGTCAGGTAAATCCTCAAAGTCGCGTTCAGGTGCGCGCATAGGAGCCGCGGGTTTCGGACGATACAAAGGCTGAGCCAGTGGTGGTGAAGCACGATAATCTTTCTTGGTTTCCCCCTGAATAAATTGCGTTTCATCATGCAGGGTCGGTGCTTTGGCATCTTTATCCAAATGCACCCAAGAGGAAGGTGTGCCTTTAAGGGCATTGCCCATAAAATTGGTCCAAATAGGTAATGCCGCTATGCCACCATATTCGCGTCGTCCTAAAGTGGTTGGTTGGTCAAAGCCAACCCAAGCAACTGTTACTAATTTGCCATTAAAGCCTGCAAACCAAGCATCTTTGGCATCGTTGGTGGTTCCCGTTTTGCCGCCCAAATCATCACGACCAATTTTTAAAGCAGCACGCCCAGTACCATGCTGGATCACATCTTTAAGAATATTGGCCATGTCAAAAGCTGAACTCGATTTTAAAATGCGTTGCGCTTGACGATATTCTGCATTCGGTTCAGCTTTGCTAGGGGCAGTGGTTTGATTGGTGATTTCAATCACTTCATCGTCGGGCGTTACGGGTGCGGCAGAGAATTGTTGCTCTTTTTCATGAATACATTCAATACATGCATATTCTGGATTGGATTGGTAAATGACTTTGCCATAGGCATCTTCAATCCGATCAATAAAGTGCGGTTGAATCCGGTAACCACCATTGGCAAACGTGGCATAACCCGTTGCCATTTGGATTGGCAAGACTTGTGGCGTGCCCAGTGCGATGGTGTAGTTATGTGGAATTTGATCCTCTTGTAGACCAAAATCCATAAATAATTGGCGGGTACGTTCAATACCAACAGCCTGTAATAAACGTACCGAGACTGTGTTGCGCGATAAATATAAGGCCCGACGTAACGGAATCATGCCTAGATAGCGACCATCAGAGTTGCGGGGAGTCCATTTGCCAATGGTAATCGGGCTGTCATTGACCATGGTAAAGGGCGTCATGCCGCGTTCTAAAGCCAGTGCATAGACAAAGGGTTTAATGGTTGAACCCGGTTGACGCCAGCCCTGCAGTGCTCGGTTAAATTTGGATTGGTAAAAATTGTATCCCCCCACAATGGCTTCAATGGCGCCATTGTTGGGGTTAATGGCAATCAGTTGCCCCTGAACTTTCGGCACTTGGACTAAAGACCATGAAGTTTTGTCAGCATTGGGTCTTAGGCGAACAATATCTTTAACCTTGACAATCTGTGAGGCTCTACTGGGAGAGGGACCAACACTATTGGCATTCCGATAGGGGCGTGCCCAAGACATGCCTGACCACGGAACCGTTACACTGGAACCATCTTGCATGAACGCTTCAAATGAAGTGGCGTTGACTTTGCTGACTTTGGCGGGATAGGTGTTGGCATAAGCCATAAATTGTTTTAAATCTTTATCATGCGCTTCGGCACCCCGCCAACCATGGCGGCGATCATAGGCTTCTAAGCCCTCTTGCACAGACTGCTCGGCAAAATACTGTCGTTGACTATTGATGGTGGTATAGACCTTGTAGCCAGAATCAACGGCTTGATCTCCAAACTTACTGACCAATTCAGCGCGAACCATTTCCCCGACATAGGGAAACTGGTTGCTCACTCCGCGGTCGGGCATGTCAAGATTAATCGGTTCGGCAATCGCATTCTGATATTGTTCTTGATTGATATAGCCCAGTTGTAGCATGCGACCTAAAATCCAGTTGCGGCGTTCCAAAGCACGTTCAGGATTGGCAACCGGATTATATTTGGATGGTGCTTTGGGAAGTCCGGCAATCATTGCCATTTGGGCAATGCTTAAATCTTCTAGATTCTTGTTGTAGTAAATCTTGGCCGCCGCCGCGATGCCGTAGGCATTTTTACCCAAAAAGATCTTATTGACGTACAAAGTGAGGATTTCTTCTTTAGAGAGATTTTGTTCAATCTTTCGAGCCAAGAAGACTTCGGTGAGTTTGCGCTTTAAGGTACGTTCAGGACTGAGATAATAGTTTTTCGCCACTTGCATGGTAATGGTCGAACCACCGGTCTGTACATTTGATCCGGTAATGCTCTCGCTTACGGCACGCCCCAGGCCTTTAAAGCTAATACCGCTGTGTTCAAAAAAGGCAGAATCTTCTGCGGCCAAAAAGGCATGAATAAAGGTTCGGGGGATTTGATCATATTCAACTGGCACGGAAAGTTTGCCACCGTATTCCGCAATCAGTTGTTGATCGGCACTATAAACTTGTAATGGTTTTAGTAAAGGTGCTTTTTTTAAAATGCTCATTTCAGGCAAAGACGGGGCAATATAGAGATACATGCCATAAAACCCCATAGGAATTGCGACCAAAACTATAATTATGATCAAAAAAAATGGATGAACACGGCCTGAACAAGATAGCTTTTTCATAACAAGTAAGTTTTAATAGGAGCTAATGGCAAACTAATTGGTGGTCAGTATAGCCTTTTACAGATACGGATTGTTAATGAGTTATTGTATCCGTATTAAAATTATAGACCGCAGTCAATTGGTTGGTTACTTCTATTGGGGATAAAAAAATAATAGGAATAGTATTGTGCTCAGGTTATATCGTAAGCCAAATAAGGGGTTAATAGGGGTAGATATTAGTTCCACTTCTGTTAAGTTGTTAGAGCTGTCAGTAAAGAACGGTCGTTATTGGGTCGAAAGCTATGCTTTGGTTCCGCTACCGGAAGGCAGTGTTGTTGAAAAAAACATTTTGAATCCGGAAGCTATTGGGGATGCTTTGGGACGCGCTTTAAATTTAGCAAATGTTCAATCACATGCAGCAGCAATCGCCATTCCGACGTCCATGGTAATTAGTAAGATTATCGAAATGGATGCGGATATGACGGATGATGAACGTGAAGTTCAGATCCGTATGGATGCTGAGCAATATATTCCGTTCCCTTTAGATGAAGTGAGTCTTGATTTTGAGGTTTTGCCAGATCGTTTGGCTAACCCGAATCGTGTCAATGTACTCCTGGTGGCAACACGTCTAGAAAATGTCGAAGCGCGTTCAGAAGTTCTGGAGCTGGCAGGCCTAACGCCAAAAATTGCCGATGTTGAAAGTTTTGCTTTGGAAAATGTCTATAAGGTCTTCTCGGATACGATGCCAATGGGGGTGAATACTGTTGGCGTGTTGGACATCGGGCATACCATGACTACCTTGTCTGTGATGCAAAATGACAAAATTATCTACACTCGTGAACAAGTTTTTGGGGGTAAACAGCTGACTCAAGAAATTCAGAACCGATATGGTCTATCTTTTGAGGAAGCAGGGCGTGCGAAAAAAAGTCGTACCTTGCCAGATGATTACGATGTAGAAGTTTTAGAGCCGTTCCTTGATGCTGTGGTGCAGCAAGCTGCTCGTTCATTGCAGTTCTTTTTTTCCTCTTCACAATTTAATGAAATCGATCATATTTTGTTGGCAGGAGGGAATGCCAATATTCCGGGTTTGGCCAAGTTGTTACAACAAAAACTTGGCTATCGTGTCACGATTGCAAATCCATTCTTACAAATGGGCTTTTCTCCAAAAATTGATATTAAAAAAATTGAAAATGATGCTTCCTCTCTCTTGGTGGCGTGTGGTCTGGCATTGAGGAGTTTTGATTAATGGCAAAAATTAACCTGCTCCCTTGGCGCGATGAGCTAAGAGAGAAACGGAAAAAAGAATTCATTGTTATTTGTATTGGGGCGGCTTTAATTGGGGTGTTGTTGGTTGTCATGGCGTGGTTCTATTACAACTATAAACTTGAAGATCAAGAGCAAGCCAATCAACTGATTACCAGTACCAACCAAAATTTGGATGTACAACTTAAATCGTTAGAAGGTTTACAAGAGCAGCGTAATGCAATTGTGGAACGGATGAAATTAATTCAGGGCTTGCAAAGCCAGCGTCCAATTGCTGTACGTTTGATTGATGAGATGGCACGGGTTGTGCCTGCCAATGTCTACATCACTAAATTTTCACGGGTTGGGGATAAATTTACCATTGAAGGTAAGGCAGAAAGTCCAAATGCTGTGGCGGAATTCTTGCGTAATTTAGAGGCTTCGGCTTGGTATCGTAATGCCTTTATGAATTCATTCTTGGCAGCAGAAGAAAATAAAAATAAAGCTCCGAGCTCAGTCATTCCTCGAGTTGAAGACAGTTATGGAACTTTTGTGGTTACAGCTGATCTAGATGAAATTGCGATGCCAACTTCAGAGCCAGTCGCAACTGACGCTAATGCAGTAGCCAGTTCAACAGCGGGGGCAGCACAATGAGTCGTGATGAATTTGATGAATTAAATCAAGAAGCTGTTGTTAAACCAAAGAAAAAAATGACAGTGGATAAGTTTTTCCAACAATTTAATACTTTAGATCCAAATAATTATGGCAGTTGGCCGCTGTCAGTCAAAATCACGTGTTGGATTTTCATTGTGTTTTTGATTTGTGCGGTTGGCTACTTTCTGGTGATTAAGCCGAAGTTGGATGCGATTTCGAGTGCACATGCACAAGAACAGAATTTATTGAATGAATTCCGTGAGAAAGATTCAAAACTGCGTAATTTGCAGCAGTATCAAGCGCAATTACAAGAGATGGAAGCCAACTTCAATCAACAATTAGAACAATTGCCGAAAGAAACAGAAATTCCTGGTCTGGTTGAAGATATTAACGTGACGGGTGTGAACTCTGGATTGAAATTTAAAAATATCCGTCTAGAACCTGAAGTGAGACAAGAGTTCTTTATCGAACAGCCGATTAGTATTGAGGCCACCGGCGATTATCACGCATTTGGTTCTTTTGTTAGTGGTATTGCGGCTTTACCTCGCATTGTGACATTGCATGACTTTGACATCACTTCTTCAATCAGTAATGACAAGAAGTCTGAAATCCCGCAAGTCACTTATGTGGCGAAGGCACGTACTTATCGTTACATCGGGAATGAAGAACGTCAAAATGCAGCAGCGAATGGCAATGCGAACAATTCACCTGCTCAAGCCACTCCACAAGGAGGAGCGAAGTAATGAAATTTGAAAAAATCACATTAGCTTTGATGTTGGGACTGGTCTTGGTTGGGTGTGACTCGCGTATTGATGCTGTGAATATGGAAATGGTCAACATTCGTAGTCAACAGCCATTACCGATTGAGCCTGCACCAGTTTTTCCACCAGTACCAACCTTTAATTATTCGGCGCATCAATTAAAAAGCCCATTTATGCCAAGCTCATTGGCGGCAGAATTAAAAATTATGGCGGGTAAACGAGTGTATCCAAACTTTGCCCGCCAGCCTCAGCCATTGGAAAGTTATGCGCTAGAATCCTTAAATATGAAGGGTAGTATGCGTAGCCAATCTGGACAAATTTTGGCGTTGATTCAAACACCAGATGGTGAAATCGAGCGTGTACAGGTCGGTAGCTTTATGGGGATGAATCAAGGGCGTATTGTCAAAATTACGCCGACACAGATTGACCTGATTGAAATTATTCCAGATGGTAGAGAAGGATATGTTGAGCGTCCGCGGAGTATGGTCTTAATTGGTCCCGCACCTTAACGTAAAGGAATAAAAATGAAAAACAGTATTCAAGATTTTATATTTGGGGATGGTAATACAATGAATCATATTTTCCGTCAGTTTTCTATGGGTGCAGTCGCAATGGCAGTGATGCAAGCTGCCAGTGCACAGGTGAGTATTACCAATGTTGTACCCATGCAAATTCCAGGGCAAGGCACTGAAATTCGTGTGATGTTTAATGGTATTCCACCACAACCACAAGCCTATCAATTAGAACAACCATCACGCCTCATTTTAGATTTCGATAAAGCACAGCAGACTTTAAAGCAAAGTAATATTGCCGTTGCAACGAAAGAAGCCAGTTCCATCGATGTGGCTTCCGATGCACAGCGTTCTCGCTTAACAGTTAATCTAGCAGATGCTGGTGCATTTACGACACGTGTAGAAGGCAATACATTTATTCTGAAAATTAATTCGACAGATAATAGTTATGCCACACCAGTTGCCACCAGTATGAAAGCACCTGCACAAGGTGTATCTAATATTGGCTTTCAGCGTGGTGCTGAAGGTGAAGGTCAAGTCGTGATTGATTTATTGGGCAGTAACACCCCGGCGGATGTGCAGCAGCAAGGTAGTAAAATTGTAGTGCGTATGCTGGGGACAAAAATTCCAGCACATTTAACCCGTCGTTTAAATGTGAATGACTTTGCTACCCCTGTTTCTACTGTTGATGCTTACAATGATGGCAATAACGGGGTAATCAACATTCAATCCTCGGGTAGCTATGAATATATGGCTTATCAGGCGGAAAATAAGCTTACGATTAGCTTAAAACGCCCTGTTGATAAGAATCCAATGAAGCCACATGCGGCAAACAGTTATACGGGCAAGAAAATCTCTTTAGATTTCCAAGATATTGAAGTGCGTCGTGTCCTGCAATTGTTGGCCGACTTTACTGGCATCAATATGGTTGCAGCGGACACCGTACAAGGCAACATTACCTTGCGCTTAAAGGATGTACCATGGGATCAGGCTCTGGATATTATCCTGAAAACCAAGAATCTAGATAAACGCCGTAATGGGAATGTGATCTGGATTGCACCTGTGGCCGAGTTGATTAAAGCGGAAGAGGAAGAAGCTAAAGCCATTGCACAGAGTGTGAAACTGGCTCCCCTGCAAACAGAATATATTCAATTGAACTATGCCAAAGCCAGTGATATTGAGAAAATGATCACGCAAGGTAAGAATGCATCGACTTCAAATAATTCAAATTCCAGTAATAATATAGATCCTTTAGGCGATAGTGTAGGAAGTCTGTTAAGTCCGCGTGGTACGGTTTCGATTGATCCACGTACAAATATGTTAATCATTAATGATACTTCGCAGAAAATTGATCAAATTCGTAAGATGATTGATTTATTGGATGTACAAGTACAACAAGTCATGGTTGAGGCGCGAATTGTGCGGGCATCCACATCTTTCACCAAAGAGATGGGGGTGAAATGGGGCATTTTATCTCAGGGTATTAATAGTAATAATGATTTGCTAGTCGGTGGTAGTGATCAAACCCTTTGGGATTTAAAAACACCAGATGATGAGGGTAAATATACCATTCAGCGTCCAGATAACCTCAATGTGGATTTAGGTGTCACCAACCCAGCGGGCCAGATTGCCTTTAGTTTAATCAGCCTATCTGATTTTATGTTGGATCTTGAGTTGTCCGCATTACAGGCGGATGGTTATGGTGAAGTGATTTCTACACCAAAAGTCCTGACAGGAGATAAACAAAAAGCGAAAGTGGCGACAGGTCAGGAAGTTCCTTATCAAACCACGACTAACTCGGCCGCGGGTTCAACAGCAAGTACTTCATTTAAAGAAGCTTTATTAAGTCTTGAAGTGACCCCTAGCATTACCCCAGATGGTAAGGTACAAATGCAATTAGATATTGCTAAAGACTCGATTGCAGGTGAGGCTCCAAATGGTGAATTAATCCTGAATAAAAACACGATTACTACCAATGTGTTGGTCAACAATGGTGAAACCGTGATTTTGGGTGGGGTATTTGAGCAAACGACCAGTAATTCCCAAACTAAGGTGCCATTCCTAGGCGATATTCCATATATTGGTTGGTTGTTTAGAAAAGATACCAAGTCGGATGATAAGCAAGAGCTATTGATTTTTGTGACACCGCGAATTGTTAATGACAGTGTTTCAAGAAATCATTAATATATTTTCAATTTAAACAAAATTAATAGGTGACTCCTTGCCAAGCAAAGAGTTTAATTCCCTACCAAATATCTATTTGGTAGGGCCAATGGGGGCAGGAAAAACAACAGTTGGACGGCATTTGGCTGAATTGTTAGGTCGTGAATTTATTGATAGTGATCATGAGATTGAGCGAAAAACAGGGGCGACTATTCCGTGGATTTTTGAGAAAGAAGGTGAAACGGGCTTTCGTACGCGTGAAACTGTTGTGATCGACGAGCTAACAGCTCGTCCTCATTTGGTATTGGCTACTGGTGGCGGAGCAGTGACTCAAGCACCGAATCGCGAATTTTTAAAACAACGCGGTATCGTTGTTTATCTTTATACTCCTGTCGAAATTCAGCTTCAGCGCACCTACCGCGATAAAAATCGTCCTCTTCTTCAAGTAGAAAATCCCGAGCAAAAGTTACGCGATTTATTGGCAATCCGAGATCCTTTATATCGTGAAGTTGCACATTATATTATCGAGACCAATCAAGGTGCTGCACGAGACTTAGCGCACAGAATCTTGAACATAATTACGACCCAACCGACCCGTTGAATTTAAGTAGTTGAAGCCATGCAAACTTTACATGTAGAACTCGGTGAACGCCGTTATCCTATTTTTATTGGTAGTGATTTAGATCCTCAAACTTTGTTGGCACCCTATATTTTGGGTCAGCAAGTGATGGTGGTCACCAATACAACCATCCAGCCGTTATATTTAGAACATTATGTTCAGGCAATTCAGGCTTTGGGTAAAAAAGTGGCGACCTGTGTGTTGCCAGATGGTGAAAAATACAAAGATATTCAACATTTGAATTTAATCTTTGATGCCTTGCTGGAGGCGGGGTTTAATCGCGACTGTACGGTATTGGCTTTGGGGGGCGGTGTGATTGGAGATATGGCTGGATTTGCATCGGCTTGTTTCCAGCGAGGAGTGTATTTTATTCAAGTACCGACCACGCTGCTTTCTCAAGTGGATTCAAGTGTTGGGGGGAAAACTGGAATTAATCACCCTTTGGGTAAAAATATGATTGGAGCATTTCAGCAGCCGCAGGTGGTGATGGCTGATATGTCGCAATTGAAAACCTTGCCAGATCGAGAATTATCAGCTGGTTTGGCTGAGGTGATTAAATATGCTTTATTGGGGGATGAGCAATTTCTGGTTTGGTTAGAAGCCAAGATGGATGGCTTGGTCGCACGTGATCCAGATTTACTCGCAGAGGCAGTCTATCGTTCTTGCGCACATAAAGCCCGCATAGTCGCGAATGATGAAAAAGAGCAAGGGGAGCGAGCCCTGCTGAATCTAGGACATACCTTTGGACATGCAATAGAATCCTATTTGGGTTATGGTGTATGGTTGCATGGTGAGGCGGTCGCAACGGGTATGGTGATGGCAGCAGATTTATCGCAGCGTATGGGCTGGATTTCTGAAGCCGATTTGAACCGAATCCGAGCAATCATTCAGCGTGCGGGGCTTCCGATCGTCTGTCCAGAAATTCCATTACAAGACTTTTTGGGTTATATGGCTCACGATAAAAAAGTCTTGAATGGTCAATTAAGATTGGTGCTGTTAAAGCAGCTGGGTCAAGCCATCATTACTAAAGAATTTGATGTGGAGCTCATGCAGCAGGCTATTATTGCCAATCAAGCTAAAATAGAAGGTTAAGCAATGACGACACTCCGCAAATATTGGCAAAATTCACAGCGTTATATCTGGCTGGTGAGTGGGGTGTTGTGTTTGTTGATTGCCTTGGTATTTTGGGCAGGCTCGGATACCCGTCAAGAATTGGTTGAGGTTAATAAAGCAGTTGAGTCTGATGCTGAACTGCAGATACAACCCGCACGCGTGACGGCTACAACTAATCTAGGGACTCTACAAAATGAAGTGCGACCACTGGCTTTGACCACGAGGGTGGTGGCCACAGGCAATCATAGCAATGAATTTCGTGGTACAAAATTTATTCTAGAGCAGAAAAATAAGTCATCTATTCAGCTCTTTAGCACAACAGATGAAGATATTGTAAAGAGCTTTTTGAACAAACAAGCTAATCGAAAAAATTACTTTTACATTCGTCTCAGTGGTGAGCAGCAGCCAGAACGCTATGTGCTGTTCTATGGCATATATGGCAGTGAAAATGAAGCTAAACAGGCATTCGAGCAATTGGATTTAAAACTGCCTGCCTCGGTGCAGCCTGAAGTCGTTACATTGGGTGACTATCAGGCACAAGTGAGCGATATGGGTATGGAAGAGATGCTGGGTGCTACTCAGTTGTATGAAGTGCGTTTGAGAGCAGCAGCTGTACCCAAAGTCGATGAAGCCATAATCAATCGTATTCAACAAAAAGCCAATAATTCCACTAGTACAACGGTGCAAGCTGGAAATGCCACGACCAGCACCACGGTTACTCGTAGAGATGCAGCCGGTAATGTGATTGATGTACAAAAATCTCAGTCCCATGTTGATAGTGGAACAAAATCAACCGCTTCAAATACTGGGGATTCCTCATCCGTGCGCCAAGAAATTGCAGATCCATTTAATTAATCGTTCTAAAATGGCGCATGCTGTGTTATATAAATAAATAAATGCTCAAAAATGGTGCAATATAATTAAAACTTAAAATGCAAGAAATTCGTTCTATCTCTTGATATTTCTGTATTTAAAGGAATTTGTTGATTGGTCATTAAGTTGGCATATTTTTTGCTTAAATGGTGCATGATTTGAGTTGATGTCACTATTTTGGCGCGAAAAGATTCAAAGAGTGTGCGAAAACATCAAGATTGCCTGCTTTAAAACAGTGCGCAAAAGTGGCAATAGTTTCTTGCATTTCGGTCATGTACAAAAGATAAATACAGTCTATCTTTGACATGAACATGCAAAGACATTGCATTAAATTGATCTTAGTGTGAGAAAGTTAGACTAAGTCGCAAAGAAGTTCGATAGTCAGCGCCCGATTCAGGGCCAAGTAGAAAGAAGGGTACGCTATGCACATGCCATCGCCTAATACTGTAGCTCCCGCTCAAGGTTTATACCAACCGGATGAGTTTAAAGATAACTGTGGTTTCGGCCTTATTGCACATATGCAAGGGGACGAAAGTCATGATCTGGTCAAGACCGCTATTCATAGCTTGAGCTGTATGACCCACCGTGGTGGGATTGCCGCCGATGGTAAGACAGGGGATGGATGTGGTTTATTGTTGGCAATGCCAAAACAATTCTTCCGCGAAGAAGCCAAGAAACTGAGCGATATTACTCTAAGTGAAATTTTTGCAGTTGGGACGGTTTTTCTTAACTTAGACCCAGCCATTGCAGCACATTCAAAACAAATTCTAAGTAAAGAAATCGAAGAAGAAGGCTTACGTGTTCTGGCATGGCGTGTCGTGCCAACCAATAATGCGGCATTGGGTGAAATTGCGATGCAATCTTTGCCTGCCTTTGAACAAATTATTGTGAATTGTCCAATGGGGGTAACTGAGGTTGAATTTAACCGTAAGTTATTCTTGGCGCGTCGTCGTGCGGAACAACAGCTCAAAAATGATCCATCTTTCTATGTAACAACGCTGTGTTCTACGGTTATCAGCTATAAAGGTTTGATGATGCCTGCTGCAATTGCAGACTTCTATACTGACTTAGCTGATGAGCGTTTGGCTTCGCACATTGTTGTGTTCCATCAGCGTTTCTCGACCAATACTTTACCGCGTTGGCCGTTGGCGCAGCCTTTCCGTTATCTTGCACACAATGGTGAAATCAATACCATTACTGCAAACCGTAACTGGGCAATGGCGCGTACCCCGAAGTTTGAAAACCCATTATTACCAGGTTTAACTGAGCTGAAACCAATCGTAAACCGAACTGGTTCAGACTCTTCGAGCTTGGATAACATGCTGGAAATTCTGGTGGGTGGTGGTATGGATTTATTCCGTGCGCTACGTATGTTGGTTCCACCTGCTTGGCAAAACGTTGAAACTTTAGATGCCGACTTACGCGCATTCTATGAGTTTAACTCGAAGCACATGGAAGCGTGGGATGGTCCTGCTGGTCTAGTGATTCAGGATGGGCGTCATGCAATCTGTATGTTAGACCGTAATGGTTTACGTCCAGCGCGCTGGGTCATCACTAAAAATGGCTATATCACTTTAGCGTCTGAAATTGGCGTATGGGACTATCAACCTGAAGATGTGATTTCGAAAGGTCGTGTTGGTCCTGGACAAATTCTTGTAGTCGATACCTTTACCGGTAAATTGCTGGACACTAAAGATGTCAGCAATCATTTGAAAAAAATGCGTCCATACCGTGAATGGTTACGTGAAAACTCGATTCGCTTACAAGGTAGCCCAGAGCTCGAAGAATATTTGTGTGATCAAGGCTTAAAAGGCGATGCCTTAAAAGCGGCACAAAAAATGTTCATGGTAACTTTTGAAGAACGTGATCAATTGTTGCGCCCAATCGCGGAAAGCGGTCAGGAAGCAGTCGGTTCAATGGGTGATGATACCCCGATGGCAGTCTTGTCACGTCAAGTCCGTCATGTATCGGACTACTTCCGCCAACAGTTTGCACAGGTGACCAATCCGCCAATCGACCCATTGCGTGAATCAATCGTGATGTCGTTGGAAACTTGTTTGGGTCGTGAGCAAAATGTATTTGAGCAAAGCCCTGAACATGCGGATCGTTTGATTATTTCAAGCCCTGTACTATCGAACTCTAAAATGCATCAAATCCGTACTTTAGGTCGTGCGGGTTATGAAATTGCGGATATCGATTTAAACTACACTGAAAGTGAAGGCTTGGAAGCAGCCATCGCACGTATTTGTGAAGAATCTGCACAAGCAATTCGCGATGGCAAAACTTTGTTATTACTTTCGGACAAGAAAATCCGTGAAGGCTATTTACCTGCCAATGCCGTGATGGCAACTGGTGCTGTACATCACCATTTGATTAATGTGGGTTTACGTACCGATGCCAACATTATTGTGGAAACCGGTTTTGCTCGTGATCCACATCAATTTGCCGTGATTCTCGGTTTTGGTGCCACAGCGATTTATCCATACTTAGCTTATGACGTGATCAATGATTTGGTTGCTAAAGGCGAGTTGTTGGGTGATCCAATCCATGCACAAGCCAACTTCCGTAAAGGGATTGAAAAAGGCTTGTTGAAAGTGCTCTCGAAGATGGGGATTTCAACGGTTGCTTCTTACCGTGGCGGCCAGCTGTTTGAAGCGGTAGGCTTGTCTGAAGAAGTCGTGGGCAAATGCTTCACTGGTGTACCAAGCCGTATTAAAGGGGCAACCTTTGTTGACCTAGAAAATGATCAGAAAAAATTGGCAGATACTGCGTGGAAATCACGTAAGCCAATCGATCAAGGTGGCTTGCTAAAATTCGTATTCGATAAGGAATACCATGCGTTTAACCCTGACGTGATCAACGCTTTACATAAAGCTGTGCGTTCAGGTAACTACGCAGACTTTAAAGAATATGCGGAACTGGTGAATGAGCGCCCTATCGCAACGATTCGTGACTTATTTAAGTTAAAAACCGATAACTCAATTGCCTTAGATCAAGTTGAGTCGGTAGAAGCAATCTTGCCACGCTTTGACTCTGCGGGGATGTCTTTAGGTGCATTGTCTCCTGAAGCGCATGAAGCGATTGCGATTGCCATGAACACCATTGGTGGTCGTTCGAACTCAGGTGAGGGTGGTGAAGATCCTGCGCGTTACGGCACAATTCGTAACTCGAAAATCAAACAGATTGCATCAGGCCGTTTCGGTGTGACCCCTGCTTACTTAACCTCTGCTGAAGTCTTGCAGATTAAAGTCGCGCAAGGTGCGAAACCAGGTGAAGGTGGTCAGTTGCCAGGTGGTAAAGTGAATGGCTTAATTGCGCGTTTACGTTACTCAGTGCCAGGGGTAACTCTCATTTCTCCACCGCCACACCATGATATTTATTCGATTGAAGATTTATCGCAATTGATCTTTGACTTGAAGCAAGTTAATCCAAAAGCGATGGTTTCGGTGAAATTGGTGTCTGAACCAGGTGTCGGAACAATTGCCGCAGGTGTGGCCAAAGCTTATGCCGATTTCATTACCATTTCAGGTTATGACGGTGGTACAGCTGCATCTCCACTTTCATCAATTCACCATGCGGGTTCACCATGGGAGTTGGGTCTTTCTGAAGCGCATCAAGCGCTGCGTGTGAATGATCTGCGTGGTAAAGTTCGCGTACAAACCGATGGTGGTTTAAAAACAGGTCTTGATGTTGTTAAAGCGGCTATTTTAGGTGCAGAAAGCTTTGGTTTTGGTTCTACGCCAATGATTGCTTTAGGTTGTAAATACCTGCGTATCTGCCACTTGAACAACTGTGCGACCGGTGTTGCGACTCAACAAGATCATTTACGTCAGGAACACTACATTGGTGAACCTGAAATGTTGATCAACTTCTTCCACTTTATTGCGGAAGAAACACGTGAATGGTTGGCGGCTCTTGGTGTTGCAAGCCTGAAAGATTTGATTGGTCGTACTGACTTGCTGGAAGTTTTACCAGGTGAAACAGACAAGCATGCTCACTTAGACCTCAGTGCGTTGCTTGAATCGCATCCTGCGGCTGAAGGTAAGGCGCAATATTGCCAAGTTGAAGGCAATGCACCATTCGACAAAGGCTTATTGGCAGAGCAAATGGTGACAGAAATGTTGCCAGCAATTGAAGCTGGTACAGGCGGTGAATATAGCTTCACAGTCGGAAACTGTGACCGTTCAATTGGTGCGCGTATCTCAGGTGAAATTGCACGTCGTTACGGCAATCTGGATATGGAAGCGCATCCTGTCGTGATGAACCTGAAAGGGACTGCGGGTCAGTCATTGGGTGTTTGGAACGCAGGTGGTTTGCACATCAAACTTGAAGGTGATGCGAACGACTATGTCGGTAAAGGTATGGCAGGTGGTCGTGTATCGATCTTCCCACCACAAGGTTCACCATTCCAAACCCAAGAAACAGCGATTATTGGTAACACTTGTCTATATGGCGCGACAGGCGGTAAGTTGTTTGCTGCAGGTACGGCAGGCGAGCGTTTTGCGGTACGTAACTCGGGTGCCTTTGCTGTGATTGAAGGTGCGGGCGATCACTGTTGTGAATACATGACAGGTGGTATTGTGACGGTACTGGGTAAAGTCGGTCACAACTTTGGTGCAGGGATGACCGGTGGTTTTGCTTATGTGCTTGACTTAGATAATGACTTTGTCGACTACTACAACCATGAGCTAATCGAGTTGAACCGTATCTCAACAGAATCGATGGAAGAGCATCAAGAATTCTTATTACGTATTCTGGATGAGCATATTGCTGAAACTGGTAGTGCTTGGGCGTATAAGATCCGCAATGAGTTCGATTTTTACAGCCGTAAATTCTGGCTTGTAAAACCAAAAGCTGCTAATTTGCTTACGCTTTTGAAAACGACCAAAGCTGATCCACAATAATTCCACTACTGCAGATATATAGGCAGGTGCAGCAGATAAAAATGACTGCATCTACCCACGGAGAGAGACATGGCAGAGCGCCTAAATAATGACTTTCAATTCCTGGATGTCGCACGTCAAGATCCAGAGAAAAAAGATATTACTGTCCGCAAAGCAGAGTTTGTGGAAATTTATAAACCATTTACTGCGGAAGTGGCTGCCAATCAGACCCACCGTTGTTTAGGTTGTGGTAACCCGTATTGCGAATGGAAATGTCCAGTTCACAACTACATTCCAAACTGGTTAAAACTGATTGCGGAAGGTCGTATTTTTCAAGCGGCTGAACTTTGCCATCAAACCAATACTTTACCTGAAGTGTGTGGTCGCGTTTGTCCACAAGACCGATTGTGTGAAGGGGCGTGTACCCTGAATGATGGTTTTGGTGCAGTGACCATTGGTAATGCTGAAAAGTATATTAATGACACGGCATTCGCACTTGGCTGGCGTCCAGACATGTCACATGTGAAATGGACCAACAAAAAAGTAGCGATTATCGGTGCGGGCCCGGCTGGTTTAGGCTGTGCAGATATTCTGGTACGTAGCGGGGTGAAACCTGTGGTATTTGATAAGCGTCCAGAAATTGGTGGCTTATTAACCTTCGGTATTCCTGAATTTAAAATGGAAAAAGACGTCATGAAACGTCGCCGTGAAATTTTCACGGGGATGGGTATTGAATTCCGTTTAAATACCGAAATTGGTACAGATGTGACGATTGAGCAATTACTTGCAGACTACGATGCGGTATTTATGGGTATGGGAACCTATACCTATATGAAAGGCGGGTTTGCGGGTGAAGATCTAGAGGGTGTTTATGATGCCTTAGATTTCTTGATTGCTAATGTGAATCGTTGCCAAGGTTGGGAAAAAGATCCAAGCGAATATATCAGTGTTGATGGCAAGAAGGTGATTGTGCTTGGTGGTGGTGATACCGCGATGGACTGTAACCGTACTTCATTACGTCAAGGCGCACATGATGTGACTTGTGCTTACCGTCGTGATGAAAGCAACATGCCAGGTTCTGCACGTGAAGTAAAAAATGCCTATGAAGAGGGTGTGAAGTTCCTGTTCAACCGTCAGCCAATTGAAATTGTCGGTGAAAATGGCAAAGTGACGGGTGTGAAATTCGTAACCACACAAATGGGTGAGCCTGATAGTCGTGGTCGCCGGAGTCCTGAGCCAATTCCAGGTTCTGAAGAAATTTTACCAGCCGATGCGGTACTGCTTGCATTCGGTTTCCGTCCAAGTCCAGCAGACTGGTTTACGGGTGCCAATATTGGTTTAGATGGTTCTGGTCGTGTAGTTGCAGCTGAAAAGCAACAATACAAATTCCAGACGTCGAATCCGAAAATCTTCGCAGGTGGTGATATGGTGCGTGGTTCTGACTTGGTTGTGACTGCAATCTGGGAAGGTCGCCAAGCAGCAGAAGGTATTTTAGACTACCTTGACGTGTAATAGGGATATGCCACGTTAAATGTTCTGGACCCATGAAAAATCCCACTTCGGTGGGATTTTTTTATGGTAATTCGACCAATAATCGGTTTGAGTTATTTGGCAAATGGGCTAAGCATTTTTGCCATGTCGTATCGGATTATAGCTTTAGATACTGAATCTCTGTACTTTGACTTAGTTGAGAAGCAGCAATGTTAAACACGACGACAGAAAAATCATACCTAAATCGTCCCAAAGCACATGGCATTACCGTGCGTAAATTACAATTCAATCCCAAGGCGATTCGTCGCCACTATTTTGCCAATTCTCCCGTGCTGTCGCATTTGCTGACGGCATTGTCTTCGACTTTTCCGATTGGAGAACAGTTCTTTGTGCATAGTGTGCGAAATGTACGTGAGCGTGTTCAGAACGAAGAATTGCAGGCACAAATTGCGGCATTTATTGGGCAGGAAGCTATGCATTCCAAGGCGCATACTGAATTTAATCAGGCCTGGCGACGCGAGGACTATAATCTGGATCGTTTCCAAGACTGGCTGGCGCGTAAAGATCATTATGTTAAAAGTCTAGATCCTAAAATTCAGTTGGCCATTACTTGTGCCTTTGAACATTTTACGGCCTTACTGGGTGGTTATATTATGCGACATCCCGAGGTATTGCGTGCTTTAGAAGAAGATGCACAGAAATTATGGGTCTGGCATGCCATAGAAGAAATTGAACATCGTGCCGTGGCCTTTGATGTGTATCAGCATGTTTATGGGGATGATGCGATACGCCGTATGATCATGCGGAGTGTCACCACGGGTTTTGCCAGCTTAACTTTTTATGCTGCCAGCCGATTATTCTGGCAGGATCGCGGGAAAAGTTTAGCGAAAATTCAAGGGAATTTGTTTGGCCTATATTGGCTATTGAAAATGTTGATTCAACTGGTACCAGAATATTTAAGCTATTATCAAGCACACTTTCATCCTACTGCACATGATTATAGTGAGATTGTGGAGTACTGGAAGCAGCGTTTGGCTGAAGATTATCAGATGCAAGCATTTATGCCTAAGGGCTTAGCCAGTTAATTGATTATATTCAGTCGGGAATATTCCCGACTTTTTTTAGCCAATTGAAATTAAACAAATCAAACACAAGACAAATAAAATCGGGCTACAATGCTCTTTATTCGAATTGAAACATACCAATAAAAATTGAGGGCATAGCTCATGCAATGGATAAAAAACAGCGCATTAATTGTTTTACTCAGTGGTAGTTTAATGTTGACAGGCTGTGGCTATAACACCTTACAAGTTAAAGATGAGGCGGTAACCGCAGCTTGGTCGGAGGTGCAAAACCAATATCAACGTCGTGCTGATTTGGTGCCGAATTTGGTCAATGTGGTAAAAGGCTATGCCAAACATGAAGAACAAGTATTAACGGAAGTTACGCAAGCTCGAGCCAATGTGGCGGGACTAAAAGTCGATAAACAAGTCTTGGAAGATCCTGCATTATTCCAAAAATATCAGGAAGCACAGGGGCAGCTAACCGGGGCCTTATCGCGCTTGATTGCAGTTTCGGAAAATTATCCCGATCTAAAAGCCAACGAGCAATTCCGGGATTTACAGGTGCAGCTGGAAGGTACGGAAAATCGGATTGCAGTGGCGCGAAATCGTTATATCACCACGGTACAAGATTACAATTCCTATGTGCGACAGTTCCCGCAAGTCATGACGGCAAAAGTGATTGGTATGGATACCAAGCCCAACTTTAGTGCTGAACAAAGTGCACAGACTGCACCGAAAATCTCTTTTGATTAATTGTCTGTATGATACGGAATGATGACATGAATCATCTCAAAGACAAGACTAAGTCAGCAACTTTGTTGTTGTTAAGCGCGTTATTGTCTTTGATCGTCTGTTCATTCAGTTGGGCTGAAGCGGCTCAAACAGTTAATGGTTCTGAAGATGCGGTGGTGATTGGTCAGATTCTTCAACAGGCTAAGCAGGCATCTGTTTCTTCAGATGTTGAACAACAAGCATCATCTTCGGTACAGGTTGCAAATGATTTGCCTGAAGGGGAAGTCCGTAGCCTGCCAAGCTTAAATTCGCCTGTGATTGATCAAGCGAATATTCTCAGTAGTCAAGATAAACAGGCGCTTAGCGATCAGATTTTACAATTGCATCAGCAAGGTAAAGCCCAAATTGGTGTGGTGATTGTACCAACCACAGGGCAGGAAACAATTTTTGATTATGCCATGCGTGTAGCGGAACAATGGCAGTTGGGAACGGCAAAACGTGATAATGGTTTGCTGATGGTGATTGCGATTAATGATCGTAAAATCCAAATTCTGACAGGCTATGGTTTGGAAGGTGTACTACCAGATATTGTCGCTGGACGCATTATCCGGAATGAGATCACCCCATATTTTAAACAAGCCGAATATGCGCAAGGGATTCAATCTGGATTGAATGAAATAGCACGGATCTTGAATTTAGACCCTGAAATTGCCCAGCAAGCTGCGCAAGAATTAAAAGAACAACAAGCACAAGCACTGCATGAACAGCAAGCGCGTTCCAAGCTTTGGACTTATGCCTTAGTGATTATTGTGGTTGGAACCTTTGCCTCTATGATGATTGGCAAGCGTTTAAGCGCTGCAACAGCGGGCGTGGCAGGTGTAGTGGCAGGCTTAGTTAGTGGTGTAGGTTTGCTCACTAGTATATTGGTCGGTGTTGGAATATTCGTATTACTCATCACGTCAATCGCACAACTCATCTTACAAATGCTGGCTTCGGGTTCAGGACGGGGTTCAGGGGGTGGTGGCTTTGGTGGAGGGGGAGGTTATCGTGGTGGTGGCGGAGGTTTTGGTGGAGGAGGGGCATCAGGCTCATGGTAACAACAACGGATTCAACTCAAATTGTCACGACTCCGAAGTGGCAAGCGCAAGTCGAGCCTAGCTTTAAACGCTGGTTAAAGCATTGCTTTTATTTTTCAGGGACAAACCGCTATTTCAATGCCGAGGATTTAAAGCAAATTGCTAGTGCTGTACAACAAGCAGAATGCGGTCATGTCGGTGAAATACAGGTGGTGATTGAAGGTCATTTACCATGTTTACAAGCCTATCGACAAAATACCCGTAAACGCGCCGAACAATTATTTGCTGAACTGGGCGTTTGGGATACTGAATACAATAGTGGGGTGTTGTTATATTTAAACTTGTGTGAGCGACAAGTGGAATTGGTGTTTGATCGAGGCATTCAGCAAGCCAGTGAACAAGTTATTTGGGATACTATTTGCCAAGATATGGTTCAGTTAATGAGTCTGCAACAATATTGCGCAGCTGTAATCGATGCTGTAAATAAGATGGGAGCGATACTTCAGGTTTATAACGCGCAACAAGAAAATGAAGGATCAAATGAATTGCCGAATCAACCTATCATTATCAATTAAGAATGCGAATTGGTACACAAGCAAAAAAACATATGGGTTTGAAAATGACAAATATTGTCACCTATGTACTAATTGTGTCTTTAAGTTTGCGTTTATCCGATAAAATTAATTAAAAAAAACATCGCTAAGGTGCTGTTTTTTTGTTGGATTTAACTATAATAAATCTTGGCACATTCCGTGCTAATTATAAACAAAGCATACAAAAGCGCTTCTTGCTTTACAAAGCTTAAAAAAAACGAAACAAAAACATTTGTGGAGAATGTTATGAACGCTCAAAAGGGTTTCACTCTTATTGAATTAATGATCGTTGTTGCCATTATTGGTATTTTGGCGGCAATTGCGATTCCTGCTTATCAAGATTATATTACACGTTCAAAAGTTACAGAGTTGGCTACAGCTGCTTCAGCATGTAAAGCATCTGTGTCTGAATACTATCAGGCTCAGGGTTCTTTACCTGGTACAACTGATGCGGCTGGTTGTGCAAATAATGCTAGTCAATATGTAACTAGCTTAGCTGTAGGAGCGAATGGTGTTATCACTGTTGCAAGTGCTTTGCCTGCACCTGCTAACGGTAATTTTGTTTTAACTCCGGTCCCTGGTGCGGATGCTTCAAAGCCATTACAATGGAATTGTACAGCGTCAACAATTGCAAAAAAATATTTACCGGCTAACTGTCGTGGAACCTAATGCTTAAAATTTTTGAGCATTTAAAAAATAAAGAGCTATTGTTAGCTCTTTATTTTTTCATTTTCATTTTTGGTTACTTGATAAGAATAAGTGATAATTTCTATAATGAGCTTAGAATACTTGAAATTCTAATGTTGTTGATTATTTATGTTGTTTGGGGTGGGAAAACAAAATTAAATTATATTAGAGTGGATATTTTGTTTTTTTTATTTTTGATTATTGGTGGTTTTTTTTGGAATAATGCGGAATTTATTATACTAGATTTATTAGTTTTTTATTTATTATTTAAGGTGTTTTTTATATTAGATTATAATGAAATTTATATTAAAATTATTATAATTTCTAGTTTTTCAATTTTTATTCTGCTTCCTTTTTCAATTTATAGTTATATAAATACAGGTGTTTACGAAAATTGGTATCCTATGCCTTGGAATATTCGTATTTATAATAGTTTTTTTTTAATTTTTTCAATTTTTGCTATCTGGTTTTATTTGAACAATGAAAAGTTAAAAAATTTTTATCTTCTTTTTACATCATTAGCTTTTTTATCGATTCTTTTGGATGGTGGGCGGTCTGCAACGATTGCTTACACTGTATTTTTGGCTTTAGTTTGTATATTTAATAAGTTAAATCGATTTAAATTAATCTTGGTTTATACTTTTACATGGATGGTTTATTTCTTAATTATTTTTTTGTCTCCATCTAATCCTTTAAGACCAATTATTCGTGATACTTCAAGTGGACGTTATAACTTATGGGAACATGCAATTTTGTGCTGGTTAAATAATCCTATATTTGGATGTGGTTTTTATCAGTTGGATCGATATGTAAATTTACCAGCTCACCCACATAATCTATTTATTCAAATACTTTCAGAAACTGGTTTAATTGGTTTTGCTTTCTTAAGTTATTTAATTTATTCTATTTTTATAAATATAAATATAAAACAAAAAAATGGATATTTTTTGTTGGCTTCTTTTGTAGCTATTGGAATAGAGTTATCTCTTTCTGGTGTTTATGTTTATCCAGTAACACAAATTTCTCTTTTGTTGTTGTTTGTGTTTTTGTTAAAAAATTCAGAATTTAATGAAATAATTTTTGTTGAAAATATTAAAACAAATAAAATAGATAATTTTATTAATTTTATTTTAGGTTTACTACTTTTAATTTTATTTTCTTATTTGTTTTTTAATTATTTTAGATCTGACTTGTTTGGCATTCCTTTAAGTCCACCACGCTTTTGGGAATATGGATATAAATTGTTTGTATCTAAATTATTTTGAGGTTCATATTGTGTTTAAACCTAGCAAAAAGCTTGTTTCTTAATAATATTAAACAGAAGTGCTTTACGTATAATTAAAGATAACCTCATCAGAGTAAGTTGTGATAAATAGAATCATAAGAAAAAAACAACATTTTGAATTACACTATGCGCAGTTCTGCAACTGTAGCACCCCCATGAAATTCATTCTTTCTTTACTTGCCAGTGTGCTGATTGCACTGGCATGGCTTTTGCCTGTTCACTATCGCCCATGGGTCACCTATACAGGTGAACTTTTTGCATTTTTATCCCTGTTTACATTAGTAGCAATTTTTCTGCAGCAAAAAATTAAATTGCCTATGGTGACACTACCACTTGTCGTTATGGCATTTATACCTGTAGTGCAATGGATGTTTGGACTAGAATTCTTTTTTAGTGTTGCATTAATTTCTTGCTTGTTTGTCATTGGCTTTTGGCTAAGTACAGTACTCGGTTATAACTTATCTTTAACGCAAACAGATCGAGAGCAAGCCTTCACTGTTTTTAGTTATGTTCTGCTCATAGTTGGAACTCTATCTGGCTTGATGGCAATTGCGCAGTGGCTCACCATTGAAAACCATATTCCTGGGATTGCAAATTTGCGTAGCAACAGACCATATGCAAATTTTGCCCAGCCGAATAATATGGCCACGTTTCTTATTCTCTCATTAATGTCTAGTTTGTATTTATTTGAGAAAAGTAAAGTTAAAGCTTGGGCGTTAAGTTTGTGCTCATTGGTTATTTTGGTGGCATTGGTCCTAAGCCAGTCTAGAACTTCATGGGTTGTCTGTATTCTATTCTTGGGTTATTTCTTTTATCAGCAGTACCGAGGATATTTGCGCCTGAAATGGTATGCAATGTTAACTTGGGTCGGCCTGTTTATTGGGCTGATTCTAGCGCTGCCAATAGCTGATCATTGGATTGCGCAAGCATCTCACTTAGCGATTGCAGATTCTCCAACTGCGATTGAGCGTGCAAGTAGCGGTCACTTACGCTTAGGTATATGGCAGCAAATGCTGTATGCCATTTCGGATCGACCGTGGTTTGGTTATGGCTGGAATCAGACCAGTGTGGCACAGGTGTCAGTAAGTGAGTATTATCGTATCCCTGAGTGGGTGCGTAGTTCGCATAATTTTGTCTTAGACTTTTTGGTCTGGAATGGATTGCTGATTGGCGTGCCATTTCTGGCTTATTTAATGTATTTGGCATATCGCCTCATTAGTCGCGTGAACTCCACTGAATCGGTGATTGGAACTCTCATGGTGATTGCAGTATTGGTGCATGCCTTATTGGAATATCCGCAGAACTATGCCTATTTCTTGTTGCCGCTAGGCTTTATTGTGGGTTTGGTGCTATCTCAAGACAATCAGTTAAAAGTGTGGACGCTTGCACCCAAATATATGCAAATCATGTTCATTGTAGGTGGCTTGCTTTTAGTTTTGATTCATCGTGATTATATGGTTGCTGTGCCCAAGCTCAATCAGTCGATGCGTTATGAAAAGACCCCAGAAAAAATCACCAATCATGATCGAATTTATGTTCTGGATGAGCTCAGTCGTAGAATTGCATGGATTCGACTCAACCCGAATACGCTGCTCAGTAAAGCTGAATTACAGCAAATCTATGAAATGGTACAGTGTTATCCAACCAAATATGATTTGTTGAAATATGCACGTGTGCTTGCCTTCAATGGAGATGAGCAGGGTGCGCGTCATCAATTATGGTTGTTAAAACAGTTGAAACATGTGGATGTAAGTTATGAGTCTTTATTAGCACCCACGCAATAAAAGACCTTAAAAAAGCCAGCTTTTGCTGGCTTTTTTAATAATCAAACTTAAAGCTAATTAAAGCTGGCTTTGAATATAATTTTCAATCCCAACATTTTCGACTAAATCGAGTTGTGTGGTGAGCCAGTCCCAATACTCTTCTTCTTTTTCTAGAATTTCTTGTACCAAGTCACGTGTAACATAATCCATGGTTTGTTCGGCCAAGGTTACCGCAGTTTGAATACTTTCAATATTTTCTTTGACTTTACGAATATCGCAGTGCAAAACTTCAACCGTATGTTGACCAATATAGAGTTTGCCTAAATGTTGTAAATTTGGCAGACCTTCTAAGAATAAAATACGTTCAATAATTTTATCGGCATGTTTCATCTGGCGAATCGATTCTTTATATTCCGCAGAACCGAGTTGTTCGATACCCCAATCATTAAACATACGTGAATGTAAAAAATATTGGTTAATGGCAGTTAAATGATGATAGAGCACCTGATTTAACTGGTTAATCACATCGCGATTGCCTTTCATAGCCTAGACTCCATCAATCAATGCTGATTTAAAATTGTATTCGGGTCTTATAGCCCAGTTGTGCTATAAATCTTAAACAAGAATACTGGGAAAGGCGAGTGCTTTATAGAACAGCAAATGAAAATCGCAATCAAAAACAATTGGATATTTAGAAAAATAAAGCCCGCTTAGAGTCGGAAGCGGGGGAGGGGGAATGATCAATTAGATCATTATATTTATGATTATGGTTATTGAGGCTTAAGCCGCCACAGCAATACGAGCCGCAATTTCAGCAATTTCATCGCTAATGATGGCACGTGCTTCAGGTGCGCAACGACCACAGCAAGTACCCAAATCAAGTAAATCGCGGATTTCACGATAGCTTTCAGCACCGTTGGCAACGGCATCTTTAATATCTTGATCTGTAATACCACGACATAAACATACGTACATTTGGGGTTAACCAGAGTAAATTAAATACGATAAGTAATATTATTGATAATTGTTATCGTTTGTCAATTAAATTCATCTGAAAAGAGAATTATTATCATTGGGAATTTAAATAAAAGAATACTATTTGAGCGGAAATCCGAGTGTTGCTCGGATTTTCGCGCAAGAGAGCTATAAAATTTTGAACTAAATATTTAAGGCAGGATATTGAATTAATTCTATAAATTACTGTGGAATAATCACAATCCCATCCATTTCTACCAAGGCGCCTTTTGGAAGGCTAGCAACGCCTAAAGCAGCACGTGCTGGATAAGGTTGTGCAAAGTATTCGCCCATAATCTGATTCACCAATTGGAAATTAGATAGGTCGGTCAGGAAAATATTCAGTTTGGCGATATCGGCAAGCGAGCCACCCGCAGCTTCACAGACCGCTTTTAAGTTATCAAATACACGACGGATCTGTGCTTCAATGCCTTCAACCAACTCCATACTGTACGGATCTAAACCGATTTGCCCTGAAAGATAAAGTGTTTCACCGACTAAAATTGCTTGAGAATAAGTACCAATAGCGGCAGGGGCATTTTCTGTATGAATGACTTGGCGGGACATCGATTTCTCCTTTTATATCTCACTACATCTTAAAGGATTGTATGCGGATACAGAAGCCCTATCGTTTTTAATGATTAACTTGCAATAGAGGCTTCTGTCGCACTTAAGGGCATGGCAAGACGAGTAATTCGTGGGAAGCCATAATGCATACGTAAGTCGCGAATAATCTGGGCAATTTGCTTACGGTTATTGACTACGATATTGACATAGGTTTTATGGTCGTAGTTGCGGACCATTTCTACCCCAGTTTTGGCTTTACGGCATTGATAAATCAAATCAGAAATTTGTTCATCATTCATTTGCATATCAATACACAAATAGGCCGTAAAACTGACGTCATCCAGATCTTCTGAAGCCCATTGTAGCGGCATGATATTTTCTGGATGTAAATGCTGCTCATGCAATAAATTATGGCAGCGTGCGCGATGCACAATCAGTCCACGGCGGGATAAATGTCCTTGGATTGGATCACCGAGGACAGGGTTGCAGCAATGCGCATATTTGACATCCACGCCTTCCGTACCCTGAATTAAGCGATCGGAGCTATGTTCTTCGGCAGATTGCCCTTGTGCGAACAAATGATTTGCAACCAACTGCGGTAATAAATCCCCAACTGCAATTTGTTCAAATAGACGCTGTTTAGTTTCAAGATGACGCCATTCTAATAAGTCGAGCCAATCATCTTCGGTTAAATCATCTGTAGAGCGGTTAAACAGTTTGAGTGCGCGGTTTAAAGCTTGTTCACCGACCAATTGTTGTTCTTCGACATCTTGATCACGCAGGATATTCTGAATCGCACGTCGGGCTTTTTGGGTGTTGATAAAGCTGAGCCAGTCAGGATTCGGGGTTGCTAAAACATCCGTAATGATTTCGATTACTTGCCCACTGAGGAGCGGGGTCGAGAGGGGTTTGGTTTCCCCATTAATCTTCGCCCCGACAGCATGGTTGCCTAAAAATAGGCTGGCTGAGTAGGCAAAATCGACAGCGGTTGCCCCTTGTGGCAATTCGTGTAGTTGGCCGTGTGGGGTATACACCCAAATTTTTTCTTGATGCAGATAGTCGAGCAAATCATTGAACGTGGTTTTGGCGCAGCTGCTGTCAATCAGGACATTCAAATTCTGCATTGAGGCTTGAATTGCGGAGCGACACGCTTGAGGCGCACTTTCACCCAAGACCACACCAAAGCGTGCAGCTTTGCGCATCAGTTCAGTTTGTAAAGTGAGTGAGAGCGTGGTTTTTTCGCCTTTGAGGCGCATCATCAAGGATTGATTGCCGCCTGGTAAAGGTCGACGAATATGATCTTGATACGACAGGACTTGGAAATGCTCTTTAAGAATTTCAGCGAGGTTATCGCAATCAGCAATACTTTGTAGAATGATTTCAAAAGCATGACTATGGGTCAGTTCTTGCAAATCAATATCATTTTTCACAAAGTGGCGTAGTAGCTCAATATTATTGTTTTTCTTTTTTATCCGACCAGTAATTTGGTTTTGCTGCAACAGTGAAGTGAGATTTCTTTCCCAGATGGCTTGATATTCGCAGCGTTTTGGCTTGGTTTTGGCTAAAGCTTCTTGCACATTGTTGAACATGTCCAGATCAAGATTCTGATAACACAGATGTTCAAGATTGTCCGCCATTTCATTCATGCCGACCAAGCGCGCCATAGGCACAAACACATCAAAGGTTTCTTGGGCAATACGCGCACGTTTGTCTGGACGTAAGGATTCCAGCGTGGTCATATTATGGTAGCGATCTGCTAATTTAATAATAATGACACGTGGATCTTGTAGGGTAGCTTGTAAAATTTTTCGGAACGATGCCGCTTTGTTATATTCTTTATCGCTGGAATGGCTAAGTTTGGTGACTCCATCGACCAGTTCGGCAACTGTACGACCAAATTTTTCACTGATATCATCTTTGCTAAAATCGGTATCTTCAATGACATCGTGCAATAAGGCAGCCATCAGGGTCTCAGCATCCAAACGCATATGTGCCAAAATACAGCTAACGGCTATCGGATGTAGGATGTACGGTTCACCACTTTTACGGGTGATACCATCATGCGCAATATCGGCATAATCGCAGGCCGCAAGCACTCGTTCGACTTCACTTTCATTAAGATAAGCGTCGATAATCACATTGAGTTGTTGTTTGGCTTGGCTGACTTCTGCGCCTGGCATATAACACCTTTACCTATACCATGAAAAAGCTATTCATCATTTCAGTTTTTAATAAAAAGCAAAGTGCGAAACTTGTCAAATTTTTTGTGCAAAATTCGCAAATCGTCAATTTAAAAAAATAGAATGGTTTGAGTTAATGTTATAACTGTTCTTGAAGAAATATTAAAGTTCCAAGCGAAAAAAAGCCTAGTTAAAAACTAGGCCTTTACGTAGTTTTTCGATCTTATTGGAAAGAAAAACCATCTAAATTAAGATTGTTTGCTGAAAGTGCAAGATCAAGGCTTGAAGTTTGGTAATCTTGTTCACGTTGCTTCAAAATATCTTTTGAAACGTGGCCAACTGCGATTTCACGTAAAGCCACAACAGTTGGCTTGTCGTTGTCCCATTCTACAGTTGGTTCAATACCTTGACGTGCCAGTTGACGCGCACGTTTGCTTGCCACTAGTACAAGCTCAAAGCGGTTGTCTACATGGTCTAAACAATCTTCAACGGTTACGCGTGCCATAAGAGTTCTCGTTTAAATGCTAATGCTGAAACAGACTGTGCAGTATAAAATGCTTTCAGTTTAGACTCAAGTTTTAATCACGACTCAACCGGAGTGATCAACTTCTGAATCAAATCTTGGTGGCGGTTGGCTTGCTGTGTCAGAACCAGACGATTGGCGGTAATCACCGATTCGAGATCGTGCAACGCCTTATTAAAGTCATCGTTAATAATGACATAGTCAAAGTTTACAAACTGCTGCATGTCTTCTACAGCACAGCTTAAGCGATGTTCAATCACTTCCACACTGTCTGTGCCGCGGTTTGATAACCGTTGGCGCAAATCGAACTGGCTCGGTGGTAAAATGAAAATTTGTTTCGACTCTGGAAATAATTTACGGACTTGCTGCGCACCTTGCCAGTCAATTTCCAGTAAAACATCATGTCCTTTGGCCAATTGTTCTTTTACGGTTGCTTGAGCTGTACCGTAATAATTACCAAACACTTCAGCGTATTCAATGAATCCACCTTGTTCAACCAAGGCAAGAAAGTCATCTTTTTGAGTGAAATGGTAGTGTACACCATCGAGTTCGCCAGGACGTTGTCCGCGCGTGGTATGGGACACAGAAACATGTAAATTGTTTACACGTTCAAGTAGGGCTTTTACGAGAGATGTTTTGCCAGTTCCTGACGCAGCAGAAACGACAAACAAGAGACCCGACATGATATTTTTCCTGATATGATAAAATATCTTCTCTATTTTAGAGTAGACGAGCCGCAAACAAAATAGCTAGTCGTATTTTAGTTTGCATAAATTTAGCAGCATCTGACGAACATTTAAGTGAACAATGAGGGTTTTATGGAAATTGTATTGGCTAATCCGCGTGGTTTTTGTGCAGGGGTAGACCGAGCCATTGCGATTGTAAATCGTGCACTTGAATGCTTTCAGCCGCCAATTTATGTGCGTCATGAAGTGGTACATAACAAATTTGTGGTGGATGATTTACGTCAACGTGGTGCAATTTTTGTCGATGAGCTGGATGAAGTTCCAGACGATAACATTGTGATTTTTAGTGCACATGGAGTGTCTAAAACTGTACAGCAGGAAGCTGAACGTCGCGGCCTAAAAGTCTTTGATGCGACCTGTCCATTGGTGACTAAGGTGCATATTGAAGTGACCAAGTATGCCCGTGAAGGCGTCGAAGCGATTCTGATTGGACATGAGGGTCATCCCGAAGTAGAAGGCACGATGGGGCAGTATGACAAAAACAATGGTGGTGAAATCTATTTAGTGGAAGATGAGGAGGATGTCGCACAATTAAACGTCCGTCATCCAGACAAAGTTGCTTTTGTCACGCAGACCACGTTATCGATTGATGATACTGCAAAAGTAATCGATGCCCTTCGTAAGAAATATCCGAATATTCAGGGGCCGCGCAAAGATGATATTTGCTATGCGACTCAGAACCGTCAAGATGCAGTGCGTGATTTGGCGGCACAATGTGATGTGGTCTTGGTGGTAGGTTCGCCAAACTCATCGAATTCGAATCGGTTACGTGAATTGGCTGAACGCATGGGGAAAGCCGCTTATTTGGTCGATAATGCAGAACAACTTCAGCAAGACTGGTTTAATGAAAATACTAAAATTGGGGTGACAGCTGGCGCATCAGCCCCTGAAATTCTGATTAAACAAGTGATTCAACGCTTGCAAGACTGGGGGGCGAAAGTTCCTGAAGAATTGGCGGGTCGTGAAGAAAATATTACCTTTAGTTTGCCAAAAGAGTTACGTATTCCTGTAACTCAGGCTTAAAGTGATAATCGCTTAACATTTTATTTTTATTAAATATTTGACAGATGATTGGCTTTTTGACAATCATCTGTTTTTTTATGCCTTTTATCTAGTTTGTGTTCGTTTTGTAAAAAAAAGAAATATGATTTTGAATAGGGTAAAGGTTTGTTGCCTAGGGGGAAAGTATGCGAAGAAGTAGAGGCTTCACCTTAATTGAGTTGTTAGTGACGATTGCGGTGTTGGTGATTATAGCAATGCTTGCTGCACCTTCTTTTAAGGATTTAATGTTGAAACAAAACTTGAAAAAAAGTTCTCAAGAATTAGCTGAAGTATTGACTAAAGCAAGAGCAAAAGCAGCCTTTGAGCGTAGACAAATTACAGTGCAATTAAATACGGCAGAAGTTGCTGATACTGAAACTCAATTGAATTGGATGCCAAATGGCAAAGCTGTGTTAAAGAGCGGCTCTCCAACGACCATTACATTTCTCTCGACAGGCTTAGTAAAAGATGCGACTTCCGACACTTCCTTTGTGGTTTGCGAACAGTCTTCGGGATCTTTATCTAAAACAGTCAGTATTTCAAAAATGGGAACCATCCAGCAAATTGCTGAAGGAATATGCTCATGAACTCAAAGATGTCTAGTCAGAATGGTGTGGGCTTAATCGAGATTTTGGTTGCTTTGCTGGTGTTGGCTATTGGTATTTTAGGTTTTGTCGCATTGCAATATCGAGCAGTAGAGGCAACATCGGAAGCCATTAATCGTGTTCAAGCTATGAATATTGCGCGAGATATGGCGGAACGAATTAGGGCAAATCGCGATGGACTAGCAGCATATAAATCTCAAACGGAAACTGCCACTAATCAAGTTGCATATAATACAAATTGTATGACCAGTGCTTGCAGCGCTGCAGATTTGGCTGACTTTGATGTGTCTCAAGTAACAGGTAAAGCGGCCGACTTGGGGATGACGGTTAATATGTTGTCTTGTGCTGGCAATAGTGATGGTCGAAATTGCTTATATGTTGCTTGGGGAGATACTAGTGCGACGGATGGTACGGGTACGGGGGACTGTACCAACGGGACATCTTATAATCCTAGCTCTACCTGCGTAATTATGGAGACCTATTAAAATGAAGAATAAACAATTAGGTTTCACATTAATTGAACTCATGATTTCTTTAGCGTTGGGGCTTATTGTTGTCGCGGCTGCAATTCTATTATTTTTAACGGGACAAAAAAGTGTTGCGATGCAAAAAGGCGTGGCTGAGCTTCAGGATAACGCCAATTTTGGATTGAATTACATCACTAAAGATATTCGCTTAACCAATTTAAATGTTAAGAGTGCCACGATTAATGATCAATCACCTTATGGTGGTGTAGTCTTAAGTTCTTCTAATACAGAAACAAATACTAATGTATATCTGTCTGCAGCGGCACTTGATGTTAGCCTGATGTCAAAAGGTGATTTAACCAGTAATGTTGTAGATGGTAGTGGAGCAGCTGTAAACAGTGATCAGTTGGTGATCCAATATTTACCACAATATACTTTGGATAATAAAAATACGCTTTCTGATGAGAGTGATGATGAACTAGTGGGTGGCTTTGACTGTGAAGGACAAGAACTCCGGTTTAGTAAATCGGCGGGCTTACAAATGGTGGTACAGCGCTACTTTTTAAGAGCGGATAGTAATAAAGCAAATAATGAAGGTTCTCCATTAGCTTTGGCTTGTGATGCAGGGTATTACTCGATAAGTACACCAAGTTCTATTCAGGGTTATGGTGGCTCTGGTGAAATTATTATGAAACGGGTTGATCATTTTAGGGTGTTATTAGGCGTGCAATATGCAAATGGTACACATCGTTATCTTCCGATTGCATCGTATATGGCACTAACTGCACCGCGTCCGAGAATTTTGTCGATTCAGTTGGGTGCTCTTGCTCGATCTACACAATCAATGGGTGGCGATGCCCTTATCAAAGCTGATCAAACTTTTCAGGTTTTAGATCAAACTGTCAAGTTAAAAGCGATGACTGATCCTAAATATATTCGTCAGGTGGTTTCACAAACGATTGCTTTGCGCAATGCACTTGGGGAGCGAGAATAATGAAAACAAAACAAGAAGGTGCGACTTTAATCGTTGTTCTAATTCTATTGGTCATTATTACCGTGATTGGAACATTGGCTATCAGAAGTAGTTTGACCGCTTTAAATATTGCAACCAATAGTCAAGCACAGCAATTGTTGGTGCAAAATTCTGATTCAGCCATTTTTAATGTAGAGAATCCTGCATTATTGCTCAAAAATACAGCCTATGATGGATTGTTTGGGCAAGTTAAAACTGATGCGAATAAAGGCAAAGAGCTGGTCTTTTGCTATCGAGGAGCATCTAGCAGCTTTTATGACTATAGTCAGGCAAGTTTCATGCAATGGGTTTCTGGAACAGCGCCTTCAAACAGTGAATTGGGGTTAGATGGTTACTGTAAAATCGATAGTACAGCGAACTTTTTTACCAGTGGTCGTAGAGCAGTCATGACTCAGGTTGCAGTTAAAGTGAATACGAGTACGGATAGCCAATCCGTTGGTTTAGATCAAGCATTTCAGCATATGCAGCTCGGTACAGATGTGGATTCTGCAAAGATTGATAAATCTGAAAAAATATTAGTGACAGCAACATCTATTGTACCCGCGTTAAGTTCTGCTTCAGATGCGGATATTAATGCGTGTTTTTCTCGACATATGAACCAAGTAGTGATTCCGAGTAATGTGACACCAGCATCAGGGATGGGCAAAAGTGTTGCCGAATGTCTGCAGGGCATAGGCGTGCCAGTCAATACGCAAGTCACTGAATACAACTTAACGCAAGCATTTAATCGTACTTGATATTAGGGGATTGAATAATGAAAAATATTGCAAAAATAATGACGTTTAAACTCTCCATCTTAAGCACGTTAATGCTGTGTGTAACAGCAAATAACTATGCTAGTGACATTGAAATTTATAAAGCTCCCTCTGCTGCTGATGGCAAAGCAAGAATTATGTTGAATTTAGACAATTCATCTTTAATGGCAGGGACACCAGGAGGTTTTAGTGGTGGTTCGACCTCTATTACAGAGGATTATGGAAATGGAATTACATGTCCTAATGGTGATCAAAAATATAATGCAGAATCAGTTTCACGTACTTACAACGGTATAACCTATACTGATGACGAATATTATTGTACAACACCATCTCCAGTACCATCTAATGCAAATAATTTAAATAAAGCAGCGATTGAAAGATCATGCGATCTTGTTGGTTCAACTTATAAATGTTACGACCGATTTACTTTGGCTCGTCGGAGTATGTATCAAGTTGTCAATGATCCTGAGTTAGGTGATAAAGTCTCAATTGGAATTGCAATGTATCCTTTATTTGGTACAACTACAGTTCAATCTCCATTACCGTTGACCGTTGAAAATCGAAATATATTAAACCAAAAAATACATCAGATTACTGCTCCAGTGACTGATATTGATCAAGCAAAAAAAGTTCCAGTTGCAAAAGGATATAGTGTCGCAGCCAAGACCTTGCTAACGAATGAATCAGGAGGAGTCCTTACAGCTGACCAATGTTCAGGTTATGGTATATTTTCTTTAACAGCAGGGCTTCCACTGCATGAAGAAATGGATGTTGCACGGTCAAATTTAAATAGCATTTTGCAATCGGGTTTTCAGGTTACTTCAACAGATTGTCCTGCAACAGGTAGTTTGGATGATGGCCGTGCTTGGAAGTGTGTTGGTAGAGCGGCAGATTTGTTGGCTGCTGGTAAGGCTAAGATTGCGATGCCTGTTAAATCTGTTGTAGTTAGTTTTGGTTCGAGTTTTACATTTACACCCCCCTTGCCTGCCTATGACTCGAAAATGACGACAGAGCAGCAAATTAAGTTAGTTACTGATCAAATTCCTACAGATGTCAATGGGAATGGCGCCGATGTATTAAATAATAAAAGAGATGCATCCATTTCTGGAATTAAAGGTGATGGTGGATATTTTACCGTTAATGATACCAATGCTTTAACAACGACGATTAAAAAGTTTATTGCAGAAGTTGCAAAGGCGGATATTCCATATATCACCACGGGCGCGCCTACAATTCCTCAGGATCCATTAAATCCTGCTTTGGTTCAAAATGATGCTTATTATTCTCAATTCAAGCCTACTCCGACCACGAACCCTACAGATGGAAGTCCTTTATGGGTCGGAAATCTTAAAAAATATCATGTGAATAATCTGGGTAGATTAATCGGAAAAAATAATAATGCTGTTATTGATGACTTAGGGCGTTTAGTCAGTGGAACGCATGACTTCTGGGCACCACCTGTGAGTTCTGACTCAGCTGTAGCAGTCAGTGATGAAACTATTCGTGGTAGTGAGCTTTATGCGCGTAAGGGAGGGATGTGGTCCCAATTACCATTAACCTCAATTATCTCTAGTAGCACAGTAGTTGATCGTAAATTATTGACTAATCGTGATGTGTCTAGTTCGGGCGTTGCGAGTGAAAAGACGACGTTGTCTCGTATTGATATGAGTTATTCTGCTAATGATCCTAAACGATCAGATATTATGCAGTTGCTAAGTTTACGTCAGGTTGGTGCGGTGATGCATTCATCGCCTTTATTGCTTTCGAATGAGGGTAAGATGACGTATAACAGCTCTACAGGCAAAATGGAATCCACCAATCGTGAAGATTACGTTTTATTTGGTAGTACGCAAGGTATTTTGCATGTAGTTAAAGTGCCTGATTATTCTGAAACTACGACCGATGGTGTGACGAGTAATAATAGTGGTGGTCGAGAAGTATTTGCATTTGTCCCGCATGAAATGGTGGAAAAACAAAGTAAAGCATTTTTAACACCAGATCAAAGTACAGGGGGGATGGCAAACCTGTTTTATGGTATTGATGCGCCTTGGACAGCGTATACAGAGTATGTGCCAAAATCGGATGGTACTTTAACTGTAGGTACAGGTAAAACCATTACTGTTGAAGGAAGTAGTAGCCAGTTACAAGGTAAGCAATTGGTTTATGGTGGGCTACGTATGGGGGGGCGGAGTTATTATGCGCTTGACCTCAAAAATATGAATAATCCAGCACTAAAATTTCACATTAATCCTGATGCGGCATCTTCAGGATCACCATTAAGCTACATGGGACAAAGTTGGTCGAAACCTAATATTGCGTGGGTGAACTGGAACGGTAGCCGTAAAATGGTGATGTTTGTTGGTGGTGGTTATGATGCTGGTGGTGCTACTGGAACAGCGAACAATGCTGGCTATGAAAGCGATACCTATAATCAGACCAATGGAGTCGGGGCCGGGGTTTATATGTTTGATGCCCTGAATGGTGATTTACTTTGGTGGGCAAGTAATAATGCTTCAGCAACGAGTGCTGCAACTACAACAAGTGGTGTAATCGCATTAAAAGATCCAAACTTAAAATATAGTGTGGTTAGCGAAATTAAAACGGCTGATCGGGATAATGATGGTTTAGTTGATCACCTTTATTTTGGAGATTTAAGTGGACAGGTTTTCCGTATTGATTTAAATAATAAGGCTTCCACAATAGGTGCATTTGGCGCACGTTCAACCCGCATACTAAATATGCATAATGCGAGTTCCGCGTATTTAAGCCCTCGTTTTTATTCAACCCCATCTTTTGCAATTTTTAAAGACAGTGAAAGTGGTAATTTATTTGCTGCAATTTCTATCGGTAGTGGTAATTTAAGTCATCCATTAGCAGGTTATGATTCTGGTCGTAGTTATGATGCTTTATATACGATTTATGATAAAGATGTAGCCCGTTCAGATTTATATACTACAACTAGTTTGCATACCCAAGATACCTCTGTGGGTAACAGTAATAGTATGTTGGCAATTAATGAGTTAACGTTAAGTAACCGATTCCAGCAGTCTGCAGAAGCTATGTCTGCATTAGTTGCACCATATGCCAGTTCGTCAGGTTGGTATTATCAGATGCAAGGCGGAACTAAAATTCAAAATGAAAAAATATTTTATGCGCCAACTGTTATTGATTATGACTTATATGTAAGTAGTTATGATTCAAGCCGTTTAGGTCTAACTGGAGCCTGTGGTGGTGGTGTACAGGGGGTGAGTAAAGTACAGTTATTCTGTATGCCATTTGGTCAATGTTCGGCCGCTGATTATCCTGATCGTACGGACCAGAATTACAGTGATGAGCATGGACCAGGAATTCAAAACCATGCAATTGCCAGTGGCGGTGATGGTACTACACGTTTGGTTGGTGGTGCGATTATTGGTAATAATTTAGATGATCAATATAAAACTAAGATTAAGTTGATTGCTCAGCGTTGGTATGAAAAATAAGAGGTGATCTATGAAAAAAAATGGCTTCACCTTAATTGAGCTGATGGTTGTGGTAGTAATTGTGGCTATTTTTGCTGCAATTGCTATTCCATCTTACCAAGCTTATATTCGGCGTGCAGAAACATCTAAAGCACAACAAGAAGTTAAGCGTATTGCAACTTTGTTAGAGCGTCATAAGGCGCGTAATTTTAGTTATAAGGGCTTTGATTTATCGGCTCAGACTCTCAGCACTCCTAGAACATATAGTTTTGACTTAAAAGATGGTACGGACACAACTAAGTTGTTGAATGCGACAGGTGCTTCAGGGCATACCTGGGTTCTTAAAGCGACGACCACTGATGCGAAAAATTATAATTATTTGCTTACCAGTTCCGGGATACGTTGCAGAAATTTAACAGCAGCTAATATTAGTTATACGGGTTGTGGTACGGGGAGTGAGCCATGGTAAAACAGCAAAGAGGCTTTACTCTTATTGAGTTAATGATTGTTGTTGCGGTGATTGCTATTTTAGCCGCGATAGCCTATCCCTCTTATCAAGAGTCTGTACGTCGCACAAAACGTGAAGATATGAAAGCGAGTTTGACTGAAATTACAAGTCAAATTCAACGTTACAAAATTGCGAATTTTAAGGTGACGGGAGCAACAGCAAGTGATGTGGGTATTGCAGCTGCATATCCGACACAAGGTACAGCTTTATATACTGTGAGTTTAACGCCTGTAGATGGTACGCCAGCGGCATTAACATCTTCTGCTTGGACTTTAACCGCAACTCCGATTACAGGATCAGCGCAACAAGGTGATGGGCATTTGGTGGTCAATTACCGTGGGGAACGGTGTTGGAGTAAAGGAACTGATATCAATAGCGGTACAGCTTGTGTCCCTTCTGCAACAACTAATTGGGATGGTCGCTAAAACCTAAATTCAAAACTGTGGATAAATCGTTTTTTGATCTTTCCCTCATGCTGAATTTAGCGTAGAATGTCGCCCTCTATCAAAGGGGTTTGAAATGTATCGATGGTCGGTACAGGGAAAATCCGTAAAAACTATAAGGTTGTATCATGGTAGTTATTCGTCTTGCACGCGGTGGTGCTAAAAAACGTCCGTTCTATCAAATCATTGTGACTGATAGTCGTAATGCACGTGACGGTCGTTTCATCGAACGTATCGGTTTCTTCAACCCTACAGCTCAAGGTAAAGCAGAAAAACTTCGTTTAGATGCTGATCGTTTTGCTCATTGGGTTTCTCAAGGTGCTCAACCTTCTGATCGTGTTGCTTCTTTAGCTGCTCAAGCTAAAAAAGCTGCAGCTGCTGTTTAATACGGTAGTAGATTGCCCATGACACCAACACAGAATGTTCCCGAAGATCGTATTCAGATTGGACAGTTACGTTCAGCTTATGGATTAAATGGGTGGCTCTGGGTCTATTCCAATACAGAACCTATGAGCAACATATTTGACTACCTGCCTTGGTACATTGAGACCAAAGCAGGTTGGCAAATTGTCGATGTAAAACGTTGGAAACCACATGGCAAAGGCTTGGTTGTTTCGCTGAAAGGAGTGAGTGATCGCACTGCAGCAGATAATCTGGTTGGCGCTAATATCTGGATTTCAAAATCGCAACTGCCTCAAGCAGGCGTGGACGAGTATTACTGGTCGGATTTAAAAGGCTTAACCGTGTTAGGTCTGGATGATGAAGAACAGGAAGTGAATCTTGGTCAAATCCACGAATTGTTTGAAACAGGCGCTAACGATGTGATGGTGGTTCGCGCAACGGCCGAAAGTATCGATAGTGAAGAGCGAATGATTCCATGGCATAAAGATGTGGTACAACGCGTTGATCTCGAAGCTGGTCGTATCTACGTCAATTGGGGCGCAGATTATTAATCCGTATAGGATTCACACAGCAGCAGGAAAATAGAGGAGTCTGCGGTGTTTTTTGCAGTCATTACGCTTTTTCCTGAAATGTTTGAAGCGATTACAGCCTACGGTATTAGCGGACGTGCAGCAAAACGTGACATTGTGCAAGTACATTGCATCAATCCACGCGAATTTGCTGAGGGCAACTATAAAAGAGTGGACGAACGTCCCTTTGGTGGTGGTCCTGGCATGGTGATGATGGCTGAGCCTTTGGCAAAAGCAATTCAACATGCTAAACAGCTTGCAGCGCAAGCGGGAGCAGTTCATGTTCCTGTGGTGTATATGTCACCACAGGGGAAAACCCTGAATGAAACTGCGGTACAACAGTTTGTCGATTATGATGGATTGATTGTATTGTGTGGTCGTTATGAAGGGGTCGATGAGCGTTTAATCCAAAAATATGTTGATCAGGAATGGTCAATTGGAGATTACGTGTTATCGGGGGGCGAGCTTCCTGCGATGGTGTTATTGGACAGTATTATTCGACGTTTGCCGAATACCATGTCTGATGAACAATCGGCTGTGCAAGATTCTTTTGTGGATGGTCTGTTAGATTGCCCACAATATACCAAGCCAGACCATTTTGAAGGTTTAGATGTGCCAGATATTTTAAAATCAGGACATCATGCCAATATTGAAAAATGGCGGTTTTTGCAGCGTTATCAGCGCACCCTTGAACGCCGACCTGAGTTGGTGGAAAAAGTGGAGCTGACCAAGCAGCAAAAAAAATGGCTCAAAGATTTATAAGGTCGATAGCTTCCAGTTATTGTCCGTATGCGAAGACTTAGACGCATCTGTTTAGGTGTTCTTTATTAGGCTCTTTATGCGTTGAAGCGGTCAAGCATAAAGGGAAAGTTAATCGGGTCTATGCGCTTTAGCCTCTATACCCAGTGGATCTCAGACCTCTTCTGACCCACACATATTGGAGATACCCCATGAGCGGTAAGCATCCTTTAGTACAAGCTGTTGAAAATGCACAGCTTAAACAAGACATCCCAGCTTTTGCACCAGGTGACACTGTTATCGTTCAGGTAAAAGTAAAAGAAGGTGATCGTGAGCGTCTTCAAGCATTTGAAGGTGTTGTAATCGCGAAGAAAAACCGTGGTTTGAACTCTGCGTTCACAGTACGTAAAATTTCTAGCGGTGTTGGTGTTGAGCGTGTTTTCCAAACTCACTCTCCAATCGTTGCTAAAATCGAAGTGAAACGTCGTGGTGACGTTCGTCGTGCTAAACTTTACTACCTACGTGAATTGTCTGGTAAAGCTGCACGTATTCGTGAAAAGTTACCAGCTCGTAAAACTGCAGTTTAATCAGTTTTATTTGAGTGAAAAAATGCGCCCTTTGGCGCATTTTTTTTGCATTGAATTTTACAGCCCTTGTAACTTCAGGCGATTGGCATGCTGACGATAGACATCGACAGGGTCTGGACTAAATAAGCCTCTTAAACCCAGTACCTGATTGACTTCATCTAAATGATTCCAGTTATAGTTATCTCGAATGACTTTGCCGAAATGCGTGCTGCAACGTGCCACCAGACCATCATTGTCGGTACTGATATAAGACAGCGGTGCAAGTAAGGAAATCGTACTGTCTGCGACATCAATCACATTGGTTACTTGCGAGGTTCCCGTCCACGAGTAGTAATAGACGCCGTTATTGGATGTTGCACCACTTTTACTACAGTCTGCAGCCAGTGCTGTGGTGGGGTATTTTTGGTTAAATATTTGAGACCCCTTTTCACTAATCGAACTTAGCGAAGCCTGTAGATCATTTTGTAGTGATGGATTACCTTCGGCAAAAGTAATCAAGGGGCCAATAATATAGTCGGTAGCAATGCTCAACAGTTGTGAGCCGGCTTGGTTCGAAAGTAAATCATCCGCCACTTTGGAACCTCTAAAGGTAGCACCGACCCCAGTTAAGGAGGCTACATATTGAGGTTTGACAGCTTCGACATAACGAATAGTGGGTCCGCCATGGCTATGTCCGATCAAGTTGACTTTGGATTTGCCTGAAATCGCAATCACTTCTTCGACCTGTTGTAGCAGTTGCTCACCACGAACTTCGGTAGATTCTAAAGGTGAGATTTGTGCAGCAAAAGTGGTTGCGCCATTACGTGCCAGATCGGGCAAAATCTGGTACCAATAATCGAGGCCAAACTCGGCAACCCCCAAGCGACTAAAGCCAAACATACCATGTGTAAATAACAGTGGATATTTAGTTTTGGCATAGGTGCTTTGTGCGGAGGCATTGACACTGAGCACTCCTGCAGTGAGTGAGCTGCTGCTGAATCCGATACATGCTGCTAAACCGAGCAATGAAAGGCTATGTGCTATTTTTTTGGTTTTATACATATTTTCATCCTGAAAAAAGGTCTTAAGAGGCAGAATTATTCTGCGAAAGGTAACTTTCCTCCTGTGTCGTGTGTGGTTTCAAAGGTTCCAAGTCGTAACTGTTCTTGCGGGTTTTTAAATTGTTGCTGGCGCAGTTGCTGAATGGCTTGTTGTTGTGCTGATTCACTCATCTGGCTCTGCAAAATCTGATCACGTTGGGCTAAATAGTCATTCACTCGTGATTTCCATTGACCACGTTCCTGATCCAGCTGTTCGAGTCGTTGCGTGGCCTCTACACCGACTAAATTCATACGCATTTGGCGCAGCTCTTCAGGCGAACCACCTCGGGCTTTAAGGTCAGATGTGAGTTTGCGCAGATCTTCCAATTTAGACAGTTGTTCTAGATTTTCTTTCCAATCTTCAGGCAGTTGAGCGAAGAGTTGTTTTAGTTTTTGTGCTTTCTGGATTTCATTGAGAGTAGCGTCGGCTAGAATACTCATACGATTTAGAGTATATTCATGGTAGACATTTTCCGCACCGAACAGCCCTGTAATTTCATAATCGGAAAAGAATTGCTGGCGTAAGTTTTGCGTGAGCGCAAAAACCTTTCGATAATATTCAGGTTCTTGCTGATTTAAATTGGGTTCTTTTAAGTTGCTTAATTGCACGCGGTAATCGAGATAGCGATTCCATAAATCTAAAATTTGCGTTGTAGCCGGTGCTTGATAGCTTTGAGCAATATATGCTGCAAAATCCTGTTTGATCTGCTCAATTTGCTTTTCCCCATATTGGGTAATGAAGTATTCAAAACAATTCCGTGTACGTTCATCGACCACCAAGTGATTCGCTTGGTCTAAGCTGATTTGGCAATTAATTTCCGTATCTTGTTGGCTCGTACTCACAAAAGGCTGCTGAGAGCTTGGGGGTTCAGTTGTACGATGGCCGAGGGCGGCATTCTCCATTGCAGTTGCGCTGCGGGGATTCTCTCTTGGATTGCTGCCTGTGCTGGCACTCGGTGCAAGCCAGATGAGAAAACCAAGCAAGATCACGAGGATCATAGCCAGTATGAGCCATAATTTCTTTTTCTGCATATCCTATGCCCAATTTCCATTTTATTGTTTTAATTGATTCAATACTCTGAACTGAATTAATTTTGCAGTGCCAAACTAAATAAACAACAGAAAAGTTGTAAAACTAGACAAGCGGTTGTTAGTATTGCCACAGTTGAAAATGCGTGTCCTGAGTTATGAAATCTTCTGCGGTAAAAATCCAGCGTCGAGCGGTAAATGGCGTATTTTTATTAAATAAACCATTGGGTATTAGCTCGAATGCAGCATTACAGAAAGTCCGTTGGTTATTCCGCGCAGAGAAAGCGGGGCATACTGGGGCTTTAGATCCGCTTGCTTCGGGTTTATTGCCGATTTGTTTGGGTGAAGCAACCAAGTTTTCGCATTTTTTATTAGATTCAAGCAAACGCTATCAAACCACAGTGCAATTGGGGCACAGCACCACCACCGGTGATGTTGAGGGCGAGGTTTTATTAGAGCAGACAGTACCTGCGCTGAGCGAAGCAAATATTCAGCAGGTCTTGGATCAGTTTGTTGGCGAGATTCAACAAATTCCACCGATGTATTCGGCACTGAAAAAGCAAGGTCGTCCGCTGTATGAATTAGCGCGTAAAGGCATTGAAATTGAGCGTGAAGCACGACCAATCACCATTGAAGCCATTCAGCTACTGTCTTTTACGGAAAACAGTATTACTTTAGATGTGACCTGTTCTAAAGGCACTTATATTCGGGTTTTAGGCGAAGATATTGCCAAAGCCTTGGGTACTTACGGGCATTTGACTTATTTACATCGGATTAAAACGGGTCATTTTGACCTGATTCCGAGCTATACCATTGAATATTTGGAAGCTTTAACTGAACAAGAGCGTGAGGCCTTATTATTGCCAGTCTATGCACCTGTACAGCATTTGACACAGATTCAGGTGCCTGAAGGTCGGGCGGAATATTTCAGTCGAGGCATGGAAAGCAATATTGAGCATGCTGCAGAAGCCCAAGTGCTCGTTTTTGATGGGGAAAAATGTCTTGGTTTGGCCGAAATCAGTGATCGAAAGCGTTTAATTCCTAAACGTGTTTTGAACCTGTAGGCGGCTGAATCATATGGAACTTGATCTTATTCTGAGTTTGGTCTTCTTTGCTTTCTGTGCAGGCGCAATTGATGCCGCAGTCGGAGGAGGGGGCTTAATTCAGATTCCTGCGATTATGGGGGCAATGCCGCAATTGGCACCCGCGACAGTTTTTGGCACCAATAAGCTGTCTTCCATTTTTGGTACGGCCTCAGCGGCCTTTTCATTTATGCGTCGCGTGTCACTGTCGTGGAAGTTGCTGTTGGTGATTGGGGTGGGGGCTTTTATCAGCTCCTACTTGGGGGCGGCTTGTGTTTCCATGATTCCTACCCAAGTATTAAAGCCCTTTGTGTTGTGTATGTTGATCATTATTGCGATCTATACCTTCATGAAAAAGCAGTTTGGTCAGGTGCATTTTCAGCAGGAAGTCACCACTAAAATTCTCGTGCTCGCTGCAGTCGGGAGTGTGTTGATTGGCTTTTATGATGGAATTTTTGGTCCAGGAACGGGCAGTTTCTTTATTTTCTATTTTATTCGTTATTTAAAAGTCGATTTTATTCATGCCTCAGCACTCTCTAAAATTGCCAATTTTATGACCAACTTTGCAGCGCTGAGTTTTTTTGTGCCCGCAGGTCATGTGCTGTTTGGAATCGGTTTAACCATGGCCGCCGCGAATATTGCAGGTTCTTTGGTTGGGGTTAAGCTGGCATTAAAATATGGCAGTGGATTTATCCGGATCATCTTTTTAGTATTGGTTTCTATTTTAATTGTCCGTTTAAGTTATCAAATCTTTTTCCCGGCTTAAGTTTGAAACTGTAATGTCTGTGGATGATTGACTGTAGATCGTGCCCTTGCTTTTGCAAGGGCTTTTTTATTGATAAAAGCGCAAGTTGGCAATCAGTCGTGCTTCTTCAGAAGCTGGAAATTTCTGTTCCATGAATAATTTGAGAATGGCTTTTTTTCCGTCTTCTTTATATTGTGGGCAATAAGATGCAGCGACACTGAGTTCATCTAAGGCTCGCCAGGTATACACACTTTCATCGACAAATAAAATATCGCTTGGACGTCTAATTTGGCAAGCTTGCAAGGCAAATTGACAGGCTTGTGTAAATAAACGCTGCTCTCGATAATAGCGCGCCAGCTCATAGAGCGGTTCAGCACGTTGCGGGCGACTGACCCAAGCTTGTAAATAGGCATGTCGGATGTCTTCAGCAGGATGCTTCAACAGCTCCTTAAATTTCGCTGCGCGGAATTGTGCCAGCCAGCGCTCTTCTTCCCATCCTCCAGCTGCCGCACGGATTTGATAGGCTTCCAGCGCCTGCTCGGGTAAATGGGCATCTTGATAACTTTGAGCCAAGTAAAACTGATAACGCAGGTTCTCTGGCTCATCTTTAATGCCTTGTTTGAGTATTTCTATATCTTTGAGATAGGTAGAAGGATCGCGCCCGCGTGCGCCATCATGTTGCACGAAAATACGAGGTCCTGCTAAGAATTGCCAAGTATGTGGTGCTGTTGAATCGAGAAATTCATGTAAGACCCCTTTCCACACCCAGGGCAGTTTGGTTGAGACTAAGGCATTGAGTTGGTAACGAATGTTGCCATATATATATTCAAAATAGTAACCGGTGCCAGATAAGCTTCCCCATTGAAACTCTGGCTCGACCAATAGGGTTTGATCGGCATCAATAAACATTAAATAGTCGGCAGGAGGAAGGTCGCGAGCTTGTGCCAGTTGTAGGGCTTCGCTGCGATTAAAGCCAAAATTATGCCAAGGGCGTTCAAACAGCTGTCCAGGCATATCCTGCATAAAGTCTTGAATCAGTTGTTGTGTGCCATCGGTAGAGCCTGTATCGACAATTGCCCAAGAGTGAATCCAAGGTTTGACTGACTTTAAGCAGCGCAAAATCACGGCGGCTTCATTTTTGACAATCATATTAAGACGGATATGTGGCTGCATTATTGTACTGATCTTTTTAATGTTATTTTTATGATAGTAATTTTTAAGCCGCTAGAATTCAAGCACTCCGTCTTGAAGATGTGCCGCGTATTCCCAAGCCGCACACTCCCCGAGATGCGCTGAGCTTGTGAGCTGGACGATGCCAGCACAACAGGGTGGGGCTTGTAGATAACAGAATGAATTAGGCCATGGAGTCTTTGTTTTCAGTTTCTGGTGCAGTGCGACTGGCACGATAAGTCACCCCGACCGAAGCGGTCATAATGCAAATGAGCGCTAGGGTCTGCAACATGGTGATGTGTTCTTTGAGCAGGAGCATGCCTGCAATTGCAGCTAGGGCGGGAGATAAACTGGAGAGCGTGCCATAACTGAGTTTGCTGAGACGTTTGAGTGCCATTAAATCTAGGGTATAGGGAATGGCTGTTGCTAATAAGGCAATCATCAGCGCTTGTGGCCAATATTGGAATTGGACTAAAGCCTGTGGATTATGAACGGCATTGATTGGGAGCAGTACCAGTGTGGACAGCACAATGGCAATACTGAGTGCATGCATTCCGATATTTTGTCGAGCCACACGCTGTCCAAAATAAATATAAAATGCCCAGCAAATCCCCGCACCCAAAGCACAGGCAGCCCCGACATAAGAGAAGTTATGGGCTTGCGCATCCTGCCAAGGCACCATCAGGGCAATCCCTGCAATGGCGAGTCCGACCCAGATATAATCCCCTTTCTGTTTAATGGAGAGCAGGGCTAAGGTGAGTGGTCCTAAGAACTCTAAGCCGACGGCAATCCCTTGAGGTAATTTGCCCAAAGAGGCATAGAACAACACATTCATGACGCAGACCGCAGCACTATAAAACAGCAAATCACGCCATTTTAGATATGGTAGGCGCTGAATGATTCTCCATGAACGGAACATCAACACCACTAAAATGGAGGCAAAACTCAGACGTAAAGTGACCACTGTAAACGGGTCTAAGGCCTGCATGAGCTGTTTGGCAAAAGAGGCACTGACTTGATAGGCCAACATGGAAAGTACCATGAATAAGACCGCACTGAGTTGACTGTTGCGCATATGGCTTTTCTCGCTACATTTGGTCGCTGGGTCGGGGATGAAGTTGTCGAGATCGGCTGTTCCGCAAACCTCAATCGCCTTGGCTTGAAGATGCTAAACTGGTTGATTTCGTGCGTTTGGCTTGTTGCGTGGTATAGGTACAACCAATCGAAGCCATAATAATGGTGCTTAGGGCTAACCATTGTGTCCAGAGCAATTGTTCATTAAGGAAGACAAAACCCGACAATGCTGCAATTGCAGGCTCAAGACTCATTAAGGTTCCAAAGCTCATGGCGGTGAGGTTGCGCAGGGCAATCATTTCCAATGTAAAAGGCAGCGCACTTGCCAAAATAGCCAGAGCGACAAAATAAAATAAATGAGGAGGTTGGAAGACATTACTGGTCATGCCTGAAAACATTGCGATTGGCATTAAACACAACATGCCGACAAACATGCCTAAACACACCGTATGATTGCCTGAAATACCCGAAGGACGTTGCCCTGCAATAATATAAATCGCCCAACATGCTCCCGCGCCAAGCGCCAAGGCAATGCCAACCAAATCTAGCGATTGCGAGGCTTGGTCGAACGGAAATAATAAGATCAAGCCCAAAATGGCCATGCCGACCCAGAGCAGATCATATTTTTGTCGCGCATAATACAGGGCGACACTGAGTGGACCAATAAATTCAAATGAAACCGCAATACCCAGTGGTAGACGTTCAATGGAGAGGTAGAACAGACCGTTCATCCCTGCCAGTGCAATGCCATAGCTGAGAATCGAAGACCAGCGAACGCTTTTAAAGTTAATTTTCCAGATTTGAAAAATAATGGCCAGAATCAGCGCACCCAACAGCATACGCATGGCAGAAACCGTTAAAACAGGAAATTGCTGAAACAGGATTTTGGCTAAGGAACCGCTACTTTGCACACAGAGCATGGCAATAAAGAGCAGGAAAACCGCTTGTAAATAAGAAGGCGTTTTAAAATTCAGCATGAGTTAGAGGCATTTTGTTTTATATCGGATGGTCAATTTGTGTGTTTTTTTCAATCATAACATTGTGCAGTTGAAATAGCTCGTAGCGGATGAGCAATATCAACGCTTCATCATACAGTAAGATGAAGCAGCCAGAAGGCATGGCCATACTGAACTGAAACAAAATCGATCTATTCCCCATGGCAATAGATCGATTTTAAGCTGTGAAATGCTTTTTATTGACTCCATTAAGCGGAGGAGGGGTCAATAAAAAACCACAGACACAAGTCTGTGGTTTTTCACATCGAATAACTTAGAACAATACGCGAACGCGGATAGTGCCTTCAACGTGTTGCAAAGTATCCAGTGCTTCTTGAGATGCAGTTGCGTCAACATCCATCACTAAGTAGCCGACATCACCTTTGGTCATTAAAGACTGACCAGAGATGTTGATGCCGTGCTCAGCAAATAGGTTGTTGATTTTTGAAAGTACGCCCGGTATGTTTTTGTGAATGTGCAGTAAACGGTGTTTACCTTCAGTCAACGGCAAGGCGATTTCTGGGAAGTTCACTGCAGATAAAGTCATACCCTTGTCTGAGTAAGCCACGAATTTCTCTGCAACTTCTAAACCGATGTTTGCTTGCGCTTCCATGGTCGAACCACCCACGTGCGGTGTTAAAATCACGTTTGGTAGGTTACGTAATGGAGAAACAAATTCTTCACCATTGGCTTTAGGTTCTTTCGGGAATACGTCCACCGCAGCACCCGCAAGGTGACCTGATTTAAGCGCATCAGCCAAGTCTTCAATCACGACACATGTACCACGTGCCGCATTGATGAAGATTGAACCTTCTTTCATTTGCGCAAACTGATCTTTAGTCATGAAGTTACGCGTAGAAGGAACATCAGGTACGTGTAAAGAGACGACGTCTGCATTGGCAAGAAGTTCATTCAAGCTGCCGACTTGACGTGCATTACCTAAAGGTAACTTAGTCACTGTATCGAAATAGATGACTTTCATCCCCATGCTTTCAGCTAAAACTGAAAGTTGAGAACCGATTGAACCATAACCCACGATACCTAAAGTTTTACCGCGTGTTTCAAACGAACCTACAGCAGATTTGTTCCAGCCGCCTGCATGTGTATCTGTTGATTTTTCAGGTACACGACGAAGAAGGAGAATTGCTTCTGCTAATACCAGTTCAGCCACTGAACGAGTATTTGAGTATGGTGCGTTAAAGACTGGAATACCGCGAACCATCGCAGCATTTAAGTTCACTTGGTTGGTCCCGATACAGAAACAGCCCACCGCGATGAGTTTGTTTGCCGCTTCAAAAACTTCTTCAGTCAATTGAGTACGGGAACGAATACCAATGAAATGCGCATCTTTGATCGCTTCTTTCAACGCTTCACCCTCAAGCGCAGTTTTACGATAATCGATGTTGGTGTATCCAGCTGCATTTAAAGTGTCGACTGCGTTTTGGTGAACGCCTTCTAACAACAAGAAACGAATTTTATCTTTAGGCAGGGAAAGATGTTGGCTCATTACGGCTCCGCTACAAAGGCCAAATTTGGTGGCAGTATCATAGCATAGGACTAGGGGGGATATACATTTCCTTTATGACGCAGCAATCAGGTATTTTGGCGAAATATGCGTCACAACCTGTCGTGGTTGGTCTAACTAAGCCTGTAATTTACAAGGTAACCTGGTTAAAACGCGATTTTCTGCGGGTTTTGCTTAAAAATGGCTTATAATAATGCTCCGTGAAAAAATACGGTACAGATGGACTGTCCGTTACTTCACGCGCTGTCTAGTTATTGTTCCTTTGTTACCGCAGTTTCAGCTGAATAATGCATTAGATTCGACACCACTTGTTTACTTCATTGCAAGGTCTGAAAACGATGAATGCTCCAGTCGCTTTAACCCCAGAGTTGTTGACCCAATTGACCGAAATTGTTGGCGAAAACCGTATTAAAACGGATACCGATAGTCTGCAAAATTGGGGTCGGGATTATACCAAACACTTTGATCCAAACCCATCTGTGATCGTTTTCCCTGCAACGACGGAACAAGTTCAAGCCATTGTTCAACTTGCCAACCAATTCAATATTGCCGTGACTCCATCGGGTGGTCGTACGGGTTTATCTGCGGGTGCCGTGGCAGCCAATGGTGAAATCGTGGTGAGCATGGACAAAATGAACCAGATTCTGGAATTTTTCCCTGCCGACCGTATGGTCCGCGTACAAGCGGGTGTGGTGACTGAACAATTACAAAAATATGCTGAAGAACAGGGGATGTACTACCCAGTGGATTTTGCTTCTGCGGGTTCATCACAAATTGGTGGCAACATTGGTACCAATGCGGGCGGTATTAAAGTCATTAAATACGGCATGACCCGTAACTGGGTGTTGGGTTTAACTGTAGTAACAGGGAAAGGCGACATCTTACGTTTAAACAAAGGCATGATTAAAAATGCCACAGGTTATGCCTTACAGCATTTATTCATTGGTGGTGAAGGCACTTTAGGTCTGATCACTGAAGCGGAAATTAAACTTGAGCGCCAACCACAAGACTTACAAGTGATGGTGTTGGGTGTTCCTGATTTTGAAGCTGTGATGCCTGTACTGCATGCCTTCCAAGCGAAAATTGATTTAACTGCATTTGAATTCTTTGGTGAATTGGCAATGCAGAAAGTCTTGGATCATGGCCATGTACAACGTCCATTTGAAACCAAATGCCCATTCTACGTGTTACTTGAATTTGAAGCGCCGTTTGAGCCAATTATGGACAAGGCGATGGAAATTTTTGAGCACTGTATGGAACAGGGTTGGGTGCTGGATGGCGTGTTGAGCCAAAGCCTTGAGCAAGTAGAAAGCTTATGGCGTTTACGTGAAGACATTTCTGAGTCGATTGCGCCATTTACCCCATATAAAAATGACATTTCAGTTTTGATTACCCATGTGCCTGCATTTATTCAAGAAATTGATGCGATTGTGGCAGAAAACTATCCAGACTTTGAAATCTGCTGGTTTGGTCATATCGGTGACGGTAACTTGCACTTGAATATTCTGAAACCTGCGGATTTAAGCAAAGACGAATTCTTTGCGAAATGTCAGGTGGTGAATAAATACGTGTTTGATACTGTGAAAAAATATGATGGTTCGATTTCTGCCGAGCATGGCGTAGGAATGACCAAAAAACCATATTTGGAATATTCACGCAGTGCTGAAGAAATTGAATACATGAAAGCTTTGAAAAAAGTCTTTGACCCAAATGGTATTATGAATCCGGGTAAATTATTCGATTTATAATTTGATGATTGAATAAAACCAAAACACCGCGATGGTCACATTGCGGTGTTTTTTATTGTGCAACTCAAAAGTTCAAACCTTCAACCTCGAGCAATAAACGCTACATTGTTGCCATAGAGTTCTGTGCTTAAGCATTGCATTATGACGGGTATGTAACGATATCTATGGGGAATTTGTCATGTTGCGTTTAGTTTCGGTTTCAGCCTTATGTTTAGGTGTATTGGCAGGCTGTGCCACCACTCAGAATTTAGTCAATAAGGTCAGTAGTTCAGATACACCTTTGGCGCAAGTATTAAAACAACGTCCAGATTTGGTGAAAGAATTATCGACGGTGGAAATTCGTCAATTTTTTAATAGCGTAGAAGCACCAACGGCAGCCCAAGTCAAAGTGACTGAAACAGGTTTAATGGACGATTCAGTCCGTTCTATTCGTACCATTTATAGTTTTAAACATGTAGAGAATGACTGGAAATTGGTTGAAACCGAAAAATCGTATCAATGTATGCGCGGTAAAAACACCAAGACTTTCCAGACCAAACCGTGTCCTTGATTTGATTTAGTCGGTACCAATTAGATTGATTAAAGGCGTATTCAATTACGCCTTTTTTATAATTGAACCACTAGCATGCACAGAACTATTCAAGATGCGTCAGGTTATTTTGAATAATAATTTTAGAACTGAGTTCATGTTTAGAATGGACACCGAGTTTTTTCATCAAATTGGCTTTATGGACTTCTACGGTACGATGTGAGAGCGAAAGTTTGCGTGCGATTTCTTTGCAGGTTAATCCATTCACAATCAGTTGGGTAATTTCAGATTCACGTTTAGTGAGTTTTTGCTGGGTAATCAGCGGATGTTGTTCTTTACGCTCAAAATGCCAAACCATTAATTTAAACGGATCTTCAGGGGTGAGGGTTCTGCCATGGGTATGGGTCCAGAAAATTTCCCCACTTTTATGCTGCATGAAACGTTGATCTGAATAATACAGGCTATTTTTTTGCAACAGACTTTGTAAGGCAGCATGCCCGACCTTTTCGTAGTCCTCAATACTTGGAAAAATTTTGATGATGGATTGATTGATCAGTTCGGCACGTTCATAGCCAAACATCAGGGAAAAGGCATTATTCATTTCGACCATGTGCCGATTACTGAGCACGACAATTGGAGCTGGGCTAAACTCGAACGCCAATTTATTATAATTCATCATATTAAGTATCCTTACTTAGTATAATAAGTAATATAGTCACACAGCTAAAATTAGCAATTGTAAAAAATCACGCATTTATATATTTTTCATCGTTGAGTTGATTAAATTCTATCTTTAAGTCTTGATATTTAAAGTCAGATTTAAGGGGAAGATTTCGTATTTTTATTTCTAAAGCATTGTAATTAGATTATTTAATTAAAAGGAAAAACTACTTAAGTAATTAAGTATGTTGACTCAGCTAAAAAGCTAGACCACATTAGAAAAGTTGAATGAGTTGAGAATTGGAGAGTTTAATTTTTTTAAATATGACTTATCGAACGATTAAATAGAACTAAAGCAATAACAAAGTAAATCGAATCACTTTATTTAAAAAGTAATCAGGAACGATTCTTCATCTGTGATGACAGGGTAACAATACTTAAAAATGGAAGAGGTGAATATGGAGCAGCAACAAGGATCAGCTTCGCAAACGAAAAAGTCTTCGCATCGACTGGCGGGTATTTCCAGCATGGTCGGAACGACAATTGAATGGTATGACTTTTTTATTTATGGTGCTGCGGCAGCACTGATTTTCAATAAGCTTTTCTTTCCAAATCTTGATCCATTAACAGGCGTGTTGGCAGCCTTTGCCACCTATGCCGTAGGCTTTATTGGTCGCCCTTTGGGGGGGATTGTTTTTGGTCATTTTGGCGACAAGATTGGACGTAAAGCCATGCTGTTAACCACCCTGATTATGATGGGGATTCCTACAGTATTAATTGGTTTGTTACCTACCTATGAGAGTATTGGTTATTGGGCAACTTTCTTTTTAGTCGTGCTTCGCTTTATTCAAGGTATGGCAATGGGCGGAGAGTGGGGTGGTGCAGTGCTGATGGCGGTTGAACATGCACCCGAAGGCGGCAAAGGCTTCTGGGGAAGTTTACCGCAAGCCAGTGCAGGAGGAGGCTTACTCTTGGCTTCACTCGCCCTAGGTGCCGTGTCATTACTGCCTGAAGCGACGCTATTTAGTTGGGGCTGGCGTTTACCTTTTCTTGCCAGTATTTTGCTGCTTGGAGTCGGTTGGTATATTCGAGTTAAAGTACCTGAATCGCCAGATTTTGAAAAAGTTAAAGAACAGGCACAAGAAATTAAAGTGCCAGCGCTGCAGGTCTTTAAAAATCACCCGCGTGAGTTGTTGACTATTATTTTTGCACGTGCAGCAGAAAACGCTTGGTTTTATATTGCCTCTACTTTTGCGTTGGCTTATACCACCACTAAATTGGGAATTCCTCGTCAGGATATTTTATTTGCCACGATTTGCGGTGCAGGCTTAATTATGGTGATGACGCCGTTATGTGGGCATTTGTCTGATAAAGTGGGTCAACGCAATATGTTCATGTTTGGCTTGGTGTTATTGGCACTGTATTGTTATCCATTTTTCAGTATGTTGGATAGTAAAGATCCTGTCTTGGTTTGGACCGCTATTGTGCTGGCAATCGGTGTGGTATTTCCAATTATGTATGCTCCACAAGCTCAGTTATTTGCACGTCAATTTCCCGCGGAAATTCGATATAGTGGTATCTCAATTTCAGTACAATTTGCGGGTGTATTGGGTGGTGGTTTAGCTCCTCTCATTGCAACTAAATTATTGAGTATTGGAGACGGCAGTCCACATTTAATTATTAGCTATATTGCGGGTATGGCAGTTTTTGCAATTATCTGTTCTTTATTTATGAAGCCTGATCATCTAAATCGAAAAAAAGATCCGCTTAAAGTCAAAACCGAAATCTCGGCTTAATCTACAAAACAAAACTACAATTCCCAAGCTATAAACTGCTAAACTACACCCACTTGACCTAGTGGGTGTACTAGCTTGAGTGATAAAAATCTCACAACTGAAATAGCTTGATCTGTCTTAGACACCTTGTGAATACGGTGTATTAAGCCGCTAAACCTTAGCGCATTTTAAAAACGTAATTTATTAATTCTCTCAGTGCTGGTCATTGGGCTAACGCTTATCTCCCAAAAAATAGTGTCAGCCTGCGACTAGACCATAAAGATATGTAGAAAATAATGCAAAAAGTTCAAACCACCACGTTGAACCGCGCAACGCTGATGTTTCCTTTGGCGTTGGTGCTGTTCGAGTTTTCCGTCTATATCGGCAATGATTTAGTGCAACCCGCCATGCTCGCCATCACCAAAGAATTTGGCGTCAGCAGCAGTTGGGCACCCTCATCTATGTCTTTTTATTTGCTGGGTGGCGCTTGTGTGGCATGGCTGTTGGGTCCATTATCCGACCGATTGGGACGAAAAAAAGTCCTGCTCACTGGGGTACTGTTTTTTAGTATCTGTTGCTTACTGATTTTGCTCACCCAAAATATTGAACAATTCCTTGCCCTGCGCTTTTTACAGGGTATTGGCTTAACCGTGATTTCTGCCGTGGGTTATGCCGCTATTCAGGAAACCTTTGCAGAGCGCGATGCCATTAAAGTCATGGCGCTGATGGCCAATATTTCCTTGCTTGCTCCATTGTTGGGTCCCGTGTTAGGTGCCTTCCTGATTGACCATGTGTCATGGCATTGGGGTTTTATCGGCATCGCATTATTGGCTTTTCTCAGCTGGTTTGGCTTAAAAGCCAACATGCCCGCAACCCAGCAAACTGTGGTGAAACAGCCACTACGCTATATTCTGTCTGACTTTAAAAAAGTCTATCAAAATCGGCGTTTTCTCGGCTTAACTTTGGCCTTGCCCATGGTCAGTATGCCATTAATGTTGTGGATTGCACTTTCCCCCGTGATGTTGGTGGAAGAATTAAAGCTCAGCAGTTTGCAATACGGTTTAGCACAATTCCCAGTATTGGGCGGGTTGATTGCGGGCAATTTGGTGCTGATTAAAATCATTGACCGACTGGCCTTAGGAAAAACCGTGATGATCGGTTTACCAATTATGCTGCTGGGCACACTGCTGATTTTGGCTGGGATGTTCTGGCAGGAGTATTTCCTGATTAGCCTGATCGTCGGTATGACCCTAATTAGCTTTGGCGAGGGGATTAGTTTTTCGGTGCTGTACCGTTTTGCGCTGATGTCTTCAGAAGTGTCAAAAGGTACTGTAGCTGCTGCGGTGTCAATGCTGCTGATGTTTAGTTTCTTTTTTATTATTGAACTGGTGCGTATTTTGTATGCGCAGTACCATTTAATTGCTTATAGCTTGGCATGTTTTGTCTTGATTGCACTGTGGTTTAGTTTTCCACGACGCATGTTGCAGCAAGTTTTGCGGGAACGACACGCCAAAGGCGAGTTCTAACTGGGCTTGAAGACTCAGAGTCAAACAGGCTATTGATGCCTGTTTGACCAGTTTTGTTGCCACAATATGGCATCAATTATGATTCAAATTTCTTGAGTTTATGATCAAATACAAAAGGGCCAAACGGCAAAATAGAGGCAATCAAGCCAAGAATAAACATTTTAATTGACCATTTCTGTTTTTCGCAGACCGCAAACAGCACCACCAAAAATAGAATAAATAAAACACCGTGTCCCATTCCGACGAATTTCACCAAAATCGGATTGCCCCAGATATATTTTAAAGGCATGGCAATAAATAGGAGCAGAAGAAAAGATAAGCCTTCCAGAAAACCAACAACGCGTAAGGTTTTAATATTCATATTCAAAACAATAAAATTGAGAATGAATCTCGATTCTAGCTGAATCGGGCGAATCTTTATACATAAAAAGTGACTGAAAGGGCTGAATTTTTCCATCTCATACAGCTGCAAGTCTGGTCTGCTCGAGAGTTGCAGAGGTGGTCATGGCTTGTAGCGCAGTCGGTTTTACTTAATTTCAAGTGCCAATAAGCGTTGTTTGAGCTTGAGCAGTTCCGGCAAGGTTTCCAGTAACAGACTCATTTGTTTGAGTACCAATTGCCAATGTTCAGAAAGTTCTACTGCTTGGCTAATGGACTGAATCTCTTCCAGTTGATGTTGTATCTGTTGTTGATCTAGATGGTGTTGCTGAATCAAACTGTTGTTTAGGGTGTGTAAACACCATTGCAACAGTTCGAGTATTTTTGGGTCATGTAGCTGTTCGCGATGACTGCCCAAGGCAGAAATATAGCTGAGTTGACTATGACTGTAGACCAAATAGCGAAAAGCCTGCTGAATCAGTTCTGGATTAGGCTGCGGTTCAGTACTCAGACTGGAAATCATGCTGGACAGTTCAATTTGCGCATTATGTGCAAGGCGCCGAGCTTTACGATAGTTGATGCTGTTATTTTTGCCCTGTTGATATTGCTGCACAATGGCAGCGAAGTAATCTAAAGTGGCCTGACTACTATTTTGAATATTTTTAGAAATATTGCGAAAATTCCAGTCTGGCCAAATGGCATTGACTGCAAACCATGCAATCAAACAGCCAAGTAGGGTATCAATAATACGCGGTAAGATAATTTCATAACCGGCACCTTTCAGGTTAAAAATTAACAACACCATCAGGGTCGCCATGAGCGTGGCAATCGCATATTTTTGCGAGCGTAAATAGAAAAAGGCCACGCCACATATAATGGTGAGAATCAGTTGCCCTTCAATACTGGGTACAAAATACAGTAGCGGAACCCCTAAAATAACCCCGAGCAAGGTGCCCAAAGTTCTCAGTTTTAAACGGCTTTTGGTGGCAAAATAACTGATCTGACAGACAAATAAACTGGTCAATAAAATCCAGTAGCCATTTTTGGCAAAGGGTAACAAAGAAATGGCATAGCCCACGGCAAATACAAATGCAATGCGGACTGCATGTCGAAACAACGCAGATTGAGGCGTTAAATGTTGGCGTAGCTTCAGCCATAAGTCCTGTAGACCGTGAATGTCATCATCCAGCAGATTTAAATTGTCTTGATGTGCAGAATAATGCTGCTGGTAATGGTCTTGTTCAATCGTGAGATTGGCAAACTGATCTTGTACATTACGTAAATTTCGCAGCACCAAGCCCAAGTTTTTCACTTCAATATTATGTGGATGGTCCTGAATCCAACTGTGCATCGAGCTTTCCAAATGGGCTAGAGCCACGGCATGCGAGGGATCCAGCTGAAAAGTCTGTTGCTGTAAGATGGCTGTAGCCAATTGTTGGCAAGAATTGGCTTGCAGTCGAATATTTTTCTGAATCCGAAAAATCAGGTCGGTACGGCTAAAGTTGCGATGAATATTTTCATAATGCAGATAATTCGATGTGGCTTGTTCATGAATATCTTGCGCCAGAAAATAGAGATTGAGCCAGTAAATGGTTTTTTGATTGGCACGGGATGCCTTTAAACGGGTCAGCAGCGAGGCTTTGCACTGGTTTAAGCGTTGGACCACCTGCGCATTTTGCAGCGAGACCGCATACAGTAAAGTTTCTACATTCTCGATATTGTCGGGGTCAAATAGTCGGGCTTTGGCCTGTAATAACGTGGCCAGTTGCTGAAAACTCTGTGCCAAATTGTCCTGCACGGCCTGAGTCGGTTTGAGTAAGTAAAACAGTATGGAACTGAAGCCATACCAGAGGGCACCTAAGACAAAATAATAGGGCTGTTGATACCAGACTTGATATTCGCCCAGTCCAAACATGGTGTAAATGGACAGCAAGATCGTGCCAAAAGAAATGGTGGCATAACGTTGCCCCAAGGCGCCCATTAAAATCAGGGCAGCACTGGATAAGGATAAATACAGAATAAAGAGAAGTTTATAAGGGGCAAGAAATTCGAGAATACTGCTGACGCTAAAAAATAAAATGCAGACATAGAGCAGATTACGCAGGCGAATACTGAGTCGATCATCAAAATCGGTTAGGGCTGCGGCAATTGCCCCCAAGGTTACAGGGACAATCAGCGTCTCATAGCCGAAATAATATAAGCCGAGCGTGGTTCCAGTCAGCACAATCAGGATGTGTAGGCAATACACCAGAATAGAATTGGAGAAAAAAGCACGTAACAGCGGACTTATGGGATTCACCATGTTGTTCTTTATCGGTGTTATCGTTTTCCGCTAGCCTGACGTTTTTTAGTCAGGCTGTCAATTCTTGAATCCTGCATTTGCGTTGCTTCGGATGCAATGCCACGATTGAATAACTGGTGTGATCAGGAGCGCAGTGTCAACACCAGTCGCGCAGTGCTCAAAGGCAAAATGGCGGAACAACTGGCCCCCATTTTACCTGAATTTCAGTATTTACCCAGTGATGCCAAGTTTTTGGGTGACCCTATCGACTATGTGGTATTCGATGGCTATACCGATTTACGTGATGGGCAGGGTAAAGTCGAAGATGTCGAGATTGTATTGATTGACATTAAAAGTGGCGGAGCTCGCTTAACCAAAGGGCAGCAGGCGATTGCCCATGCGATTCAACACGGACGAATTCGTTTTGAAACCATCCGTATCGACTTTGAGGATAGCTAAAAATAGCTTTTGTGACCTTAAACCAACGCATGTTGTTCTATCGTTTTTGCGCCCGCGCCAAGAGCATTTGCTGTCCTATTTTCGGAATACCTTCGGCATAAAAATAAGCATAATCGACTAGCTGAAAACCGGCTTTACTTAATGCCAGTTCCACATTCCGATTTAAGTGACAGCCATCGGCCAAACGTTTCTGAATCGGGGTGATGAGATGTTGCAGTTGGCGGATCCCTTTTTTCTCGGTATTCAGTACATGCTCGACCAAGTGCAAGCACCCATTCGGTTTCAGTACGCGGTGGATTTCGGCCAAGACCTGTCCCAGTTGCTGCACACTGCATAAGGTCCATGTACTGACCACATGGTCGATACTTTGTGCGGCTAAGGGAATCTGTTCGGCACTGGCCTGTAAATGCTGAATGGGGAAGTTGCATGTAAAAATACGTTGGGCTGCCAGTTTAAAAAGATCTTGATTGGGTTCAAGCGCATATAAATGTTCGACATTTTGGTAGAACGCGAGGTTAATGCCTGTGCCAAAACCGATTTCTAAGACTTGCCCTGATACTGGTAATAAGAGTTCACGACGTCGATCCATCAAACTCGGGGTCTGCATGACCTGATTCAGTAGATGCGGAAAAATCTGTTGTTGATAAAACTGATAAAGCATAAGGTTCAGATTCCACCTTTAAAGGCTGCGAAAGTTCAGTCAGTGTGACCAAACTCTTCATGATTGTTACCAATTCTGCAAATTTTAAGCTGTAATTCAGGCGTATGATTAAAACTAGAACAGGATGAAATGCATTGCAAGAGGTGGTCATGAACATTCGACTCGCAGCCCTATTAGTATGTGCCAGTATTTTGAGTACGGGCAGCTATGCATCTTCTGCGGAATATAATATTGCCAAAGGGCTTCCTCCCATAGCCAAGGATCAATCTATTTCGGTACTCAAAGCTTTTAAAGGGGATTTTCGGATTCTGGGGTCTAAAACCTATACGGATGATGAGCAAGCCAAGTTTTCCCCGATTGATTATGCGGTGAGTTGGGGGCTGTTTGCCGAACCTGAAATTGCGCGGCATATTTCGGTGAATCAGTATGATCGCTATTTAAACTGGAAAATGGATAAAGTTCCTGTGCCGACCGAGCAAGCCATGCAAATGGTGTCGAATATGCATATTATTCCTGCCAATCCGCAAGTCGCGCAGCAGATTCAACAGGTTCGACGTGGTGATTTGGTACGTTTACGAGGGGAACTGGTCGAAATTAAAGACAAAGATCTGGTGTGGCGTTCATCTTTAACCCCGACGGATACGGGGGATGGCGCATGTGAGTTGTTTCGCGTCAGCTCGATTGTCTGGATTGAAAAAGTTAAAGGTTAAAGCAATTGATGGCACTGCTTGGCTGAATTGATCATAACAATCAAACATCAGTTGGAGCAGTGCCTGAGCAGAAACTGAAATTATTTTGCCGTTAGCGCCTGACCTTCAAATTGAATGCCCGCCCAACCTTGCTGCATGAATTGACGGATATTTTGGTGATCTGTGCCTTCTGGCGTTGCCAATACTGCGGCATAGTGCTCTGCAAATAAAGACAAGGTTTGTTCTGGATTCAAATCATTGAGCTGAGCAAAGGAAAACACTTTGGCACTGCCTTGGTTTTCAGTTGCGGCATTGTGCTGTTGACCATTTTTAAATGCCGTTGGGGTGTGGGTATAACGTGCTTCAATATACGCCAATACATCGGCAAATTTTGCTTCGCCTGCCTGTAATTGTGCTAGTAAGTCCTGAGCCATAATGTCCTCAAACACAGTGAAAATGGGTTCTGACTATAGCAAGTTTTGCCAAAAGCTAAATGATTTTTCTGGACTAAATTCTCTACTGCAGCGGGACAGACGTTGACAATTAACTTGATGCAGAGCATAACAGGGAGGATTTAATTTTTGATGATCAAGACATGAATTGGCTGTTAGTGGCTCTGGGCGGCGCAATCGGGGCTGTTTCTCGTTATGGTTTGGGCAGTATTCTCGTTAAATCCAGTGCAACGTTTCCGTGGGCAACTTGGTACATTAATCTACTCGGCTGCTTCTTGGCGGGCGTATTTTTTGCTTGCAGTCAGCACTATCCCGCTTTACAAAATAATGCCCGTTTATTTTTAATGGTCGGCATTTTGGGGGGCTTTACCACTTTTTCTAGTTTTGGCCTAGAAACGTTTAATTTAATGCGTGAAGGTCAACTCATGTTGGCTGTGAGTTATGCTCTGTCGAGTGTGATTCTCGGTATTCTCCTGCTTGCGGTTGGTTATTTTATTTTTTCCTCTCTCTTCGCGTTGAAAGCCTAGGCATAAAAAAAGAAGTCTAAGTGGAGGATAGGGACTTAGACTTCTGAATAGTTGTAGTCTAGAAGGTCAAACTTAAAACAAGATTAATTGCTTAGCCTTTACGCTGAAAGCGTGCGAAGCGTTTATTGAAGCTCGCCACACGACCTTCATTACTGGCTTGACGCACTTCACCAGTATAAAACGGATGTGATGCACTGGAGATATCGAGCGTGACATAAGGATAGCTTTTGCCTTGGTATTCGCGGTGTTGTGCGCTTTGTAATGTACTGCCAATAATAAAGTAAGCATCGGCATTGGTGTCGTGGAACAGTACTTCACGGTATTCAGGATGGATATTGGGACGCATGGTCAAGCTCCTCAGTTGTCATTAGTTGTTATGTTATAATATAACATATGTAGGCCAAATAAAAAGACCCATGTTGCCATCGGTCTTTTCATCGCACGGGATCAGTCTTGCGGGCTAGGGACTAAGGCTTCAAATACATCATTTAAATCGTCATTTACTTTTAAATGAACCAGATTCCAATAATGTCCTGAAACTGTTCGGTTCACCATGAGGGTATAAGGGGAAGGTTTAAACACATCCCAATATTTCAATGAAGATTTCACCAGTTCCATACCATCATAATTGGCGGAATTTTCTGCAAAGTCATAATGCGTGGTCAGTGGACGCATCAGCACTTCCAGCCAAGCGGTATATAAGTCTTTTGGAAATTTCCCCAGTTCGGCAATGGCATGTAGGGCATCCAGCTGAAGTTCGATTTCTGCAATGTCCTGCCGACGTGCCGCCTGAATCAATTGCTTGAAGTGATGCACAATGTCATTGGACAAGACTTTGACCCCGCCGTAGTCGTAAATAATCACACTGCCATCTTCACGGAAGGCAAAGTTACCCGGATGAGGGTCACAGTGAAAACGCTTCAGATAGAAAATCTCTTGTCCGATGGCACGCAGTAGACGACGCCCCAACGCATTGCGGGTGTCTTGTGACCATGTGCTGGCGGTTTCGATGCTTTCACCTGCTTCAAGACTTAAAGTCAAAATATGCCGTGAGGAATAGTCCGGATAGACTTTGGGAATAATAATTTTACTGTCGAGCTTTTCGTGAAAGGTTCGTGCAACTTCTAAATTTTGCGCTTCAATCTGGTAATTCAGCTCATTGTCTAGGCTGGTTTGAATTTCCTGAAATAGACGATCCTGAAGTTTGCGGTCAACTTTTAATACGCCCATAAGACGTAGCGCAAGTCGAATTTGTTTCAGGTCACTTTCACAGGCTTCATCCACCCCAGGATATTGCACCTTGACCACCACCTGTTCGCCATGCGGCAACAGGGCTTTGTGTACTTGACCAATCGAGGCTGCTGCAAAGGGTTGCTCATCAAAATGCTTAAAGATTTGTTCCAGCGGTTTGCCCAGCTCTTTTTCGACCTGTTGTTTAATTTCGGCAAAGGGCATGGCGGGTGCTTGACGTTGTAGCTTGGCAATGGCACGTGCCACTTCTGGCGGGAAAATATCTTTATATTGCGAGGCAATTTGACCGACTTTCATCACCGCGCCTTTCATTTCTCCCAGCGTGTCTGCAATTTGTATCCCAATGTCCTGAAAGAGCTTACTACGTGCTGCATTTTTTTGTTCTTCATCGGCATTAAAGTTTTTAATCGAATTGGACACGGTTTTGGTGGCAATACTTGCAGTCATGCTGGCAAGTTTCATAAAGCGACGACCAGATGTATGAGTCGTTTTAGCCATGCAGTATTCCTCGGAAAATCTCGGTCTGGGGGAGTTTTGATCATAGGCGCTAAATTTGAATTTGCCTATTTTAAATTGTTAATAATGCGTATACAGGATTTGGCATAGGGAGCATGCAGTCTTGAAGATGCCGAGAGTGGTGGGATTTTTTATTGGATGGGACGTATGAAAGGCTGGCAGAAAAGCCGCAGATCAGATGATAAACATGAGTGGTGATTTGTATTGCGACAACAGCGCAGCAGAATAAGACGGTCTGCAATGACCTTGAGCGCGAGGCTCAAGGTCATAGTGAGGATGGGTTAAGTCGACTGTTTTAGACGATGGTTATTTAGATATAAACGGCTGAGCAAGAGCACACAAGCAACGCTTAAACCGACAATCAAGCCGACCCAAACCCCTGCGGCTTGCATACTGGTAAAACGGGCTAGATAAATGCCGACGGGGAAGGCCACCACCCAATAAGCCAGCATGGTAATCCACATGGGACCTTTGGTGTCTTGCATTCCGCGTAAGCAACCTGCGGCACTCACTTGCCAAGCATCCATCAGCTGATAGGCAATCGCGAACAACACCAAGTACATGGCAATCTGTGCGACATCGTAATCTGAAGTGTAGATGGCAATAATTTCAGCCCTAAAAATCCATAATAACAACATGGTCATAAGGGCAAAGCAGGTTCCCGCAGCCAGTCCAACCAATTGCACTCTATGCATCGCAGGCCAGTTTTTTTCCCCATAATAGGTGCCGACACGGATGGTTAGTGCAATGGCCAGAGACATGGGGATCATGAACAACTGCGAAGTAATTGAAATTGCAATTTGGTGGGCGGCCACAATGGTATCGCCCAAGGGGCTAAGAATAATGGCAGCGGTGCTGAAAATACTGACTTCAAAGAAAATGGCTAAACCAATGGGTAAACCCAGTTTTAAAATGCGTTTTACCCAATACTGATCCAGTTTTTCCCACAGGGCAAACACCTGCGTGGATTTATAGGCACTGCTTTTGTAAATGTAAGTGGCAAGGGTCAAGAACATCAGCCATTGTAAAATGGCGGTGGCAAAACCACAGCCAGCACTGCCCAGTTCCGGCACAGGTCCTAAACCATACATAAAGACAAAATTGAGAGGAATTAACACCACAAGGGCAATCAGACTAATTGCAGTGACTGGGCGCGGGTAGCCTAAAGCCTCCGAGTAGCCTCGTAAAGCGGCATACATGGTGACTGCGGGCATACCAAAACCAATGGCATGTAAGAACAGACTGGCTTTGGCTTGCAAGCTTTCAGGCACGCCAAAAACTGGCAGTAAAAATGGCATCAGCTGTAAAATCAGTCCTGCAATCACGCCCAAAATAAACGCCACCCATAAGGACTGACGCGCAATTGTGGCAATTTTCTCAGGTGTTCGCGCCCCTTTGGCTTCCGCCACCAACGGGGTGGTGGCAATCATGATGCCGCTAAACAGCAGCATCACTGGAATCCATAAGCCGACACCCACCGCAATGGCTGCCAAATCTGTCGCAGATAGATGCCCTGCCATAATGGTGTCAATTAAACCCAAACCAGCTTGGGCAAACTGCGTCACCAAAATGGGCAACATTAAATGGAAAAGTTGTTTTAATTCATAACGGGTAGAGGTGACATTCGACACAAAAATTACTCATCTTCATTATGTGCTTGGTCAGAATAAATTCAGCGTTGTAAAGTGAGAAGCACACCAATAAAAATTACGACGCCACCAAGTAAACGCTGCCAATTTACAGGCGTTTTGTCGGTACCAAGGAGACCAAAATGGTCAAAGATCATCGAGGTCAGGATTTGACCAAAAATAACCAAACCTGAAAACGTGAGAAAACCTAATTTAGGGGCAGTATAGATGCTAATACTGATGGCATAAACCCCTAGACATCCCCCAAGCCATAAGTACCATGGAATACTGGAAAAATCTTGTAAATGGGGTTTGCTGACTGGCTGTAACAGCACCAGCAGGGCCAAGACAAGGGTACCGATACAAAATGACAGCAGTGCGGCTTGTAGCGGGGAATATAAATGCTCTCTTAACTGCGCGTTAATTGCGGTTTGAAAGGTCATGGCAATGCCAATACCGAAAGCCAGCGGCAAGAAAAACAACAAGTGACCCGATATTTTCATCATTTTAAACCATTCATTCTTCTTATCTTTTTATCAGTCTAATGCAAATACCTACAGATTTCATAAGAGTCTTGATGCAGTCATGTTAAAATATGCAAGATTTCCGCTGTGTTTTAGAGTCCTGTCCTTGGCTGATTTACTTCCTGCAAATATTCCATTGTCTTTATATATTCACATGCCATGGTGTGTGCGTAAGTGCCCTTATTGTGACTTTAATTCGCATGCGGTGCCAGATGGCAAACTGTCTTTAGACTTGGAGCAACAGTACTTACAGGCTTTGGTGGAAGACTTTAAAACCCAAATTGACTTTGCTCAAGGGCGCAGCATTCATAGTGTCTTTATTGGCGGCGGTACACCATCGCTGATTTCAGCACAAGGCTATGCTTGGTTATTTGCTCAGCTCAAAGCTTTATTGCCGTTTGAAGATGGCTGTGAGATCACGCTCGAAGCCAATCCCGGTACGCTAGAACATGATCCTTTTGCCGACTATTTGGCGGTTGGGATTAATCGCCTGTCGCTTGGGGTACAAAGTTTTGATACCGAACATTTACAAAAACTTGGGCGGATTCATAGTAATCAAGATGCGATTTCCGCGATTGGTCTAGCGCGAGACGCAGGGTTTAAACGGATTAATGTCGATCTGATGCATGGCCTACCTGAACAGACCTTAGCACAAGCCTTATTCGATTTAAAACTGGCGGTTGAAAGTGGTGCAACGCATATCTCGTGGTATCAACTGACCATTGAGCCGAATACGGTGTTTTTTAGAACCCAACCCATTTTACCTGTCGATGAAGTGCTGGAAGACATTCAGGCCCAAGGTGAAGCCTATTTAAAAGCTCAAGGTTTTGTGAATTACGAAGTTTCGGCATGGCGGAAAGAATTACCTTCGGCACATAATTTGAATTACTGGCAATTTGGGGATTATTTGGCGATTGGTGCAGGTGCACATGCCAAAGTCACGTTGCCTGATGGGGTGTATCGCTTTCAGAAAACCCGCTTACCCAAAGACTATTTAGCCAAAGTCCCTGCGGAGCATGTGCAATTTAAACGCATTGCAGCGGAAGAATTGCCGTTTGAATTTATGATGAATGCGTTGCGATTAAATGATGGGGTTGCAGCAGAAAATTATGCGCTACGTACAGGTTTGAGTCTGGATGATTTATCTGAAACCTTGGCTTCTTTACGCCGTCGAAAATTGATGCAGGATGATGCCACTCATTTGGTTTGTACTGAACAGGGGCATATCTTTTTAAATTCGGTACTGGACGAGTTTTTGTAAGCTTATACAGGGAAACTTGTGAATTGAAATGTCATTTTAAATTCTGATTTAAAATGAAGTCAGGCTATGCGGAGCATTGGTTGTAAATGCCCGATTAGGATTAATTGGGCATTGCTTTATATTTTAATTCATCGATTTATAGTAAATAAGGTGGATTAAGTGGATTTTAGAAAAACGGTCTAATCTTCAAATTAAAAAATAAATAGATAAAAAAGAAGTTAATGATCTTCAATCAAAGTACAGGCTTTCCAGCAGGTACTTTGGTACAAATAAATAAAGGTTTTGTTGTAATTAGATGCCCGTTTTTTACTTTCTAAAATTGAATCTCGATCGTCTTGAGCTAACACCTAATGATCTAACACAAATTATTATCTATATAATTTTAAAAATTTTTCCACTTAAGGTACTTTGAAAAAGCATTTCAAAACTAGGTCGAATATCTTCGCCATCAACGGTGATATGTTTTATATTCGAATGCGATTGCGTGTTGGCAAACTGATGATCCACTGTTGCTTGAATAGTGTGTTTAATCCCAAACTGATCTTTCACGCTAAGACTCTGTTTAAACATATATATATCCTGAATAAAATTGTAGTAGGAGAGTAAATTATTGATGTTTATTAATTTTATCTCTAAGAAACTTTGTGGTTCAATTTAAACAATTGATTTGGAGAAGTGTAAAATGTACGACCATCCAAATTTAAATCAACCTCGATTCCAGATTCCAGCAGAACTCTTTTACCAACTTCAATTTGTTTAAAACCTTGACGTGTATTCTGCATTTTATTGAGGGGAATTAATGAAACAACAATTTCAGTACCATTTTTAGATTTTGCAATTAAATCATTTATTTTTAACAACTTATATCCTATTTTTTAGAGATTCTTTGCTTTTGAAAACAAATTTTAAAGTTTAAAAAAGCACTCGTGAGTGCTTTTTACTACTGCCTATTATTACTTAGATCGCAATAATATTTACAGCATTCGGTCCTTTTTGACCTTGAGCGACACTGAATTCAACTTGCTGGCCTTCAAATAAGGTTTTGAAACCTGAACTCGCGATTTCGCTGAAATGCGCAAAAACGTCTGGACCTGATTCTTGTTGAATGAAACCAAAACCTTTAGCTTCGTTAAACCACTTAACCGTACCTTTAACAACATTTGAGTTTGACATAATATATCCTACTAATTTTTAATAATTTTTTAGTCATTTTATTGACTGATTATAACTTTGAAATAATAAAGAATGAGACTTAAAATCTAAAAAACGAAGGATTATGACTAAAACTGCGATACTTAAGGAAGATTTACCGAAACAAGACTTTTTTCTAGTTAAGTTAACTATACACTAAAAATATAAATAATCAAGTTTTTAAATATATATATTTATTTTTTTTATAAAAGAATAATTTTTCTATAAAAATCCTCTTAATTCAGCAATATACTATTCGGCTTTAATTGTGATTGCTATTCAATAGGTTTAATTGACTCGAATGGCATTTTTTAAAATCAGTCAATCAATGTGATTGTATAGTTTCAGACTATTAGTTGTTCTTATTTTAGAAATGATGCTTTTTCTCCATTCATAAAAACAACTTTTATAATGCTTTGGGTTTTCGAACATAATGCTTATGATACAAAGTGAATTTATATTTTTACTTAAGTATTAATCGCTTAATAGGAATTCAAAGTTAAAATGCACAAAATGCCGACATTGAAACAAGTCGGCGTTTTCATGAGCGAAGCTGTTACTTGTAGCGAATTGAGTTGCTAGTAAACCATTCAGATTTTAATTTGTCCCTCAATAGCGGAATGCTTCGGTTTCTGAAATGATCCGCAATTTCTGCGGATAAATCTTGGGTTGAGTTTTGAGCAGTTTTGTACGCTGTGGCTGACATAAATCAGAGAATATTGCGTCTATGTCAGCTTTAAGATTTTTCATATGATGGAGCCATAGAGAACAGGAAGTTCCAAAACATAAAACAATAATGATAAGTTCAACACCAGGATGTGAGGTACGACAGGAGTTATACCTAAGCAACACATACAAAAAAGCCCGACAGGATGTCGGGCTTTTTTACTTTCTAAATCAGCGCAAAATCGAATGCAAAATAAAGTCGCAATGATTTTGTTATAACTTTATGTGAAAAGAAAAATATAAAATGATTTTGAAAAATCTTAATTTTTGAATATTAAAATAATCAAATCAAATATATAAACTAGTGTTTAATATAAATAATGATGTGTAGTTGTGGGTTTTAATGTTTTAATATTTACATTAGTTTTCTCTATTTTATATTCTAAATATTTTATTTGTCTATTTTTAAATTCATATCTATTTACAATTAAGTGGTTATACCAAGTTTTAGTCATTTAATCTAAAAACAACAAGCTGATTTTAATTTAAAAGAGGGATAATATATCAACCGGTATATTGAATGAAAATTAGTTGCATTTATGTGGTTTAATTCGTTTTGGTTAGAATTTCTAAATATTTATGTTAGATAAAATTTAAATATTTGGAAAGATCAAAATGGAAGGTCACAGCCATGAGAAATGCAGCAATCAAAATAGCATTATGCTGTTTGCTTTTTTTGCAAAATTCCTATGCGGCAGATGAATGGAGCCAGCGTTGGCAAGCTTCGAGAACACGCGCCGCAGAGCATTTGGTTCAAGCCAATTTAATTGAGTTAATGGATTCGGATTATTACGACGGAGTAGGCAAAACCACCATTTATAGCAATACGACTTCGACCAGTTCGGTCGGTACAGTCAACTCATCCACCAGTAATGTGAATCTTACCGGTTCAGACAACAATGTGGGTATTTCTGCTGATGCGCAGAATGAGTCAGAAGTGAATTCAACCACCAATAAAGCCAATCAAGCCTGTCCTAATTTAGGCACCCTTACGGGAGCCACGCTATGTTGAATCATAAAAGAACAAAAACAGTATTTTCTGTAAGTGCAGTGCTGGTCTTAAGTCAAGTCGTGACGGGTTGTACTGGCCTTGCATTCTCTAACAAAAAGCCTGTCACTTTAGTACAGGGTCCCCCCATTACCGATATTTTTACCCCTTTTGATATGGCTTTGTCCTGTTTAAAAGGGCAATTACGCAATGATGTAAATTTTTCTGTGGGTGCAATTTTAGATCAGACGGGCAAAGATCTGGTCACTGATGGAGGAACGGGAAAAATGGTCACTCAAGGTGCGGGTGACATGGTGCAATCTGCGTTGTTCCAAGCTGGTGTGAGCCTTTTAAACCGACGTGATCCACGCATTATAGAGAGTGAGGCAAAGTGGGGCATCCGTGATCCTAAAAATATTCAGGCGTCCGATTATTATGTCACTGGCAGCATCAACAGTTTGGACTTTATTCCTGGTGGTGGTTTGGACATGCAAATTGCAGGAGTTGGTCCCACATATAGTCAAACCCGGATCATGGTTGGTCTAGATTTATCGTTAACCGATACCCGAACGAGCCGAGTAGTGGCGAATGTTTCTCTACAAAAGCAAATTGTAGCGCAAGATTATGGCATTAACGCAGGTCGATTTGCGGGTCATACTTTGCTGAATATTCAAATAGGCAAGGGGGAGCGTGAGGCGACCAACTTTGCACTCCGGCAAATGTTGAATTTGGCAACCTTTGAATTATTAAGTCAGGTCATTCCACCTCAATCTTTTGCAAGTTGTCGGGCAGTCATTCCCCCTGAATACGGGCAATTAAATTTAACCCGAAGTTCAGTTGCATTGCATAAGTATCAAGTTAATCAGCAACAAAATAGTGCAGCTTCAAATATAGCTCCACAATCTTCAGCGACTGTTAAAAGTACTGCGGTAACTAATCAAGATAAGGTGACGAATACAGCAAAAAGTACATCAAGCAATGACAAAAATAAATCTACAAATACTCCCAATAAAGATACTCAGCCACCTAAGCAAAAGGAATCGGATTTGATTCAGGACCCTGATGCCGAACCAGAAATGAGTAAACAAGATTTAATTAAATATATTAGCCAAAATCCGCCTGTACCCACCAAGCACGTGAAGGCAGAAAATAAGCAAGAAGATGAGCAACCTCAGCAGCTTTGGAGTGCAAACCCAGCAGTTGTTGAAAATTATTGGTCTACAACTCAACGGGATTAAACAAATATTAAATGGGCTCGCTCCCAGTGCGATGAAAAAAAGAAGTACTTAGCGAGGAGTATTTCAGTATAAGCAAGGACATAATCATGAATACGTCAATTAAAACACTCGTTTTATCGATATCAGTAGCATGTCTATCTAGCGTGGCTATGGCTGACACGGAAATCTCTGTCGATACTAATTTAACAAACACCCTAGCTACAATTGCTAAACAAGGTATGGATGGCTCCGCATTAAATCTTGCAATCAATACAGGTGATGTGAATGCAAGTGTGAATACAACTGGAGAGGGTTTTGATCTCAGTAAAAGTTATCATGGATTTGAAATAGATGGTAAGTCAGTTAACTCATTGACGGGAGATATTAAAACTATGGCACTTGGTGCAGCCAATACAGGTACCATTAATCTTCAACAGGGCAGTTCGACTGTCAGTAATACCGTCACCTTAGATGGTAGCTTTAAAGCTGGTATGGCAGGTTCTGTAAGTGAAGCAGGTTCAGAGACTACGGAAAGTTCTAACCAAACCGCTGCAGGTGGACAAGCTTCAGCTGGTCAAGCATCTTCAGAAAATGAAGAGTACGATCACGGATGGTTCGGTAGTGGGTCTTCTAGTGACTCTTCTAGCAGTAATAGCAGTATTAGTGGTTGGTACTATAACGCTAATAACTATTACAATACTGCGAGTGAGGCATTCACATCAGCAATCGCAGCTGGAGTCGAGGCAGAAATCAGTACAAGTAATGCATCATCAGCGGCAAGTACAGCCAGTAACTATGCTGCAGCCAACGTTGCCTTTAATTCAGGTGATATCAATGCTTCTGTGAATACCACAGGCTTTACTAATACACTGGGTGACATTGAAACAACAGCGGTTGGTGCAGTAAATACAGGTGCTATTACTGTAACTGTAAAATAATTCTATTCAATAACTTAAAGCAGAATCTAACTATCTAAAGATAGTTAGATTCTTTTTATTGAGGAAAAGTCCTGTATTGCAGAGCTAATAACGATTAAAGAGCTGCTTCAATCCTAGGTGTACTATATTTTTTAATCTAATATTTTGAAAGATTTATACTTTTGAACAGTTCATTTTTTTACTTTTAATGCTGTTTAAAATCAGCAGCAAAGTTTCTCTTAATATGTAGGATTAATTGGGCTGGATTTCATGCGATAAAGTTTTGATTTGATATACATGTTATGTATAACGCTTATTATGTTAACTTTAGATAAATTTGAAAATTAAGAAAAAATAAATCTATAATCCAAAAATTTTTTAATTAAAAATTAAAATGATACCAGATGATTTAAAAAATACCCTAAAGCAATATGGATACATTTTTATAAAAACTTTGAATTTGATGGACATGGATAACACCGTCAAAGCAATAGAAACACCCAAAATGCCTTATCATCATCCCAGAATGGTTTTGGCAGATTTTGAAAGTGCTACAACAACATTAAAAGCTTCGAATTACATCTTAAAACAGTGCCACTGTGAAACTTTGTTATGCTGAATAAATGCGCTGTAGTGCAGGACTTTAGGTTTCGAAAAATTGAAAAAAAACCACGCAATAATAACGGAGAATTCGTATGGTACAGGCCAGCCAAGACCGTAATCCAACCCCTGATTTAGCTGAAGACAATGCCTTTTTCCCTTCACCTTATTCACTTTCTCAATACACTGCCAGTAAAACTGATTTTGATGGCACGGACTATCCTACGCCTTATACTGGGCATAAAAAAATTCTGATGATTGCAAGCGATGAACGCTATTTGCTCATGAAAAATGGAAAATTCTTTTCTACGGGCAATCATCCTGTAGAAACCTTGTTGCCGATGTATCATTTAGATCGTGCGGGTTTCAAAATTGATATTGCGACCTTATCGGGCAATCCTGTCAAGCTTGAAATGTGGGCGATGCCTCATGAAGATGCTGTGGTGCCAGCAACATTCCAAAAATATTTAGCCCAGTTTAAAAAGCCTTTAAAACTTGCAGATGTATTAAAAAATAGTTTAGGTGAGGATTCTCCCTATTTGGCTGTCCTTATTCCCGGTGGGCATGGTGCTTTAATTGGTTTACCTCAAAGTGAAGACTTAAAAACTTTATTGAAATGGGCGGTAGCCAAAGATAAATTTGTGATTTCTTTGTGTCATGGACCAGCAGGGTTATTGGCAGCGGCTGTGAATGAAGCACCAGAAAATTATATTTTTAAAGGCTATAAAATGTGTGTTTTCCCCGATGCACTTGATCAAGGGGCAAACCTAGATATTGGTTATATGCCGGGAGAGTTACCTTGGTTATTGGCGGAACGCCTCGAACAACTGGGTGTTGAAGTGGTTAATAAAGAGATGTCGGGACAATGTATTCAAGACCGTAAGTTAATTACAGGCGATAGCCCGTTGGCATCGAATACCTTGGGTAAAATGGCAGCTCAAGCTTTATTGGAAGAAGTTCAGTAGAGAAATGAAAAGCGATGCAAAGAATAAAAAAGACCGCCTTAGCAGTCTTTTTTATGGGTTTAGAACTTAGTAATCAAAACTAAAATGTTCCGCAGCCAAAGAAGTCATGGTGCGAGAAGGATTGACCATCGCTTCAGCATGACCTTGAGTGCGCGGTAACAAACGCTCAAAGTAGAAGTCTGCCACTTTAATTTTGGCTTTATAGAATTCCGCGGTTTCTTGACCTTCACCCGCAGCAAGTTTGGCAGAAGCCACCGCAGCTTGTTGTGCCCAGAAGTAGGCCATCATCACATAACCTGAGAACATTAAGAAGTCGACAGAAGCGCTCGACACGATGTCACGATCCTTACGTGCTGCCAGCATAATGCGGACGGTGAGGGCATTCCATTGTGCACATAACTTGGTTAAATCCCATGCAAAACGACGCATGTATTTATTGCGTGCATGTACACCACAGAATTTCAAAATTTCAGCGGTGTAGTCACGAATCACTTTACCTTTAGAGGTGAGTAGCACTTTACGGCCAATCAAATCCAGTGCTTGAACACCCGTTGTGCCTTCGTAAAGAGTTGCGATACGGGCGTCACGGACAATTTGTTCCATGCCCCATTCTTTAATGTAGCCGTGCCCACCATACACTTGCATACCATGATTGGCGGCTTCAAAGCCCAACTCGGTTAAAAAGCCTTTTAAGATAGGGGTATAGAAACCTAAATGGTCATCATGCTCTTCAAAGGCTGCGGTATCACCACGTGTTAGAGCATCCGCCATTTTATCGGCAATTTGCGCAGCATGATAAATCATGGCACGACCACCTTCAGCAATGGCTTTTTGCGTGAGTAACATGCGACGCACATCGGCATGGTGAATAATCGCATCCGCCACTTTTTCAGGGTCTTTTTTACCTGAAAGTGCGCGCATGGACATACGTTCCTTGGCATAAGGCAATGCGCCTTGGAATGACAATTCGGCATGGGCAATACCTTGAATAGCCGTCCCAATACGCGCGGTATTCATAAAGGTAAACATGGCATGTAAGCCTTTGTTTGGTTCACCAATCAAATAGCCCACGGCATTGTCAAAGTTCAATACCGAAGTAGCAGAAGCGCGAATCCCCATTTTGTGTTCAATCGAACCACAGGTGACAGGGTTGCGTTCACCTAAGCTGCCATCTTCATTGACCAAGAATTTCGGCACGATAAATAGCGAAATACCTTTGGTGCCCGCAGGCGCATCGGGTAAACGTGCCAAGACAATATGCACAATGTTTTCGGTCAGGTCATGTTCACCTGCCGAAATGAAAATTTTGGTGCCCGAAATGTTATAGGTACCATCCGTATTCGGTTCTGCTTTGGTTTTGACTTGACCCAAGTCGGTACCACATTGCGGTTCAGTCAAACACATGGTGCCAGACCAAGTCCCCGCGACTAAATTTGGCATATACAGATTTTTTTGTTCATCCGTACCAAACTGCAAAATAGTGTTCATACAGCCAATACTTAAACCTGGGTACATCTGGAAAGACCAGTTCGCAGTACCCATCATTTCCGATTTAATCAGGTTGAGGGATTGCGGTAAGTTTTGCCCACCAAACTCTTCAGGGAAAGACAGACCTTGCCAGCCACCTTGGACAAACTGGTCATAGGCTTCTTTAAAACCTTTAGGGGTTTTTACTTCACCATTGTCAAAGTGACAACCTTCCTCATCACCAGACTGGTTGAGAGGGGAGAGTACGTTTTCACAGAAATCCGCCGCACCTTCTAGAATCATGTCTACAGTGTCAGCATCGGCGAGTTCGCCATTGGATAAAGTTTTGTAATGTGCTGGGTAATCAAACACTTCATTCATTAAAAAGCGAATGTCGTGTAGAGGGGCTTTATATGCTGGCATGATATTAATCCTAATTTAGAAATAGTTTTTGGATTATCCGAATCGATAATTTGATTATTCACATTAGTTATAAAAATACATTGATAGTGTAGCCTAATAAAAATGTCAGAAAGGCTAATTGACTTAAAAAATGTTATCAAAATATTGTATTTTTTTGCTACAGTATCCGCGGTCTTTTGATCAAATAATCAAATTTCTTGATGTATTAAAGTATAAATAAATAAGGGGTTTAAAAAAACCTATGCGTTTAAAATATTTAAGTTGCTGTCTTTTAAGTTTGAGCATGATCGGTTGCTCCCAGCATGTCATAAAATCCAATTCGAATGCATCTTCTACGCAGAACTCTTTGCAACAACAAGCGGCAGCTGGCGTGAATGCCATGTACGAATCTCCGAGTTATGATTATCGTGGCACGATGGGTTTTCAATTCGATACCAGTCGTAGTCAGCTGACGGCTTCCAACGAGGCACAACAGCTCCCTCAAAATCTCGATCCGGCATTGCAAAAGCAGTTAGATCAATATATCAAACAGCAAAAGTTAGCGTTAAATAAGCAACAAAAACAAGCCTTGTATAATGCGATTGCCACAGCACAAAATCCTTATGCCATGTACGGCACAAGGGGCGATTCATCGGCAGCACGCATTGCTGCAGGTGCCATGAATTTTATGAATGATTTGCACATCAGCTATGATGGTTCGGTGCATTATCGAGACAAAATGGCCTCGTTAAATTTGGTTGCGAAATACCAGAAGCCAACCTTACTGGTCGAAGCCAAGTTACCGATGGTGGTCGATTTCCAAAACTATAAGTTCTATGCCAACTATTTCGCCTTGATGCCATATTTGGTGAATCGTGAAAGTCAGGCTTCTTATGCTTATCTTGATTTTTCTAAATATAAGCAAGACATTCAACGAGTCAACCTGCCGAAGTTGGTCGACTATTTGAAACAAGTCAATGCTTTGCCTTATGCACTGGCGGATGAAAAGCAGTTACAGCGAGTGAATGTCACCGCACAAGAAAAACAACAAGGCATCAGCAATAAAATTCGCTATCAAGGGGATTTAGCTACCTTGATGTTACAGATGAGTGCGTTTGAGCAGATCAATAACCCGTATTTCAATCAGCAGGTTTTGGGCTTGGTTGAGTCAGATTCTGTGGGCGAAGATGCTGTGGCACCAACGGCAGAAGCTGAGAAAGTCGTCGCAGCCGCTGAAGAGGCGGGTGGTTCAATCAGTGCCCAAGCCTATGCCTCATCAGAGCGTGTCAGCAGTTTAATTAATGAACGCTTGGATGAGTTGCTTTATTCAGGACAAGATGCCGCACAGGATGGGGTTGAGGCTGAGGAGGCAGATTGTGGGGGGGATCAGGCGACCTGTGATAGCGCTGAATCCGCGTATGCCGATACCGAGAATGAGAGCCATGCCGATGTGGATGCCCGTGCAGTTGATGCAGAAGAAAACAGCTTATTGTCTGAACAGGCTTGTGAAGCACTCTTAGGTAGCAAGAAGCATTTGGCAATAGGTGATGTGACTTTCTGTCGTGACTATTATGGGGTGAAACTGCTGCAAGATGCTGAAAATACCTCGCCAACTGCAGCGAGCACTTCGAGTTTGGAACAGAAGCTGAGCGCGATGCAACAGGTGCAAGCGATTTTTGCCCCTTATGTCAGCGAGCAGTTGACCGATGTGCAAGCCTTTAAAGCCTTGTGGGTCAAACACCAAGCCGAAATTCAGACCGCACTGGCAGACAGTGGTCAAGACATGCCAGTCAGCATCGTTATGGGCTTAGATGCGCAAGGTCGCGCAGTCGATTTAGATTATCAGTTGCAATTGAGTGATGACACCATCGGTAAGATGGGAGTGCATATAGACATGCAAGTGTCGAATTATGGACAGGCCACCCCAATTGATAAAAAAGCCTTACGTGAAGCCAAGTCCGTCGAAGAAGTGACCAAAGGCTCAATGTTGGAAAATGCCATCAAAGGTTTTACCGAGTCTTTAGGGATCTCGGAAAATGTCGCGGAGAACGCGCAGGATAGCTTGAGTTTTGATGAACAACTGTCGGAATTGGCTGGCGAAACCTTTGCCAAGACCGATTCTTATCTGAAGACTTATCAGGCGGTATTTGTGCTGATGCTGTCAGCGCATCGCCCTGAACTGATGCAACACTATAGCAACAGTGAATTGAATGAAATTGCTGAAGTTTATGCCTATCGCTTTAATGACCGTTTAGAAGAGCCAAAAGGCAAAGCCTTAACGCGTTTGAATGCTCTGAAACAAAAGCATAAATTGTTAGAGCCCGACCAGTTCGATGATTTGGGCTATAGCGTTGCCCGTATTGTGCAAGACGCTTCAGCGGGTGCAGAAGAGCGTCAAGCGTGGAATAAACGCATGCAACAATACAAAACTCCGCAAGCCCTGTTTGCCCACTATTATGCTGAACTGTTCAAAGATGATTATGATTTGAATGCGGAACAGAGCAAAGCGCTCACCGGTGCCGCAGCGGTACTGGGACAAGCTTTTGCTGATGATCGTAAGCACAAGCTTTCAGAAAAATCGATTGCCCAGTTAACAACAGACTATGATGGCTTGTTTGATTTCGATCTGTATGAAAAAGCCTATATCGATATTGTGACGCATCAGAAATAGCCCTTTAGATAAAAAAACCAGCCGATGGAGGCTGGTTTTTTTATGAGGGGTATTTAGGCAAGCTTAGAGGCTTAGAGAAAATCTTTTAATTCTGGCTTGACCCCATTCCAAATGAAAAAGGCTTCAATCGCTTGACCGACCAGCATGCCAAAACCTTCTGAAGTCGGCACACCGCGAGCCTTGGCTTGATCGAGAAAGCTCGAGGGTTTGCCATAGGCCATTTCATAGGCATGCTGGAATTGCAGTTGTTCAGGCAGAATTAATGCTTCACCACTGAGGCTGGCAGATGTGGCATTAATCACCAAATCAAACTCACCGCTGAGATCTGTAAGCGCGGTTGCGCTGAGTTCTGCTTGAGGGACATACTGCTGTAAATCAGCAACCAATTGTTCTGCACGCGCTAAGGTCCGGTTGGCAATCACAATTTTCTTGGCACCGGCTTGCACCAATGGATAGATGACCCCTCGTGTCGCCCCGCCAGCACCTAAAATCAGAATACGACTGTGCTGCAGTGACCAACCTAGGGCATGAATGGCGTCTACCAGTCCTTGACCATCGGTGTTATCGCCATACAGTTTTCCATCCTGCATCCACAGGGTGTTGACGGCTTTAGCCATTTTGGCGCGCTCAGTCAGGACCTGACATTGTGCAAAGGCTTGTTCTTTGAAGGGCACAGTCACGTTCATCCCACTGCCACCGTGCGCAAAAAAGTCCGTGACGCTGGCTTCAAAACCATCGAGTGGGGCTAAACGTTTGCTGTAGTGCAGATCTATGCCCGTTTTTTCTGCAAAAGCATGGTGCAGCTCTGGGGAGCGAGACTGCTCAATAGGATTCCCGATTACGGCAAACTGTTTGCTCATCACACAAGTTCCAGTGGAGAAATATGCAGCACTATACGGCAATTTAACCGGATGCTAAAGTCTTGGGGGCTTGGATGGCTGAGTGAAAGACAGACTGGAATTCACCTGCTGTGTTTAAGGGTTACAGATGTCTTGTACCAGATCAATTAAAAATAAGAATAGCACGATGACTAACACCATCCCCGCCAAAATCGTGATACTGAGACTCAGATGATCGCTCAGTGCATATTCATAGATCAGATTAATACTCAGTGCGGCACAAAAGGTGCCAAGCATCGTCCAGAACAGCAGTGTTTTTGATTGCATTGTTTTAATCATTTTAAAAACCTAAAAGTAGTAAAAGGGGCTACTGCTCATCGATCTTTATCTTGAATTCAGCTCACCTGTGATAATGCAGTGTAATCGAATTCTGGTCTAGGTGCCGTGAAAAGCTGTAAACGAAGATGTCTGTTTAGTTCAAATAAGGTATCCGGCTTGCAAAAAAAATAGCCACTTTGTAAGGCATGGCTATTTTTTTAGAGGATGGTGATTTATTTGGGAGCGAGTTCGCTTAACCAGTCATGAGGTTTTAAATAGTATTCACTCAGGCGTTGTTCAGGGCTGTCTTGTTCCCATTCTGGGCGATAAGACCATGCTGCCAGATTAGGCAGGCTGACCAAGATGGACTCAATTCGTCCGCCCGTTTGCAAGCCAAATAGGGTACCGCGATCATAAACCAGATTATATTCGACATAACGACCACGACGGTACAGCTGGAATTCGCGTTGCGCTTCAGTATAGGGTTTATCCTGATTTTTTTTGAAGATCGGGAGAATTGCCTCTAAGTAGCCATTACCGACGGCTTGAATATAGTTAAAACAAGTGTCAAAGTCCCATTGATTCAAGTCATCAAAAAATAAACCACCGACACCACGCTGTTCATCACGATGTTTGAGATAAAAATAATCATCACACCATTGCTTGTGTTGTGCATACACTTCGCTGCCAAATGGGGCACACAATTCAGCGGCTGTGTTATGCCAAGCCCAGACATCTTCATCATTCGGATAAAATGGGGTTAAATCGAAGCCACCCCCGAACCACCAGATCGGGTCTTGTCCTTCAGGTTCCGCGACAAATAGCCGGACATTGGCATGCGAGGTCGGCACATTCGGATTTTTTGGGTGAATCACCAAGGATACCCCCATGGCTTGCGCTTTAGCCCCTGCGATGGACGGATGGCGTTCAGTCGCAGAAGCGGGCAGCTTGGAAATATTGATATGCGAGAACATCACCCCGCCTTTTTCAATGACCGTACCATTTTGCAAAACGCGGGAACGTCCGCCACCGCCTTCTGGGCGTTGCCAATCATCAATCACAAATTCAGCAGTTCCACCACCAGCGCGTTCTTGTTGTTCTAGGCTGGCACAAATACGGGCTTGTAAATCGAGGAGAAACTCACGAACACGTTGAATATCGGTGGACGTTGGATGTTGCATCTCAACCCTCTAAAGAAAAATGAAAGACGGATTAACATGTACCATAAATTTATAAAAAACTTAAGGTTTTTTTCTTAAGTGGCTCTGCTAGGCTCAGGGTTGCTGCTGCAGTATCTGTCTGATCTGACAGCGATTATTCCGACTAAAAGGCTAGGTTGAATTCTCGGGACAAGCTCCGCACAATAGACGGATACAGCGTGTTGCTACAGGCAGAAACTCAGATAGGGCGTCTATGACTCAAGCCAGTTCACTCATTCAAAAATACAATGTTGCAGGTCCACGCTATACCAGTTATCCCACTGTACCGTATTGGCAAGAACAAGACTTTCGCTTGGCTGCGTGGAAACAAAGCTTAAAACGGGCATTTGATGAATCGAATGCGCGTGAAGGGATCAGTTTATATATCCATCTGCCATTTTGCGAAAGCTTGTGTACCTTCTGCGGTTGCCATAAACGCGTCACTAAAAAGCATGAGATGGAACAGCCTTATATTCAGGCGCTACTAAAAGAGTGGGATTTGTATTGTGAGTTATTGGTTGATAAACCGATCATTAAAGAAATTCACTTGGGTGGTGGCACACCCACCTTCTTTTCGGTCGAACATTTGACCCAGTTGATTCAAGGACTTTTGGCGCAAGCTGACATTGCCGAAGAATATGAATTTAGTTTTGAAGGGCATCCTAACAATACCACGCGCGAACATTTACAAGCCTTGTATGATCTTGGCTTCCGCCGGGTCAGCTATGGGGTGCAAGATTATAACGAAAAAGTCCAAAAAGCCATTCATCGCATTCAGCCTTTTGAACATGTGCAACAGGTCACCGACTGGGCACGAGAAATTGGCTATACCTCTATTTCGCATGACTTGGTGTTTGGTCTGCCTTTTCAGAATTTGACAGATGTACTGCACACCATCGAGCAAACCAATAGTTTAAGACCAGATCGCTTGGCATTTTACAGTTATGCCCATGTCCCTTGGATTAAAGGCAATGGGCAACGCGGTTTTAAAGATCAGGATGTGCCAAAAGATGAACTGAAACGTCAGCTCTATGAAGAAGGCAAGAAAAAGCTGATAGCTCAGGGTTATCATGAAATTGGCATGGATCATTTTGCCTTGCCACATGACAAGATGTATCAAGCTTTTCAGCAAGAAAACTTACACCGTAATTTTATGGGCTATACCTCATCGAAAACCCAAGTCATGATTGGCTTAGGGTTATCATCGATCAGTGACAGTTGGTACAGCTTTGCTCAAAATGAAAAGACCTTAGAAGATTATTATGCGCGACTGGAACAGAATGAAATTCCGGTCTACCGTGGGCATATCCTAAGCGATGAAGACTTGGTGATTCGGCAGCATATTTTAAATTTGATGTGTACCTTCACCACCTCGTGGCAAGACCTTCATTTAGCTTTTCCTGAGTTGCCACAAGTGCTAGCACAATTAGATGAAATGCAACAAGACGGCTTATTGCAAATCGCTGCTGATCATATTCAAATTACCGAGCAGGGGAAGCCTTTTGTGCGCAATATCTGCATGGCTTTTGATTTACGCCTGAGTCGTAAAATGCCGAATAATCGGATTTTCTCGATGACGATTTAAAATTTGAACGTTTGGGGATTCAGCAATCCCCAAAAGCTTGCGCAAGGATGACTTAAAAGTCATCCTTTTTGTACATGTGCGCCATGCGTTCATGTTTGGTTTTTAAATACTCTTCATTGAAGGGATTTAATCCCACCGTGAGTGGTACACGATCAATCACATTAATGCCAAGATCAGTTAATGCCTTAATTTTTAATGGATTATTGGTCACTAAACGGACTTCTTTCACATTCAAATGATCCAGCATGATGCTGCACATATCGTAGCGGCGCGCATCTGCAGGCAAGTTCAGCATGAGATTGGCATCAACGGTGTCATGTCCTTGATCTTGCAGGGCATAGGCACGAATTTTGTTGGTAAGTCCAATACCGCGTCCTTCCTGACGTAGATATAAAATCACGCCTTGTCCGACGTCATTAATCAGTTTTTGCGTGGCTTGTAGCTGAGGTCCGCAATCACACTTTAATGAGGCGAACGCATCGCCTGTCAAACATTCGGAGTGAATACGCACCAATACTGGACCCGTAGGTGGTGTATCGAGTCCTTTAGAGAGCGCCACATGTTCTTCACCTGTTTTCGGATCTTGGAAGACCGTAATTTTAAATTCACCAAAAGCAGTGGGAAGGCGAGAAGTTGCGACAAATTCTATAGGCACTGTTTAACCCGTTACATAGTTTATAAATTGACTAAAGTATAGCGTAATGCTTGGACATTAGTAGAATAGTGAAGCGGAAATTGTACGCAAGATTTTCTTTTTTGTAGAAAGCGAACGATAATAGTTGATAAATAGTTAGATTATTCAGGATAATCTACGCACCAAAAAACGCCAATTGAGTTTTATACTCAAGCATGCATCGCCAGAAATGTGGCTGATTGAAGGTGATATCATTCGACTATGATCGAGTAACCCATTTACCTAGCTTAGGATTTGCCAGGCTTTAGAAGGCTTTGCCACATATGTTGTATACAGAAATTCCAACTCAACGCCCTGTCACACCGTTGCTGGATACGATAGATCATCCACAACAACTTCGTTTGCTCGCGCGTGATCAACTACCACAAGTGGCGGATGAGTTACGTCAATTTATTTTGTATGCAGCTGGACAAAGCGGCGGACACTTTGGCGCAAATCTAGGTGTGATCGAGCTCACGGTAGCGTTACATTACTGTTTTAATACCCCAGAGGATCGTTTAATTTGGGATGTGGGGCATCAGGCCTATCCACACAAGGCCCTCACAGGACGCCGTGAACAATTAACCACAATCCGTTCCAAAGATGGCTTGGCGGCTTTCCCTGCGCGGGAAGAATCAATCTTTGATACCTTTGGTGTTGGACATTCCTCGACGGCAATTTCGGCAGGGCTGGGTATGGCCTTGGCACGCCGTTACCAACAGAATCCTTGTGAAGTGGTGGCAATTGTTGGGGATGGTGCCATGACTGCGGGCATGGCATTTGAAGCCATGAATGATGCGGTCGCGCATAATGCCGATCTGATCGTGGTCCTGAATGACAACGACATGTCAATTTCTTGTAGCACAGGTGGTTTTGCCAAGCATTTGGCGGCGATTTGGGAAAGTGGTCAGTCGGTGCATATTTCAGAGCAAGGTGAAGCCTACATACAACCGCATCCTAAATGGTCGTACAACTCACGCTTGCATCAATCGGCAACTGAAGCAGCGGATAACTTATTTAAAGCCATTGGTTTCGATTATTTTGGCCCCTTCGATGGCCACAATGTCAAAGAGTTGGCACAGGTCTTTGAAGCGTTGAAAAAACGGACTGGTCCACGTTTGATTCATGTCTATACCAAAAAGGGCAAAGGGTTTGCGCCTGCTGAAGCCAACCAGATTAAATACCATGCCATTACCAAAATAAATGCCAAGGCTGCCCCTCAGACCGCACCGAAGTACTCAGATGTGTTTGGTCAGTGGTTATGTGATGAAGCGGCACAAGATGCACGTTTGTTGGCGATTACACCAGCCATGTGTGAAGGCTCAGGCATGGTGAAATTTGCCCAGCAATATCCGAAACGTTTCTTTGATGTGGCGATTGCGGAACAACATGCAGTGACCTTGGCTGCAGGTATGGCTTGTGAAGGCTTAAAACCGGTAGTCGCGATTTATTCGACTTTCTTGCAGCGTGGTTATGACCAGCTTATTCATGATGTGGCTTTGCAAAATCTGGACGTGACCTTCGGTATTGACCGTGCTGGTTTGGTTGGTGAAGACGGACCAACACATGCAGGGGCATATGATTATGCCTTTATGCGTACGGTACCGAATATGGTGATTATGGCACCGAAAGACGAAAACGAATGTCGCCAAATGCTACATACCGCCTATTTGTATCCAGGACCAGCTGCGGTGCGTTACCCACGTGGCAATGGCTTGGGTGTGGAAATTCAGCAGCAGTTGACTGCGCTGGACATTGGTCGTGCAGAAATTGTTTTGCAATTGAACGAAGCAGCTGAGGAGCAGATCAGCATTCTGGCCTTTGGTAGTCGTGTAGCGGCCTCTGTAGAAGCAGCACATACACTTGCACAGCAACTCGAAGTGGGAGTGCGTGTGGTGAACATGCGCTTTGTGAAACCGCTCGATGAGCAGATGCTATCCAGCCTAGCAGAGCAAACACAATTGTTTGTGACGGTTGAAGAGCATGCGGTCATGGCCGGTGCTGGGAGTGCCGTCAATGAATATCTGGCACAAGCACAAATCGTTAAACCCATGCTGAATTTAGGCTTGGCCGATAACTTTATGCATCAGGCAACGCATAGTCAGATGTTGCAGCAGGCAGGCCTAGATGCACAAGGTATTGTAAAATCAGTAGAATCGGTCTGGTCGAAGCTTGTACAAAATGTAAGCTAAACTCCAGCTAAATTTTCGAAACATTTTTTCCCTAAAAGCGCTTATATTTGTTAAGATATAAGGGCTTTTATGCATTATTCTTTAATCAATCTCTTCATATTTGTAGTGGGTGTTCAATGGAACCTATGGTGGTGATGGCTGCGCGTGCGGCTCAAACAGTCGGTCAAGAGCTTTTAAAAGCGCATCAAAATCGTCATAAACTTGATCTACAAGTCGAAGAAAAAGGAATTGATGGTCCGGTAACGCGTGTAGACCGTTATTTGGAACAATTGACCATCGATACACTACGTAAAAGCTATAAAAACCACAGTTTCCTTGGCGAAGAATTTGGAATGCAAGAAGGTAAAGGTCACGATGCCGATTGGTGTTGGGTGATCGATCCGCTAGATGGCACACTGAACTTCGTAAACGGCTTACCGCATTTCTGTATTTCAATTGCTGTGCAACATAAAGGTGTCACTCAACACGGGGTAATTTATGATCCTGTGCGTGATGAGTTGTTCTCTGCAAGTCGTGGTCGTGGTGCCATGATGAACCAACGTCGTATCCGTGTAAACGTGAAAGACAGCCTAGAGAATACCTTCTTGGCTGTGGGTCATGCTTACCGTGCTAAGCGTAATGGTGCAATTGTTTCTTATGCGAAAAACCATTTCGAATCGTTATTGAACGTGACTGAAGCAGGTGCGCAATATCGCCGTGCTGGTTCTGCTGCATTAGATCTTGCTTATGTGGCGGCTGGTCGTTATGACGGTTATTTCGAATTGGGTCTTAAGCCTTGGGATATCGCAGCAGGCGAACTGATTGTGAAAGAAGCAGGTGGTACTGTGGTCGATGCGCGTGGTGGTAGCGACTCTATGGAAAATGGTCAAGTACTTGCATGTTCAATGAAAATGCTTAAGCCATTAATGCAGGCCGTTGTGCCAGCATGGGGCGAAGCAGCCAAGTAATCGAATGCTTGCGTGATCAAGTCATGACAAAAAAAGCTCTCAAAATCTGAGGGCTTTTTTTTATACAATTCCATGCCTTAATTGCATCTTTGAATAATATTTTGTAAAAAAATGGTAAAAGTCGATTAAAAAAGGTGACTTTTAAAAATATGCTGTTATAATCTCGCCACGCACTTAATTTCTGTTCGTTACCTGAACATTTCTCTTCTTATCATTGTGTATGCGCGTGCGGTCCATAGAGAGGACGATATCTCGCGCCCCAATCGCTAAAGCGATTCCTTCAGGTTATGCCGTAATCATGCGTGCGTTATATCACATCGTCGTTACTCGGATCGCCGCTGATTCTAAAGATTGTCAGCGTATATTGCTGTACCGCTTTTTGTCGATGTCCATTTGACTTTATTTTAATGGAGCACCCAGTTTTCGGGTGAAAAACTCTATGAGCAAAACTTTTGCTGAATTTCCTTTACATGAATCGTTACAACAAGCTTTACAAAGCCTAGGTTTTACATCACCTACGCCTGTACAGGAACAATCGATTCCTGCTGCTTTAGAAGGTAAAGACCTTCTTGTATCAAGCCAAACAGGTTCAGGTAAAACTGCAGCGTTCTTACTTCCAACGTTAAACGCACTTGCAGGCCAAGAGACTTTCGTTCCGTTCAAAGAACGTATGAAAGCAATTACTCAACCGAATATTTTAGTTCTTTGCCCAACACGTGAGTTGGCGCAACAAGTGAGCCAAGACGCAATTGCATTTGTACGTCACATGAAAGGTGCACGTATTGCTGCGATCATGGGCGGTATGCCATTTGGTAAGCAAATCCAACAGTTAAAAGGTGCGCAAGTTGTTGTTGCAACACCAGGTCGTTTACTTGACCTTGTGAACCGTCGTCAAATCAAACTTGATAAAGTTGACGCTCTAATTGTTGACGAAGCTGACCGTATGCTTGACCTAGGTTTCTCTGAAGACCTAGAAGCAATTAGCGATCTTGCTGCGAACCGTAAACAAACCTTAATGTTCTCTGCAACTTTTGCACCACGCATCATTACGCTTGCTGAACGCATGATGAATGAACCTGAGCGTATTGCAATTGAAACAGGTCACTCAACCAATACAGACATCACTCAGACTTTACACTGGACTGATGGCTTTGAGCACAAGAAAAAACTTTTGACTCACTGGTTGAGCGAAGAAGATCTTGATCAAGCGGTTGTATTTGCATCTACACAAGAAGATACAGATATGTTGGCTGAAGAACTTGCTGAAGCAGGTCACTCAGTTGTTGCACTTCACGGTGCAATGCCACAAACAGTTCGTAACCGTCGTTTACGTAGCATTCGTGAAGGTCGTGCGAAGATCTTAGTTGCGACTGACGTTGCAGCACGTGGTCTTGACGTACCAACAATTTCTCACGTAATTAACTTCGGTCTTCCAATGAAGAACGAAGACTATGTACACCGTATTGGTCGTACAGGTCGTGCGGGCCGTACTGGTAAAGCGATTACTTTAGCGACTTACCGTGAACGCGGTAAAATCCGTGCTTTAGAAGATTACTTAGATGCACGTTTAGAAGTATCTGAAATTGAAGGCCTTGAGCCATCTCCACCTCCTGCACGCGGTGGTCGTGATGGTGGCGGTCGTGGCCGTGATGGCGGTGGTCGTGGCCGTGGTGGTCGTGATGGCGGCCGTGGTGGTTTCGGTGGTGGTCGTCGTTTCGAAGGTGAGTCGAACTTTAAACGTCGTGAAGGCGGTGAAGATCGTCCACGTCGTAGCTACGATGACAAACCTCGTGGTGATCGTCCATCATTTGGTGGTGAAGATCGTCCACGTCGTGAGTTTAATAATGATCGTCCACGTCGTGAAGGCGGTTTCGGTGATCGTCCACAACGTTCTTTTGATGACCGTCCAAAACGTGATTTTGGTGATCGTCCAGCGCCACGTCGTGAAGGCGGTTTCGGTGATCGTCCGCAACGTTCTTTTGATGATCGTCCAAAGCGTGAATTCAGCTCTGATCGTCCACGTCGCGAAGGTGGTTTCAACGATAAACCACGTTTTGATTCGAATGATGACAACCGTGGTAACCGTGTAGATTACAAACCACGTCGTGAAGGTTCTTTTGGTGACCGTCCAAAACGTGATTTTGGTGATCGTCCAGCGCCACGTCGTGAAGGTGGTTTTGGCGACCGTCCACAACGTTCTTTTGGTGATGATCGTCCTAAGCGTACTTTCGGTGGTGAAGACCGTCCTAAGCGTGAATTTAATTCAGATCGTCCACGTCGTGAAGGTGGTTTTGATCGTCCACGTCGTAAATTCAACGACTAAGTTCGATACTCTAAAAAAACCAGCGCAATGCGCTGGTTTTTTTATGTTTGGTCATTTTGTTTATTGTTTAAAAAATGTATACTTGGTCAAATTTCTGTTGAAATATGACAAATATGAACAACAATATACAACAACAGCCCGTGTTAGTGTTCTCGTTAAAAGAGGTAGTTATGCCTTATCTTGGTTTTATTCTACTGATGAGTAATCTGATTTATTTCTTTTATGCGCAATTTGTATAACGCTGTGTTCCAAATATAAGGCTGTGCCGCTCAATACCAATAATTAGAATCCTATAATTAAAAAACAAATTGCACACAGTTTACCCGACGTAACTAGGTAACATTTTATAGTTCAATCCTTTATAGTATGCGTGCTGAAAAAATGCAGGAACTTTCTCCGCTATGAATAATCAAGCACCCCTCCAAAATTCGTCTTTGATTGAGGTCAAAGAGCTGAGTTTTAAGCGAGGGGAACGAATCATTTATGACCAAGTCAGTTTGAATATTCGACGTGGTCAGATTACCGCCATTATGGGGCCATCGGGTACAGGAAAAACCACCTTGTTACGCTTAATTGGCGGGCAACTTACTCCCGAGCATGGACAGGTGTTACTGGATGGAAAAGATATTGGGCATATGTCACGACATGAACTGTTCGCGGCACGGGCGCGTATGGGCATGCTCTTTCAAAGTGGTGCCTTATTTACAGACATGAGTGTCTATGAAAATGTCGCATTTCCATTGCGTGCGCATACCCAGTTGCCAGAGCATCTAATTGCAGAATTGGTGGCACTCAAGCTGGAATCTGTCGGACTACGCGGTACAGAAAAGCTCATGCCTTCGGAGCTGTCGGGCGGGATGAATCGTCGTGTGGCCTTGGCGCGTGCAATTGCCTTAGACCCTGAATTGATTATGTATGATGAGCCTTTCGCAGGGCAGGACCCGATTGTGAAGGGGGTGCTGACCCGTCTGATCCGTTCATTGCGTGAAGCATTAGAATTGACCACGATTATTGTCTCGCATGATGTCGGTGAAACCTTATCGATTGCCGACTATATTTATGTGGTGGCTGAAGGGAAGGTGCAAGGGGAAGGCACACCTGAGCAATTACAAGCCAATGCATCGCCATTTGTGCGTCAATTCCTCACGGGGGCTGCAGAAGGTCCTGTAGAGTATCAGTTTAGTGATCAAGCATATTTGGCAGGCGAGGTTCGTGCATGAATGCTATTGCCTCATTAGGTAGACGCGTTATTCAAAGTGTTCAGGGTGTCGGGGTTGCAACGATTATGTTGCTGCAAATTCTATGCTCTATACCGACATGGTTAGGGGTCAAACTTTTTGTTTACCAAATGTACCGTGTTGGGGTGATGTCCTTGCTGATTATTTCGGTTTCGGGACTGTTCATTGGTTTGGTTTTGGGCTTACAGGGCTATTCCATCTTGGTCAACATTGGTTCAGAAGCCATGTTGGGTACCATGGTGTCGCTCACCTTGTTGCGTGAATTAGCACCAGTGGTTGCGGCATTACTGTTTGCAGGTCGTGCAGGTTCTGCACTGACTGCGGAAATCGGTTTAATGAAAGCCACTGAGCAATTGTCCAGCATGGAAATGATCGGGGTTGATCCTTTAAAACGGATTGTTTCGCCACGGTTATGGGCAGGGATCGTGAGCTTGCCGATGCTGAGTGTGATTTTTGCCGCGATTGGTATTATTGGCGGAAAAATGGTTGGCGTAGATTTTTTGGGCGTCGATGAAGGATCTTTCTGGAGTGGCATGCAAAGTAATGTGCAATTCTATAAAGATATCTTTAATGGCACGATTATTAAGAGTATTGTCTTCGCCATCCTTTGTACTTGGATTGCAGTCTATCAGGGTTATGCCTGTGTCCCGACTTCGGAAGGTATTGCAACCTCGACCACGCGTACCGTGGTGTATTCTTCGCTTTGTGTATTAGGTTTTGATTTTGTGTTGACTGCGGTCATGTTCGGAGGGGTTTAATGAAATCACGTGCAAGTGAGCTGGCCGTAGGATTTTTTGTCATTGTCTTCGGTGTTGCATTATTTTTCTTGGCAATGAAAGTGAGTGGTCTGGTAGGCACTAATTTACGAGATGCTTATCACATGACGGCCCAGTTTGATAATGTAAACGGTTTAAAACCGCGCGCAAAAGTCACTATGAGTGGGGTCACGATTGGTCGTGTCACCGATATTACCCTAGACCCCGTGACACGTTTGGCAACGGTACATTTTGAGTTGGATGGCAAGTTAACCTCATTCAACGCAGAGCAATTGAAGACTGTTGAAAACAATGCTCTGGAAGAGCTGCGCTATAGCACAGAATATAGTGAAGCAACGCCAGAGAAACAAAAAGAAATGGAACAGCAACTTATTGCGAACATGAAATCCATCACCAGCATTGATGAGGATGCTTACATAATGGTAGCAACCAATGGTCTGTTGGGTGAGAAATATCTAAAAGTTGTTCCAGGCGGTGGTTTGAACTACGTCAAACGTGGTGCAGCAATTGCCAATACGCAAGGCACAATGGATCTTGAAGATCTGATTAGTAAATTTATTACTGCAGGTGCAGGGAAGTCATCGACTTCATCCGCAGAAGCTGAAGCACCAACAGAGAAGACAGATGCTGAACCAGCATTTGTTGAATAATTGAGAGGAATTTAGAGTGAATACGTTGTTTAAACAAACACTAACGGCAAGCATTTTATCTACAATGATTGCAGGAACTGCATTTGCTGCACCAGCTGAAGCACCTCCAGCATTTATTAAGCGTGTCGCGGATGGTTTGATTGGTCGTTTACAAGCAGATCATGCCAAGCTGCAAAATAACCCCGCTGCGGTTAAGATGATTGTGCGTCAAAACCTAGATCCTTATGTCGATTCTCAGGCCTTTACCCGTATTGTGATGGGAACTTATGCGACCAATCAATATAGTACTGCTGCGCAACGTGCCAAGTTTGAAAAGAATTTCCGTGAAACACTGATTGAAAATTATGGCAGTGCTTTTGCGAAATTTAGTAACCAGACTTACACGATACGTCCTTACAAAGCGACGGGCAGTGCCAATCCAGTGGTTACCATTGATTTTAATAACAAGGGTGAGAAGATTCCAGTCTCGTTCCAGTTGGCCGACAAGGGTAGTCAGTGGAAAATCCGTAACATCAATGTGTCGGGGATTGATTTAGGTTTACAGTTCCGTAACCAGTTTGCGGCAACAGTTAAACGTAATGGCGGTGATTTAGATAAAGCCATCGCGAACTTTGAACCAGATGCAGATGCTGCGGTTAACAAGAAAAAATAAGATAGGTGCTAGGTGATTAATCTGATTGATCAGGAAATGCAGGTTGTGGGTAAAATTGATTACGCCAACGCTGAACAATATTATCAGCAAGGTTTAGCGATTATTCGACAACAGCAATTGCCTTTGGTGGTGAATTTGGCCCAGCTCGAGCATGGCAGTACTTTGGCTCTGGCGGTGTTGGTGCGTTGGTTGCGTCAAACCCCGCAGGCGCGTGGGCTGCGCTTTAAGGCCGTGCCAGAAAAAATGATGAAGATTATTCAAGCCTGTCATCTACAGGATGATTTACAGATCATCTAAAGCAAAAGCACCGCAATGGCGGTGCTTTTTTTATGTACTTCGCAAATGGGCATTCATCAAATAAACGCATATTTCTTGCGCCTAGCTTGAAAGCAGACTCAAATCCATTTTTTCCAGCGGAAGTAAATCAGCGGTCCAATAAAGAAACCGACAATAATTAAACTGACCACAATAAAACTGGTGGTGCCGTGAGCAAAAGGCAGCACATCGGTATTCATACCATAGATACTGGCAACCAACATAGGGGGTGCAAGCATACTCGGTAAAATCGAGAAGCGACGAATGGTGTCATTCTGTTCGGTGTTAATGAAGCCGGATGTGGTGTCGAGTAAGAAGCGGACTTTTTGGAACAAGAAGGCATCATGTTCCACCAGTGAGCGCACATCTTCGCTGAGCTCTCGAATATCGGCATCATAAATATGACTGCCTAAGGCGCGTGGACGGGCCAAGAAAGTCAGGACGCGACGTAAGTCAATTAAACACAGTTGTGCTTTACCTAACATATCTTCGAGTTGTGCCAGTCGGGTAATCATGTCGTCCAGATCGAGAATCTGTTCACGATGACGGTTATTCAGCACTTCTGTGGAATACTTTTCCAAGTCCTTGTGGATATCTTCCAAGATATCCGCAAGCTCATCCAGTTTGGCTTCTAATAAGCCCAATAGAACCCACGTGGGGTCTTTATAGTCAATTTCGTAGTCGTTGCGACGTGCACGGGCACGAAAAGCCCGGAATGCCACCAGTTTTTCACCACGCAGGGTAAACAGACGTTCTTTATGTAAAATAAAGGCCACCGTTTGTACCGTGGCTAAAATGCTGGCGTTGTCATCAGCTTCGCCATCCACCTGATAGTTTTTATTTTTCGTTAAAAAATAGGTACTGATATGCAAAATACCATCGTCATCACGGTAAAATCGGGCAGAAGAGGAAATGTCTTCCAAAGACTTTAAAGTCGGCAAGTTCTGGTCGTAGGCATCGAGTACCCATTGCTGTTCTTCTTGTGAAGGCGCAATCAGGTCGACCCAGACCAGTTCGGGGTGTAGATCGAAGCCTCCATTAATGGTGGCGTCTTCTAAACTACCGCGCTCTGTGGCGTAAAAGGCTTCAAGCATGGATGTCTTTTCTCCCTTGCGCAGTATGGGTTAAATCGATGGGTGTATTTTAGACAAGGATTTCATGAAAAACACTGATCGGATTGCTATTTTATGAAAAAATCTCCATCTAGTTTACTTTCGCGGCATGACAAGATCATAACACGGTGAAACAATGACACATTCTATTGCAGTTTTTTGCGGTTCAGCAGTTGGTACAGATACAATTTTTTTAGAAACAGCCCGTCACGTGGGGTGTACCTTAGCACAGCAGGGTAAAACATTGGTGTATGGTGGTGGTCGCTCGGGACTGATGGGCGTGATTGCCGATAGTGCCATACAGGCGGGTGGGCGAGTTATTGGGGTGATTCCTCATGCTTTGGTGGATCGTGAACTGGCCCATCCGCATTTAACGGAATTGCATGTGGTGAAAAATATGCATGAACGTAAAACCAAAATGTCGGAACTGTCGGATGGCTTTATTGCCTTACCGGGCGGGGCTGGCACCTTAGAAGAAATTTTTGAGCAGTGGACTTGGGCTCAGTTAGGTATTCATCTTAAGCCTTGCGCATTTTTAAATGTCGAAGGATTTTATGATGATTTGTTAAAGTTTATTGATTTAACCACCCGAAAGGGCTTTACCCATTCTCGTTTTAACCAGAGCTTAATTGCAGAAACCTCGGTTGAAGCGATTTTAGAACAATTTGAAATGTTTACCGCACCGACACCGAAATGGGGGATGTGTGAGCAACAGGATTTGGTGAAGCACGGCTGATGAAAACAATTACCGTTGCTGCTGGGATTGTCTTGAATGATCAACAGCAGTTGTTATTGGTGCGTAAGCAAAATACCGCATTTTTTATGCAGGTCGGTGGCAAGCTCGAGCCGAATGAAGCACCTGAACACTGCATTGTTCGTGAAATTCAGGAAGAAATTGCTTGTCAGGCGCACTCGTTGCAATATGTGGGGCAATTTGAAACAGCGGCTGCCAATGAGCCAGATCATGTGTTAATTAGCCATTTGTTTTGGTTGCAGTTAGATCGTGAGCCGCAGATTGCCGCTGAAATTGCAGAGATGAAATGGATTGATCTTGATGATCAGGTCACACCGTTAGCTCCCTTAACCCGAGAAATCGTGATGCCTTGGGTCAGAGAATATCTCACTTCACGTGCTTAAGATGGGAATACCAGATTGGCATATGGTATTAGGATCAGGTTCGAGCCGCAGCGATACACGCGGCTTCAACTTTACGACATCCCAGTTCAGTTAAAGCAGTGTTTAAGGCTTTGAGTGAACTGCCTGTAGTGACCACATCATCTAGCATTAGCACACGGCGATAGCGTAGCGTGTTGCTGGGGGCAATCAGAAATTGTTGTTCAATCTGATCCAGTCGTTCCAAACGGCTTAAGCCTTTTTGTGAATGCTGATGCTGACGTTGAATCGGTTGCCATACGGGGACATTCAGATGCCGAGCAAGGGCTTTGGCTAAAATCACACTTTGATTATAGCCACGCTCCGCTAAACGCTGAGTTGAAATGGGCATTGGTACAATCGCCTGAATCTGCCGATATTCCAGTTGCTGCAACATGCCGCTCAGCATGCGCTGAAAATGCAATTGTTGTTGATATTTAAATTGCTGAATCACGCGATCCAACGGGTAGGCATAATGGCATGCGACCTGAATTTCGATTTCCTGACGTTGGATGTGCTGTTTGAACCAAGGCAAGCTCTTCCAGCAATCATCACAAACACTCGCATGCACCCCGCCTGAGAGGCCACAGAGTTGGCAAGGTAATCGGGCTTGTAGCCAGTTGTGTGCAGGTGTGAGCCATGGCTTAAACATAGGCATAACGTGGCGCCTCGGGCAGCCAGCGCTTCAGCAATGCGTCGGCCTGGGTTGGGTAATCTTTCAAGATCTGCTGTGCCACATAATGGGCTTGATTAAGCAAGTGATCATCGCGTTCCAGTTTGGCGACACGAAAGCCTATATCACCAGTTTGTTTGGTGCCCAAAAGCTCTCCAGGCCCTCGAATTTCTAAATCTTTTTCTGCAATGATAAAGCCATCATTGGTTTCACGCATGATGCGTAGCCGTTCTTGCCCATTTTGCGACAGTGGATTTTTATACAGCAGGGCACAGAAGCTGGCTTTGGCGCCACGGCCAACCCGACCACGTAACTGATGCAACTGTGATAAACCGAGTCGTTCTGCATTCTCAATCACCATAATCGAAGCATTCGGGACATCGACCCCAACTTCAATCACCGTGGTCGCAATCAGCAGTTGTAGCGCATTGTCTTTGAACTGTTGCATAACGGCTTGCTTTTCATCGGCTTTCATTTTGCCATGCACCAAGCCAATATTGAGTTCGGGGAAGCGTTCCCGAATTTCTTGAAAGGTGGCTTCAGCGGCTTGGGCATCCAGTGTTTCTGATTGTTCCACCAGTGTGCAGACCCAATAGGCCTGTTTGCCTTCAGCACAATTGGTCGCAATGCGTTGCAGGACTTCTTCACGTCGATCGAGTGGAATGGTCACAGTTTGAATCGGGGTTCGACCTGGAGGCAACTCATCAATGATGGATGTATCTAAGTCACCATAGGCCGACATGGCCAGAGTCCGTGGAATCGGGGTGGCGGTCATCACCAACTGGTGCGGTGTGGTCTGCTGTGCACCTTTATTTCTGAGCGCGAGACGTTGATCAACCCCAAAGCGGTGCTGTTCATCAATAATCACCAAACCGAGTTTATGAAAGGCCACACTGTCTTGAAATAGTGCGTGTGTACCAATCACCAGTTGCGCTGTGCCTTGTTGGATCTGTTGCTCTGCCAATGCACGGGCTTTGCCTTTTTGCTTGCCTGAGAGCCATGCCACGTTCAGTCCGAGTGGTTCAAACCAGCGTTTAAAATTCAAATAATGCTGTTCTGCCAGAATTTCGGTTGGTGCCATCAGGGCCACTTGCCAGCCTTCCTCTAAGGCGTGACAGGCTGCAATACCTGCCACCAAGGTTTTACCTGCCCCAACATCGCCCTGAACCAAACGAAGCATCGGTTTGTTCTGCTTTAAATCATCAGAGATTTCTTTTGATACGCGCTTCTGGGCTGCGGTCATTTTAAAGGGCAGACCTGCCAATAACTGTTTGGCGAGGGTTTTACTGCTGGCAAAAGAGGGCGCGGCAATTTGCTGAATATAGGCGCGACGGGTCAGCAGACTAACTTGATGTGCCACCAGCTCTTCAAAAATCAGGCGTTGCTGCGCTGGGTGTGAGCCTTGGCTCAGTTGCAGCATATTGGCATCGACAGGCGGTTCATGAATATAGTGCAAGGCTTGCTGGAGATTATAGCCATTGGTGAATTTCTGCGGCAATAACTCGGGTAAATCATCACTGTGCTGTTTTAAGGCTTGTTTGACATATTCACGCAGTTTGGGTTGAGTGAGTCCATCGGTCGCAGGGTATATGGCGGTGAGTTGGGTTTTCGGTAGCGGGGTGTGTTCGGTAATCAGCTGAATTTCAGGATGATACATTTCTAAACCACGTGCACCGACACGCACTTCACCAAAGACGCGTAAACGATTGCCGACTTTGCCCCGATCGGTCAAAGCCTTGTAGATGTGATAAAAACGTAAGGTTACCTTACCGAGCTCATCATCCAGTAAAATCGCCATCGACTTACGCTTGCCAGGAGGGAAGTCGACCGATTTCACCGTGCCTTCAAGCAGGTAGCTCCGCCCAACCTCTAATTGGTTCATGGCAATGATCGTGCTACGATCTTCATAGTCACGTGGCAGATGAAACAGTAAATCATCTGTGGTGAAAATATTGAGTTTTTCAAGTAAAGCAGCAGAGGCGCTTCCAACCCCTTGCAATTGCTGGACTGCAGCCATGTCCCCTCAACTAAAGTGCGTCATTAGGTGCTAAATGCATATTTTATTTATAGGTTATGGTAAAACATCTCAACGGGTAGCTAAACAATTATTTCAACAAGGCCACCAAATTACCACAATTAGTCGTTCTGCCAAACCGCAGGATTTTGCCACGCATCTGATACAAGATATTCACCAGCTAGATTTGAGCCTGCTTGCACCTGTAGATGTGGTTTATGTATTGCTTTCACCAGACTCCAGTGATGTTCAAGGCTACCAGCAGACCTATGTCGATGCGATTCCAACCATGCTTGAGGCTTTGAAAAATCATCCCGTCCAGAAAGTCATTGTTGTGTCTTCAACCCGGGTTTATGGAGAACAGGCAGGGCAGCGCATTGATGATAACACTGAGCCAAAACCTGTGGATGCACAAGGCGAAATTCTGCGTCAGATGGAGTTACTGTGGCAAGCCGCCTATCCTGAACAAAGTATTATTATTCGACCAACAGGCATTTACGGAGCTTCGGTGGCGCGGATGATAAAACTGGCACAGCAGACCACAACATATCCGAAGATCCATTATAGTAATCGTATTCACATTGAGGATTTAGCTCGATTTTTAGCGCATTTGATTCACGTGGAACATCCAAAACGTTCCTATATTGTGAGTAATAATCAGCCGATTCCTTTGCATGAAATTATTCAATGGTTTCAGCAGCAACTCGGTTTACCTGAGTTGACCTTAGAGAGTGAGCAGCTTTCAGGCAAACAGATTTATGCTTCGAATATGCAACAGTTGGATTTTGAATTACAGCATCCAGATTGTTTTCAGGATTATTTAGCGTTGTTGGTAAAGAGTCAGTGAAGAATATTTTGTAATTTGTTGAATGAAATTTTTGGAAAATGTTCGTTGAATGTGAAAAGTAATGTAAAAGGCATTCTGGTAAATTTTTATGCTAATTTTAGGAAAAGTTAAAAATATGAGAAAAGAGCTAAGAGAACTATTTATCAGTGGATGTAATGAGAAAATTCAAAAAAAGGGAGATAGCGTGGGTTTATCTTTCTATGCCTTTTTTAAAAATAAGAATGATAATCCTGAACTTTTAATGGAAGCCGCAACTTGGTGGATCATGCAACATAAATTAGATCATTTTGAAAAAGCCGTAAAAATTAAAGCCCTTGTTTTGAGAGAGGAATCCTCCGTATAATATTTTTTGAGAAATTTTTAATATGTATCACACACAAAAGATTCAAACATTACTTAGACATGTTTGGAATCCTTCCCCTTTTTTTTCTAATCAAAACATAGTGCATATCGCTGATCAACTATATGAAATTATAGAAAATCTTGGTGATATAAATGAAATAAGTGATGTTTTAATGAATATCTCGATTAATGAGTATAATGGAAATATTTCATCAGAAAAATGTATGCAAGTAGCTACCCAAATTATAAATTTTTATGGTGGTTTACCTATCAAAACCGATTTTGGAAAAATGAGATTTTCAATAGGGCAGTATTATACTTTTTTATCATACAAGAGTATGAAAGAAGATTTAAAAATTACATTTCAATATGACTTTAGCTGGTGAAATAGTTTTAGATCCAAATGAACTTCCATTAAAGGGAGAAGAAAAACACCAATTAATCAAAGTAATGCAAGAAATTTATACTGATAGATTAATCATTAATAATGACAAAAATTCTGCATATATAAAGGAAAATTTATCTTTTAGGTAATAGATTTATTATCAATATTTTTAAATTTCCTATTAAACAATATGCCATTTAACATAATGATGATTATTCAAAAATCGATTCAAATTTTATTGTTATCTATACAGCATAGGTATCTACCAATTGTAGATACCTATGCTTTTTAAAAAATTACTTCTTCTTACGCTTCAAACGACGTTTCGCTTGTTGTGCGGCAACTGCATCTAACACCTGTTTTAGCTCTTCATCGCTAAAGGTAGTGATGTGCTGCAACATTTGTAAAGTCACATCATCCAGCACCAAATTGGCGTTTTCAGCAATATTGCTAAAGTTGCGATCAAACACAATCGAACCCTCGGCATTGGTTGCAATATAACCTTGCTGGGTCAGAACACGGATAAATCCTTGGAACAGGGCTTTATCAAAGAATTCAGGCGAATTGAATTCATATAAGACCGACAAGCGTTGACCCACCAAGTGGCTCAACTCTTCTACTTGGCGCGTTGAGATATTGCCAGAACCACGTTGTGTAATGAGTGCCAAAGTTAAGTAGTAACGTTCAAGGCTCTGCATGACAGGACCTGCCAGCACCAGTAGCTGGTTGTGATCTTCACTATTTGGCGCAGGAGAAATTAAATGTCCTTCTGCATCTTCACTGATTAATTTGGCTTGAATCAAGGCATCAGTATAAGCCGCAATTTGCGCTTTCAGACCTTCATCATCCCATTTCAGGAACAGTTCAGCTTTCAAGAAAGGATAAAGCGTGCGAATCACATTACATAAATCATGACGCTTGATGGTGCCATTGTGTTCGACCAATGCCGCAATTAATGATGGCAACACAAAGGCATGCACAATGTTGTTGCGGAAATAGGTAAGTAATACGGCCTGATTGTCTTCAATGGCAATGATGTCACCCAGCACATGCTGCACACGTTTAATCAGTTTCAGTTTCAAGCCATAGGCAATAATTTCTTTGCCAGAGAGCGGTGTAACTTGTGTACGCTCGTCATAAGGCAGTGCAGTCAGCAAGTTGCGGTAAGCATCTAACTGTTTAATGCACAGCTCTTCATCCAAGGTATGTTTTGGTGTTGCCAACAAAATCAGCGACAGCAACGACACTGGGTTAATGACTACGGCACGGTTGATGTTTTCCAAAATGGTATGCGCGGCACTGTTCACTGCATCGGACACTTCATTTGGAATTGGATCGTCATTCTTTTCAATGCGAATCTGGTCCGCACCGAAGGCTTTCAGCTTGTCATCCAAGAATACAGGTTCACCGAAATTGACATGCACTTTACCGAAGATGCGTTCAATTTTGCGTAAGGTTTTTAAAATCCCCAACACGGATTCTGCTTCTTTCGGTTTGCCTTGCATTTCGCCAACGTAGGTTGAGCCTTCCATGAGGCGCTCATAACCAATATAGGTCGGCACAAACACAATCGGCTTGGCACGGCCACGCAAGTGACTATGTACGGTCATAGCCAGCATACCTGTTTTTGCAGGTAATAAGCGGCCCGTACGCGAACGCCCACCTTCAATGAAGTATTCCAAAGGCGTGTTGCGAGATAAAATGCTGTATAAATATTCTTTAAATACCGTGGTATATAAACCATTGCCACGGAAAGTACGGCGAATGAAGAAGGCACCACCACCACGCAGTAATTGCCCCACAAATGGCATGTTCAGGTTATCACCTGCCGCAATGTACGGCACCATCAAACCACGTTTATAAATCACATAAGACAGCAACAGATAGTCGATATGACTACGGTGACATGGGGTGTAAATAATTTCGTATTCTTTTGCCAGTTCACGCACGGTACTGAAGTTATGTACTTCCACGCCGTCATAGAGCTGGGTCCATAAGCGAGTCAGTGCCATGTCGGCAAAGCGTACCGCAGAAGAAGAATAGTCCGATACGATTTCATTTAAATAGCCAATCGCACGACGTTCCGCTTCCAGCATGCTAATTTTGCTACGGATACTTTCACGACGAATTGCATCTTGCACATCTTGTGCCTTAATCAGGCTATGCATGACATTACGGCGGTCTGACAAGTCAGGACCGAGCACTACTTCGCGCTGGGCATCCAGATAGTTATTTAGACTGCTAATAATATAGGTCGCAGGCGATAAATTTGGATGGGTGGTTTTCGCGTACTGGATCAAGTCACGTAGGGATTGCGCTTCGTGGAATTCCAGATAAGATTCACGCCCATGTAAACCAATATTCACCATCTGTTTAACGCGGCTTGGGGTGGCCCATGTGTCGGTAAACAACAGCTTAAACCAAGAATCTTCTTTGTCGGGTGAGCGTCCCCACAGCACCGTCACAGGCACCAGTTCAATATCGAGTTCAGGATGCTGTTCCAGCAAGTCGATTAAACGTAATAGACGCGGTGGAAATGTGTTGGGTGGTGGATTGAGAAGGTTTTGCTCGTCATGATGTTGTAAAAACAAAATCGAAGCTTTTTCTTTATGTTCACCAATCAGCAGCGAATCTAAAGCAGCAGGCAGCTTTAAACGGCGGGTTTCACCATCGACCACCAAGGCATTACTACGCGAATAGTTTTGTAATACATAGCACACCACTTTTTGTGTTGCGCTGTTTGCAACATGGGCGTCTTCACTGCGATTAGGAGTTGTCGGGTTGCTGGGTACTTCACCCAAAATATGAGGGGTTACCACAAGGTCTAGTAGCTTGCTGGAAAGCTGACGATACATTTGACCAAAGCCACGCTTGGACATAAACACTCCTAATACGGTACGAAGCCCCAAAATGCGAAGGGGAAATGATTCTGCGTAATTGTAATCAAAAACGAGATGTCATTTTCTGACAAATTTACTACTTATGCCAAGATTCTAGCGTTAAACCACATATTTTTAGCAATAAAATTTGAAAATTACAGTGACAGCTCGGTCAATTAATCTCTAGGGGATTGGTCAAGATTTATGTAATATAGGTTTAGAGTGAATACACTATCGTCTTTCTAATCAACACCGTTTTTACCGGTGTGTATAAAATTTAAAGCGGGTCTCCTATGAATGCCTTAACTCAAGAGTTGGTTGAACTCCTTAGCCTTGAAAAAATTGAAGAGAATATTTTTCGGGGGCAAAGCCGTAATTTAGTGGGTAAGCGTGTTTTTGGTGGGCAAGTTTTGGGGCAGGCCTTACGTGCCGCATCGTATACAGCGGATCGTCCAGCGCATTCCTTGCATGCTTATTTTTTATTTGGAGGCGATGTGAATGCGCCCATTATTTATAAAGTGGATCGTTTAAGAGATGGCAAGAGTTTTGTCAGCCGACAAGTCCACGCCATTCAGCATGGACGTACCATTTTCACGGCCATGGTGTCTTTTGCACAGCCAGAAGAAGGATTGAATTACCAAATTCAGGAGCCTGACTATCCAGCACCGATGCAGGTGAAATCGGAAGCGGAACTGAAAAAAATGATGGTGGAATTTGTGCCGGAAAATGTGCGTGCCAGCTTTATGCGCGACCGTCATGTCGAGATTCGCCCGATTGATCCAGCCAATCCCTATCAGCCGCAGCCTGCTGCGCCGTCTTATGCCCACTATATTCGTACCCATGACCGCATAACGCCCGATGTGGATGAGGTTTCACTGCATCAGGCGATTGCTGCCTTTTATTCGGATTTTACTTTAATGACCACGGCATTACGTCCACATGGTTTGAGCTGGTTATCACCAAGTTTGCAGTGTGCCAGTATTGACCATGCCATGTATTTCCATAAACCTTTCCGGGTTGATGACTGGATGCTGTATGACATGGATGCTACGGTGAGTGCGAATTCCCGTGGACTGAATTTTGGGCGTATGTGGCAAAATGGCGAGTTGGTGTGTAGTACCACCCAAGAAGGTTTGATTCGGCTCAGAGAAATTGAAACGCAATAAATCACCGACCTTAAAAGCCTCTATTGAATGAGGCTTTTTTTATGGCCTAAATCCAAATCACCGCAACATATTCGGGACAATATCAGTCGATTTTTGTATTGAAGATATGCCATAGTGGTGTGACTTTAAAAGATAAAATTACGCCAGATATGAGCCTGAATACCCAAATCTTGATTGCTGCAATTATGGGGATTGCCTGTGGTTTTTTACTGAGTTTATTTCCCAATAGTGGTTTTTTTGATAACAGTCTTTATGCCCTCGGCATCATGAGCAGCATTTTTATTGGTCTGCTTAAAATGCTGCTGATCCCATTAATTTTTAGTTCGATTGTCGTGGGGGTGTCCAATTTGCAAGCGGGCGGGCAGTTGGGGCGTGTCTGGAAAATTACCTTAGCCTGTTGTGTTACCACCACCACCTTGGCGTTAATTTTGGGCATAGGCTGTGCGCATTTATTCGATGTCGGGCAAGGCGTGGATATTGCACTGTTTCAGGATGCGATCAATAGCTATCAAACGCCTGATACCCTTACACCATCCTCTTTTTTCACCAATTTTATTCAAAATACACTGATCAACCCGTTTAAAGCTTTTGCTGAGGGCAATGTATTGGCAGTGGTGGTTTTTGCCTTGTTGATAGGGGTGGCCTTGGTCCATGGGGGAGAGCGTTTTAAAGCGGTACGTCAGCTTGCAGGACAGTTCTTTGAAATCATGATGTTGATGATTCGTTGGGTTATGAAACTGGCACCACTGGGAATTTTTGCCTTGTTAGCCAAGCTGATTGCCACGGAAGACCTTTCTGTATTGAGCCGTCTGGCTGAATTTGCAGTGGTGGTGACCGGAACCACCATTTTCCATGGTGCTGTGGTTCTGCCGTTACTGTTATGGATTTTTGGCAAGATGGACCCTGTAACTTTCTTTAAAGGTACGCGAGCTGCGTTGATTACCGCATTTGCGACCAGTTCCAGTTCTGCCACCATGCCTTTGTCGCTCAAGTGTGCGCAGGAAAATCTGAAAGTACATCCTGCAACCGCTGGTTTTGTCATTCCCTTAGGGACACAGTTGAATATGGATGGCACAGCATTGTATGAAGCGGCTGCGGCCTTATTTGTTGCAAATTTAATGGGGCTAGATTTAAGTCTGGGGCAGCAAGTTATTGTGTGTTTAACCGCTATGATTGCTTCTCTAGGTGCACCTGGGATTCCCAGTGCTGGCATGGTCACCATGATTATGGTGCTGCAATCGGTGGGCTTGCCTGCTGAAGCGATTGCGATTTTACTGCCGATTGATCGTTTGCTTGATACGGTGCGCACTGTGGTGAATGTACAAGGCGATATGATGATTAGTGTGGTGGTGGATCGTTATACTCAAGATTCGAAAGTTGAATCGACCAGTTAAACTGTATTCCAACATGGATTCTAGACCCTCTCCCAGTGATGCATTCAGTGTCTTAAAAATAAGCTGTATATCCACTGTATAAACTGCTTTGTCTGGCTTTGGGCGTTGTGGCACCTCTGTGTAGGGACATAATGGCATCGACTTCTGCCGCTGAACAGAGATGATGCCCCTGTGAAGATTCAGTCGGACAGAGGGGGGGTAGGTCTGAGTCTAGGCTTAAACTCTGCTGAGGCCGCAGCGCCAGTTTTAAACCAGATTGCAGTTCAATAAAAGCAACCGCTCCATTTTCATATTCTTGTCCAATAATGCCTTTACTTTTAAAGCCCAGTCCTTGGCAGTAAAAATCCAGCGATGTTTGAAGGTTGAGAACCGCAAGGGTCAATACACTGAGATGAGGATGCATAGGGGCGAACTCATGTGAAAAGTGGCTTTTTGCATGAGTAAAAAAGCAGGTGAATTCAGCCTGCTTTTTGTTGGATTGCGAGCTTCATGGTGGTTAAGCGACTTTAAGTATGGCACGTAGTGCCGCGGGGGACTGATTTAAATAGGCAATCGCATCTTCCGTTTTGGCTTCATGCACCGGATCATACCAAGGCATGAGATAGCCCAATTGTTGTGAAATCAGCCATAATGGATTGGGCAGTAAGCGGTTATTTTGTTGTGAGATCCTGTACCACTCGCGCCAGATCCAAGGCTTATAAACAGCAGGGCGTATGGATTGGAAGCGTGGATCTTGTCGCATGAGGTGTGCTGCACCATCGACCCATAACCCCAGTACGACAATAATTACCAGAACACTGAGATAATAACGCGCCAAATAACCACCACCTAAATGGCGATATAAATCAAATGCTACAGTACGATGCTCGATTTCTTCAGCACCATGCCATTTCACTAAGTCGAGCATTGCAGGGTCGGCACCATGCTTTTGCCACTCGGTATTGTAAAGCGCATATTGACCCAAAACACAGGTCATGTGTTCTACCGTGGCCACAACCCCCAATCGGAACAAATCCCACTGATGTTGTAATGGTTTTGGAATGGATAAACCTAGGGGTTGGTCGGCCAGTAATTTTCCAAACAGGAAATCCATCAGTTTCAGATTGCGTTGAATGTCAATTTGGCGTTCGCTTAAATACTCTTTGTTGGCAGAATTATGTGCTTGTGCATGCATGGCTTCTTGGCGAATAAAAGCTTGTACATCGTGTTTGAGTTTTTCATCTTGAATTTGCGGTAGGACTTTATTGTAGAGTCGGCAAAACCAAAACTCACCCGCCGGTAGGATCATATTAATTTCATTAATAAAATAACTGACAAAAGGCTGTTTAGGTATCCAGTCAATCGGGGTGTTGAGCCATTCAAACTTCACTTTGCGTGGTTGAATGCGGTAGGCAATCGAAGAAGCCATTTTTGATTTTTTTAGTCGTTGTAAGTGTTTCATTATGCTGTCCTCAGCATTTTTTCATGCGTCAAGGCAGTATGAAAAAAATGTCCCGCAATGTGATTAGCAATGCGGGACATTTCAATGTCAATTCATGATGAATAGACGGTGTTTAATCGAGCTTAATCCTGTTGAGGTGTTTGCGCTGATTCATCTGCGCTAACTTCTTCAGCAGCAAATGTTGCATGCTCGGCATCTTCAAACGCCTGATCTTGCTCATCGTCTAGAGCGTTATCCGCTTCGGCTTCAGGAATCAGGGCAAGATCAAACTCTACTGATTGTTCTAGGGTGAAATTCAAACGTCCACCCATGATACTGGCAAGTTCTTCTAGGCCTTGCTTGTTTAAAGACGAGAACAATTGAATCGAGAAGTCGAGCTTCATTTTTTTCAATTGCTGTTTGACTTCTAATAAGGCTTTGTTGGCAGGCCCACGGTTCATTTTATCCGATTTGGTCAATAGCACATGGACAAACAATTTACGTGAGTAGGCCCATTCCAGCATCATAACGTCAAAGTGTTGTAAGGGATGGCGGATATCCATCAATAACACCAGACCCTGTAAACTTTTACGATGAATTAAATAATTTTCGAGTTCTTTCTGCCAGACAATTTTCATGGCTTCGGGTACAGCGGCATAACCATAACCCGGTAAATCAACCAAGCGTTGATCAGGATTGCCTAAACTGAAAAAGTTAATCATCTGGGTGCGACCAGGTTTCTTGGACGCACGTGCCAGCTGTTTTTGGTTGGTTAGGGCATTAATCGCACTGGATTTACCGGCATTGGAACGACCTGCAAAGGCAATTTCGTAGCCCGTGTCTTCCACACACAGATTGAGTTTTGGGGCACTCATTAAAAATTCGGCTTTACGGAGCCAGTTGAGTGCGCGTACAGCATATTCAGTAATCGCAGGATCCATCTTTTTTTCATAGCTGATCTTCTGCTTGGGCGCTTGCGCGGTTTTACTGTTTTTTGATTTTCCTCTGCTGTGATGCATAGCTCAACTTCATTCACTGTTTTTCAAGTGCCTAGTATAAAGGAAGTCGACCACACACGCGAATTTTCCTCTCATGGGAGTAAAGTCTTACAAATTCAGGAGTTCAATGCCGCTATTGATGCTCTTGTTGGTTTTGGCATTGGAGCGTTCCAGCACTTCACCTAAGGTGTATTGGTTTAAGTGCTGATAAAACTGTTCTAGTGCCTGATCTAGAATACTTTTAAGACCACAATTGCTTCTGAGTACACAAGGTGGGTTGTTGCACTCAACAATAGGATTTTCACCTTGTAGGGTTCTGACAGCTTCACCAACTTTAAGATGAACTGCATCGGGGTTCAGGCGAATGCCACCGCCTTTGCCACGTGTGGTGATTAACCAGTTTTGTTTACCCATAAAGTGCACAATTTTGACCAAATGGTTTTGTGATACTTTGAGGTCGGCGGCAATTTCCGCAATGGTATAGGCACTGTCTCTCGGACGCGAAATATACATCAGAATGCGCAGGGCATAATCGGTAAATTTATTTAGCTGCATGATTGTGCTCATCTTTTTTTGAGATGAATAGATAAGGCTAGTCTAACATAGACTAGCCTTATAAGGTACGCATGCGATAGATGGCTTAGAGACGAACTCCGCCTGTACCAAATGCTTCACTATGAATTTGTTCAGGTTTAATCCCGCGAGCCACAAGCGCTTTGTGTTGTTCCGCCATAAATGGCATAGGACCACAGAGGTAGTAATCTGCATTGCTTGGAAGTAATGCGGCGTCAACCGTGGCTAAATCAAGGCGTCCTGCTGCATCGTAATGTTCTCCCAAGACATCGTCCGCTTCAGGGAATTCATATGCGGTAAACAAGGTAATTCGTGGATACTTGTCTGCAACATCTTTCAAATGTTGTTTCATGGCATGTACGTGTTTGTTACGACAAGCATGCAAGAAAGTTACCGGTTGTGGCACATCTTCAGTCACCAATTGATTCAGCATGGCAATCATTGGGGTTAAGCCTACACCACCGCTAATAAATACATTACGTTTCTTGCTATCAATTAAGTAGAAGTTACCCGTTGGTGCTGAAATTTCGACTTCTGCACCTACATCTAAACCATGTAAGGTATTCGATACCCAGCCCTCAGCAATGTCAGCACCATTGCCCGCTTCACGCTTGACCGAAATACGAAGATAGTCTTGCTGTGGGCTGGTAGACAGCGTGTATTGACGGGGTTGTTTTAAGCCCAGCTCAGGCACAAATACACGTACGGAAATATATTGTCCTGCTTCATATTGCGGTAAAGCACCGCCGTCTACAGGGGCGAAGTAGATAGAGGTAATTTCATCACTTTCAACCACTTTTTTCGCGATTTTAAAGTTGCGCCACCCTAACCAGCTGCCCTGGGTTTGTTGGTGTTGATCGTAGATTGCCTTTTCAGTGCTAATAAACAAATCTGCCAGTTGACCATACGCAGCCGCCCAAGCTCCAATTAATGGATCTTCCATTGAAATATTGAGCACTTCGCTAATCGAGTGCAGTAAGTTCTCACCGACAATACTGTAGTCCGGTGCCTGAATGTTGAGGCTGACATGCTTATGCGCGATTAACTCAACCACCGGTAGGAGTACAGAAGGGTCTTCGATATTTTCTGCATATGCCAATACTGCACCAGCCAATGCCTGAGCCTGAGCACCACTACGTTGATGCCCCATATTAAAAGTTTCTTTTAAGTCAGGATTGTTGCCTAACATACGGTTATAAAAATAACTGGTTAATGCGACACCGTTTTCACGTAGGACAGGGACAGTTGCTTTTACGAGTTCTATTTGCTGCGGAGTCATATCGAGATCTCACTTGGCTGTTATTTATAAGATGTATTTAAAATACATTTTTAGTTTTTTAATTGCAATCTATTTTTAACACAAAACCCTATTTTTTTTATGGAATAAAAATAGGATTATGCAAAGTCAATACGATCAATGTAGTTGCTTATAGATTGATGCTGTATCGAGGCAAGACCATTGTGCATGGATGAGCAGTGACTGTAGTTGTTAATAGGGCTTTCGAATCTGATGGTGTTACGCCAGTATTAACTACTAGAACAGGTTATTTCCCGCCAAATAAAGAACCCAATAAGCCACGGACAATTTTTTGACCGGTAGATCCTCCTAAACTGCGTGCAGCACTTTTGGCAAAAGTGCCAACGGTATCTTGGATGAGTTTTTCGCGTTGTTTTGCTAGACGTTCAGCTTCTTTTTGTTGCTCTTTGGCTAGGCGTTCCTGTTCACGAGCTTGTTGTTTGGCTATAGCCTCTTGTTCTTTTTTGCGTTGCTGATCTTGTTCGGCTTGGATCGCTTGTTGTTGGCGGTCGGCGACTTTTTGCTGTAAGCGTTCATAGGCACTCTCGCGGTCTATACGCTGTTCATACACACCCGCAACGATACTTTGCGCGATGACAGATTGCCGTAACTCAGCAGAAATTGGATGGAAAGCTGAGTAGGGCGGCATGACCCAACCACGTTCTACCATTTGTGGGATGCCTTGTGCATCAAGGCAGCTAATCAGTGCCTCACCGACTCCGAGTTCAGTAATGGCTTGTTCAACATCAAAGTGAGGGTTGGCGCGAAAAGTTGCAGCAGCAGTTTTTACCGCCTTCTGGTCTTTAGGGGTAAAGGCGCGTAAGGCATGTTGTACACGATTACCCAGTTGACCCAGAACGCTTTCTGGTAAGTCGAGGGGGCTCTGAGTTACAAAATAAATGCCCACTCCTTTAGAGCGAATGAGTCGCACCACTTGCTCAATTTTTTCTTGTAAGGCTGCACTGGCATTGTCAAACAAAAGGTGAGCTTCATCAAAGAAGAACACCAGTTTCGGTTTGTCCATATCGCCCACTTCTGGCAATTGTTCAAACAATTCAGACAACATCCACAGCAAAAAGCTGGCGTACAATTTGGGGGTATTCATCAGTTTATCGGCAGCCAGTAGGTTAATGTAGCCGCGACCTTCAGAATCGGTTTGAATAAAGTCGAGGATATTTAAGCTCGGTTCACCAAAGAACTGATCACCCCCTTGATCAGCCAAAGCCAGTAAATTGCGCTGAATTGCGCCTAAACTGGCAGGGGAAAGATTGCCATATTCGGCTTTAAATTCTGCCGCATGTTCACTGACATAGCTCAGCATGGTTTTTAAATCTTTAACGTCAATTAGCAGCAGGCCTTGATCGTCAGCAATACGAAATACTGCAGCCAGTACGCCTTCTTGTGTATCGTTCAGATTTAGCATGCGCGCCAATAAGAGCGGACCGATTTCGGAAATGGTGCTGCGAATAGGATGACCTTGTTCACCGAACAAATCCCAAAACACCACAGGTGAGGCTGCAAAAGGAATCGCGTCGATGCCCAAACTTTTAAGGCGCTCATCAAACTTAGGGCTGCTGCTTCCAGCCTGCGCTAGACTGGAGACATCACCTTTAGCATCGGCTAAAAAAACGGGTACTCCAATGCGTGAAAAACTTTCAGCGAGGACTTTGAGTGTCACAGTTTTACCTGTACCTGTGGCACCTGCAATTAAGCCGTGTCGATTGGCAAACTGTGGCAATAAAACAATATCTTGAGTCGTATCTGTGGTTTTTTTAGCAACGACAATCGGGGTACTCATTTTTCACCTGTTATAATTTATTCGAGCTGTTTTAATGCGTTCTGAATATCTTGGACTAAATCGTCTGCATGTTCTAGTCCTATGCAAAAACGGACCAATAAACCTTGTTGTAAATGTGTAGTCTGCAGTGAACGCATATGATTCAGCTCATACAGCATCACCAAACTAATAGGGCCGCCCCAGCTAAAACCCAGTTTAAATAATGACAGTTGATCACAGAATTGACGCACAGCTTGCAGGTCATATTCAGGTTTAAAAATGACACTGACCAAACCAGCGCTTTTTCCTGTTGTGCAGACTTGTTTCCAGTATGTATGTCCTGCTGCATCGGGGTCGCTCGGGTGTAATACTTGGCTAAATTGAGGCTGTTGCTTTAACCATTGCAGCACTTTTAAGGCGGACTGTGATTGCTGTTCATAGCGCAGAGCCATATGTGCCAAGCTCCGCTGAATTTGTGCAGTATCATCCCCTGAGACCGCAATGCCTTGAATGGCATGCATACGGAATAATTTATGGTGCAGATGCAGATCTCGGGTCACTACAGAACCCATCAGGATGTCGCCACCACCACTTGGGTATTTGGTGAGAGCATGCACACTGATATCTACAGACAAATGCTGCTCGGAAAAATCAAAGGGATTGAAGGCTAAGCCTGCACCCCAAGTATTATCCAGCACGGTCATAATATGATGTGCTTGAGCTTTTTGTACTAATCCAACCAAATCGGGAAACTCTAAGGTGACTGAACCTGCGGCCTCTAACCAAAGTAGCTTGGCTTTGTCGGAGGGGTTAAAGCTAGCACTGTCAATAGGATTATAGACTTGAACCTGTATGCCATAGCGTTTTTCCAAATTACGCAGATGTTCCATGTTTGGACCGTAGACATTGTCTGGAACCCAAACTTCGTCCCCATGTGCCAGTAAGGCAGAATTCACTAAATTAATCGCAGAAAGACCACTTGGCGCCAACAGGCAATATTCACCGCCTTCAATCTGTGCAATCTGGTCGGCTAGAGTAAACGTGGTGGGGGTACCATGTGTGCCATAACTATAGTCATAGGGATCGGTCCAATGGCGATCAAATAGGGCACTGGTATCTTCAAAGATAATGGTGGATGCACGAAACAGGGGAGGTTGAACAGTAGAAATATATTGCGGTGCTTTTCTTGGTGCATGAATCAGTGCGGTTTGAGGTTTCTTGTTCAAAATAGGACTCATTAAAAGCGTACGATGCAGCCTAGATTAAGAGAATATGTGGATTTTCGCTACAGAATTGGTAAGAACTGTAAAAAGAGAGTATCAAATGCAAAGTTGGCTTCAATTTTGCTAAATCATAAGAAAGCTACAACAATAGGTTACAGCGCATGAAGTCGCATTTAAAAGTACATTATTTTCAGCATATTGCTGGTGAAGGGTTCGGTAGTTGTTATGATTATTTAAAAGCACATCAGGCACAGATTACAGCCACAGAATTTTTTGCCTTACCCATCGAACTGCCTTTGGAAATAGAGGCCTTGCCACAGGTCGAAGACGTTGATCTGCTGATCATTATGGGTGGTACCATGAGTGTGAATGATGAGGCCAATTATCCGTGGTTAAAAATTGAAAAGCGTTGGCTCAGGCGTTATCTGGCTTTAGGGAAGCCAGCCATAGGCTTGTGCCTAGGAGGGCAGTTAATTGCCAATGCCTTGGGTGCAGCGGTGAGTAAAAATGCTATACAGGAACTGGGGTGGACTACGGTAAGAAAAGTACAACATGTCCCTCAAGACTGCTTTGCCTTGCCTGAATATTTTAATGTCATGCAGTGGCATAGTGAGACATTCGAGATTCCGAAGGGGGCGATTCATCTGGCAGAAAATGATGTGTGCCGAAATCAAATGTATCAGATCGGTAAAAATGTACTGGGGTTCCAGTTTCATCCTGAAATTACTCCCGAAACATTAAGTTTATTTTTAGAAAATGATGAAGAGCTGGCTTTATTTTCAGGGACGCATGTACAGACAGAAAGCGAGTTAAAACGGTCAGCCAAGACGCAATTTTTGCAGGGCAATCAGTTGCTCAATCAAGCAATTGAATACGTTATGCAGAAAACCGCGTAATGATCAAATAACAAACAATTGAAAATGGAAGAAAAATGAAAAAAAGAGCAAAAGAAGTAAAATGGATTTGCTTAAGCGTTAAACAATCGCTATAATAAGTGACCCTTTAATGAAAGGGGTTAACTACGAATAAAGTAGTTAATATCGTGACAGTCGTGGCATCGATCATGACCTTAGTGATTTTCACTGCCTTTGACACTTACCAGTAGGTGAGATGCGTCAAGGGTGATTCTTTATATATTTGGCTTGGAGTTAACTGGTATGTCTAACCAGAGAATTCGTATCCGTCTTAAGTCTTTTGATCACCGTTTAATTGATCAATCTGCTCAAGAGATCGTAGAAACAGCAAAACGTACTGGCGCACAAGTTTGCGGTCCAATTCCGATGCCAACTCGCATCGAACGTTTTAACGTTTTAACATCACCACACGTTAACAAAGATGCGCGTGACCAATACGAGATCCGCACTTACAAGCGTTTGATCGACATCGTTCAACCTACAGATAAAACTGTTGATGCATTGATGAAGTTAGATCTTGCTGCTGGTGTTGATGTTCAGATCGCTTTGGGTTAAGGCTTTCGGTTAATTAACGCTTTTAAAGTTAATTAGGCCGCTTTTTTAGAGGTTATGCACATGGCTATTGGTTTAGTCGGTCGCAAGTGCGGTATGACCCGTATCTTTACAGATGCTGGTGTTTCTGTACCTGTAACAGTGATTGAGGTTGATCCTAACCGCATCACTCAAATCAAAACGCTTGAAACTGATGGTTATCAAGCGATTCAAATCACTACTGGTGAACGTCGCGAATCTCGCGTAACTAACGCTCAGAAAGGTCACTTTGCGAAAGCTGGTGTTGCTGCTGGTCGTCTAGTTCAAGAATTCCGCGCTACAGAAGCTGATCTTGAAGGTCGTGAAGTTGGTGGTGTTCTAACTGTTGATCTATTCACAGTTGGTCAAATCGTTGACGTTACTGGTACGTCTAAAGGTAAAGGTTTCCAAGGTGGTGTTAAGCGTTGGAACTTCCGTACCCAAGATGCTACTCATGGTAACTCGGTTTCTCACCGTGTTTTAGGTTCTACTGGTCAAAACCAGACACCTGGTCGCGTATTCAAAGGCAAAAAAATGGCTGGCCATTTAGGTGCTGAACGCGTAACTACTCAGGGTCTTGAGATCGTTGCTATTGACGCTGAACGTTCAGTTCTAGTAGTTAAAGGTGCGGTTCCTGGTGCTACCGGTGGTGACGTTACCGTTCGTCCTACGATTAAGGCCTGAGGGGAAATAACGTGAATTTAAAAACTGTTTCCGGCTCTGCTGTTGAATTGTCTGAAGTTGCTTTCGGTCGTGAATTTAACGAAGCTCTTGTACACCAAGTTGTTACAGCTTACTTAGCTGGTGGTCGTCAAGGTTCGAAAGCTCAGAAATCACGTGCTGACGTATCTGGCGGTGGTAAAAAGCCATTCCGTCAAAAAGGTACTGGTCGCGCTCGTGCTGGTTCTATTCGTAGCCCAATCTGGGTTGGTGGTGGTAAAACTTTTGCCGCTCGTCCACAAGATTGGTCTCAAAAAGTTAACCGCAAAATGTACCGCGGTGCAATGCAATGTATCTTAGCTGAACTTGTTCGCCAAGATCGTCTTGTATTAGTTGAAGAGATTGCTGTTGCAGCTCCAAAAACTAAAGAATTGCTTGCAAAACTTAACGACTTGAATGCAACTCGCGCATTGATCGTTACTGATGCTGTAGATGAGAATCTATATCTCGCAGCTCGCAACATTCCACACGTTGATGTGGTTGATGCTACTGCAATCGATCCTGTGAGCTTGATCGCGTTCGATAAAGTTGTTATGTCTGTTGCTGCTGCTAAGAAAATTGAGGTAGAACTCGGATGAACAACGAACGTATCTATCAAGTCCTCCAAGGACCTGTATTCTCAGAAAAAGCACAAGTTTTAGGTGAGACTGCTGGTGTTCAAGTATTCAAAGTTGCACTTGATGCAAATAAGCTTGAAATCAAAAAAGCAGTTGAACAACTCTTTGGTGTAGAAGTGGTTAAAGTAAACACGACTATCACTAAAGGTAAGTCTAAGCGCTTTGGTAAAACATTAGGACGTCGTTCTGATGTTAAAAAAGCATACGTCACCCTGAAAGCTGGCCAAGATGTAGAAATGGCTGACTTGGGCGATACCGCTGAAAGCGCAGCGGAATAAGGACGAAAATTATGCCGATTCAAAAATGTAAGCCAACGTCTCCAGGACGTCGCTTTGTTGAGAAAGTGGTTCATGACCACCTTCACAAAGGCGCTCCATATGCTCCGTTGGTTGAAGCTAAAAAACGTACTGGTGGTCGTAACAACAACGGTCACATCACGACTCGTCACGTTGGTGGCGGTCATAAGCAGCACTACCGTCTTGTTGACTTTAAACGTAACAAAGATGGCGTTCCTGCTGTAGTTGAACGTATCGAATACGATCCTAACCGTACTGCACACATCGCATTGTTGAAGTATGCTGACGGTGAACGTCGTTACATCATCGCACCTAAAGGTTTGCGTGCTGGCGATAAAGTACAATCTGGTAACGATGCTCCAATTCGTCCAGGTAACTGCTTGCCACTTCGTAATATGCCTATCGGTTCTACTCTTCACAACATCGAACTTAAAATCGGTAAAGGTGCTCAATTAGCACGTTCTGCTGGTGCTTCTGTTCAGTTGTTGGGTCGTGACGGTTCATATGCGATCATCCGTCTTCGTTCAGGTGAAATGCGTAAAGTTCACGTTGAATGTCGCGCTGTATTAGGTGAAGTTTCTAACCAAGAAAACAACCTTCGCTCACTAGGTAAAGCTGGTGCTGCACGCTGGCGTGGTGTTCGTCCTACCGTACGTGGTATGGCGATGAACCCAGTTGACCATCCACACGGTGGTGGTGAAGGGCGTAACAAAGGTATTCAACCTGTAAGCCCATGGGGTCAAAAAGCTAAAGGGTACAAGACACGTACCAACAAGCGTACGACTAAGATGATTATTCGCGATCGTCGCGTCAAGTAAAGGAATCTGACTAATGCCTCGTTCATTGAAAAAAGGTCCATTCGTCGATGCGCACTTGTTCGCTAAAGTTGAAGCTGCAGTAGCTGCTAACAACCGTAAGCCGATCAAGACTTGGTCACGTCGTTCGATGATCCTCCCGGATTTTGTTGGTCTAACAATCTCTGTACATAATGGCCGTAACCACGTTCCAGTAATTGTTACTGAACACATGGTTGGTCACAAACTAGGTGAATTCGCGCCAACTCGTACCTATCGTGGTCACGGTGTTGACAAGAAGTCTAAACGTTAATAGGTGCTATGATGGAAGTAACTGCTAAATTACGCGGTGCCGCTATCTCGGCACAGAAAGCTCGTTTGGTTGCAGATCTTATCCGTGGCAAATCAGTTGCTCACGCGCTTAATATCTTAAACTTCAGCAACAAGAAAGCTGCAGTTTTAGTTAAGAAAGCATTGGAATCTGCAATTGCGAATGCTGAACACAATAACAGTTTAGATGTAGACGACCTTAAAGTTTCTACGATTTACGTTGATGAAGGCATGAGCCTTAAACGTATTATGCCACGTGCTAAAGGCCGTGCAGATCGTATTACTAAGCGTACTTGTCACATCACCGTTAAGGTAGGGGTTTGATATGGGTCAGAAGGTTCATCCAATCGGTATCCGCCTAGGTGTTGTGAAACGTCATAACGCTAACTGGTATGCGAATCCGAAACAATACGCTGAATACTTGCTTAAAGATTTGCAAGTTCGTGAGTTTTTGACTAAAAAACTTAAGAACGCAATGATGAGCAATATTCTTATCGAACGTCCAACAGGCGCTGCTAAAATTACTATTAGCACTGCTCGTCCTGGTATCGTAATCGGTAAAAAAGGCGAAGACATTGAGAAATTACAGCGCGAACTTACCAACATTATGGGTGTTCCAGCGCAAGTAAGCATCAATGAAATCGATCGTCCAGACTTAGATGCTCGTTTAGTTGCTGAAGCAATCGCTTCTCAATTAGAAAAGCGTGTGATGTTCCGTCGTGCTATGAAGCGTGCGGTACAAAACTCTATGCGTGCTGGTGCTAAAGGTATTAAAGTTGAAGTTTCTGGCCGTTTAGGTGGTGCAGAGATCGCTCGTACTGAATGGTATCGTGAAGGTCGTGTACCTTTGCATACACTTCGTGCAGACATCGACTACTCAACTATGCGTGCTGAAACTACTTACGGTACGATTGGTGTTAAAGTTTGGATCTTCCGTGGTGAGATCTTGGGTGGCATGAAACAAGTCATGAACCCAGCTCCAGCTGAAGAGCGTCCAGCTAAACGCGGTCGTGGTCGTGGTGAAGGTCAAGAACAACGTCGTGGACGTCGTAACGACCGTGCTGCTGACAAGGGAGAATAATCCATGTTGATGCCTAAACGTACCAAATTCCGTAAAGTGCAAAAAGGCCGTAACACTGGTCTTGCGCACCGTGGTAGTACAGTATCATTTGGTTCAATCGCGCTTAAAGCAACTGAACGTGGTCGTATGACTTCACGTCAAATTGAAGCTGCGCGTCGTACCATTAGCCGTCGTGTTAAGCGTGGTGGTAAGATCTTTATCCGTGTATTCCCAGACAAACCAATTACTGAAAAGCCATTAGAAGTTCGTATGGGTAACGGTAAAGGTAACGTGGAATACTGGGTTTGTGAAATCAAACCAGGTAAGATCCTGTACGAAATGGCAGGTGTGAACGATGAATTAGCAACTGAAGCTTTCAAGCTTGCTGCTGCTAAACTTCCGTTTAAAACCACTATCGTGACTCGGACGGTAATGTAATGAAAACTAAAGATCTACGTGAAAAGTCGGTAGAAGAGTTGACAGCTTTGCTTGATGAGCAACAGCTTAACCAATTCCGTCTTCGTATGGCTAAAGCAACTGGTCAATTGGGTAAGTCGCACGAAGTTGCACTTACTCGCAAGACAATTGCTCGTATTAAGACCCTCCTTACCGAAAAACAGGGGAACGGACAATGAGTGAAAAAACAGTCCGCACGTTAACCGGCAAAGTAGTAAGCGACAAAATGGACAAGTCTATTGTTGTGCTTATCGAACGTCGTGTTCAACACCCGTTGTATGGCAAATCAATCCGCCGTTCAACTAAATTACATGCTCATGATGAGAACAACACTGCTAAATTAGGCGACGTTGTGACAATCAAAGAAAGCCGCCCAATTTCTAAAACTAAGTCTTGGACTTTAGTTGAAGTTGTTGAAGCAGCTGCTGAGTAATTAAACGTTCTTGCATCATCGGTCAATTTCGAGTACTCTTTGAGCCTTTCGAAATTGCGACCGGTGATGCACGGTTTTGGAGTAGGGCAATGATTCAAACCGAAACTATGCTCGACGTAGCAGACAACAGTGGTGCCCGCCGCGTACAATGTATTAAAGTACTTGGTGGTTCGCATCGTCGTTATGCTTCAGTTGGCGATATTATTAAAGTTACTGTAAAAGAAGCTATTCCGCGCGCACGTGTTAAAAAAGGTGACGTGATGAATGCTGTTGTAGTTCGTACAAAATTCGGTATCCGTCGTCCAGATGGTTCTGTGATTCGTTTCGACGATAACGCAGCTGTTATTTTGAACAACAACAAAGCGCCGATTGCAACTCGTATTTTCGGACCAGTGACTCGTGAACTTCGTACTGAACAGTTCATGAAAATCATTTCATTGGCTCCTGAAGTTCTATAAGAGGCACTCATGGCTAAGATTAAAAAAGGCGATCAAGTAATTGTGATCGCAGGTAAGGAAAAAGGCAAACAGGGTACTGTTCTGTCAGTTTCTAATGACCGTGTTATGGTTGAAGGCCTTAACTTGGTTAAGAAGCATCAAAAGCCGAACCGTGCAACAGGCGCTGAAGGCGCTATCGTTACACAAGAAGCTTCGCTTCATATCTCTAATGTGGCAATTTTTAATGCTACAACCCAAAAGGCTGACCGTGTTGGTTACCAAGTGATTGAAGGCGTGAAAACTCGCGTTTACAAATCAAATGGTGAATCAGTGGCGGTAGCGAAGTAATAGGTTGAGAAGGCAATGGCCAGACTTAAAACGCGTTACAATGACGAACTTAAAGCTCAGTTACAAGAGACTTTAGGCGTTAAAAATGTGATGGATATTCCACGCATCACTAAAATCACGATCAATATGGGTGTTGGTGCAGCAGCTGCTGACAAGAAACTCCTTGATGGTGCTCTTGCTGATATGCAAGCAATTGCTGGTCAAAAACCAGTGCTTACATTAGCTCGTAAATCAATCGCTGGTTTCAAAATCCGTGATGGTTGGCCGATCGGTTGTAAAGTTACTTTACGCGGCGAACGCATGTACGAATTCTTAGACCGTTTGATCTCTATTGCGATCCCTCGTATCCGTGACTTCCGTGGTTTCTCTTCGAAATCATTTGACGGTCGTGGTAACTACTCTATGGGTCTTAAAGAGCAAATCGTTTTCCCTGAAATCGATTTCGATAAGATTGATCGTATTCGTGGTATGGATATTACCGTTACTACGACTGCTCGCACCGATGACGAAGGCCGTGCGCTTATGCGTGCATTCGGCTTCCCGTTCAAATAAGAGGTCGATATGGCTAAGAAAGGTATGATTAATCGCGAATTGAAACGCGAAAAGACAGTTGCTAAATTTGCTGCAAAACGTGCTGAATTAAAAGCGACGATTGCAAATGTAAATGCAAGCGACGAAGAGCGTTTCGAAGCGATGATGAAGTTACAAGCATTACCACGTAATGCGTCTCCAGTGCGTCTTCGTAACCGTTGTGGTTTAACTGGTCGTCCTCATGGTTACTTCCGTAAGTTCGGTTTAAGCCGTAACAAATTACGTGACACAGTAATGCAAGGTGATGTACCGGGCGTTGTTAAGGCAAGCTGGTAAGGAGCGACTATAAATGAGTATGCAAGATACCGTTGCCGACATGTTAACTCGTGTTCGTAACGCACAAATGGCTAAGAAACAAGCAGTTTCTATGCCTAATTCTAAGTTGAAGGTTGCAATTGCTAACGTACTTCAACAAGAAGGTTATGTTTCAAACGTAGAAGTTGCTGAAGTTGAAGGCAAAGCTACTTTGACCATCACTTTAAAATATTTCGAAGGCAAGCCAGTTATCGAAACTGTGAAGCGCGTAAGCCGTCCAGGTCTTCGCCAATATCGCGGTAAAGATGCACTTCCGAGCGTTAAGCAAGGTTTAGGTATTGCAATTGTTTCTACAAGCAAAGGCATCATGACTGATCGCGCTGCACGTGCTGCAGGCGTTGGTGGTGAAGTTATTGCTTTTGTTTCTTAATAGGTGATTCCTCATGTCTCGTGTGGCTAAAGCCCCAGTAACTGTACCTAACGGTGTTACAGTTACTCAGAACGGCCGGCAGGTCGAAGTGAAAGGCAGTAAAGGTACATTGTCTTTCAACCTGCATGCGCTGGTCGAGCTTAAACAGGAAGACGGTATTGTAGCTGTTGCTCCAAAAGCTGAGTCGAAAGACGCTTGGATGCAGGCTGGTACTGCTCGCGCTGTGCTTAACAACCTTGTAAAAGGTGTTAGCGAAGGCTTCGAACGTAAGTTACAACTTATCGGTGTTGGTTATAAAGCTGCGGTTAAAGGTAACGTTGTTAACCTTAACCTTGGTTTCTCTCACCCGATCGACTATACGCTTCCTGAAGGTGTAACTGCTGAAACTCCTACGGCAACTGAAATTATCCTTAAATCTGCTGATAAAGCAGCTTTAGGTCAAGTTGCTGCAGATATCCGTGGTTACCGTCCGCCAGAGCCTTATAAAGGTAAAGGTGTTCGTTATTCTGACGAAGTTGTACTTCGTAAAGAAGCTAAGAAGAAATAAGGCGCGAGGTTCTTATGAACGAAAAGAAACAATCCCGTTTGCGTCGTGCGAAAAGCACACGCTTGCACATTCGTGCATTGGGTGCGACTCGTTTGTGTGTAAACCGCACTCCGCGTCACATCTATGCTCAAGTTATCTCAGCAGATGGTGGCAAAGTTTTAGCGCAAGCTTCAACTTTAGATGCTACTTTACGTGCTGGTGCAACTGGTAATATCGAAGCAGCGACTAAAGTAGGTGCTTTAATCGCAGAACGTGCTAAAGCAGCTGGTATTACTAAAGTTGCGTTTGACCGTTCTGGTTTTAAATATCATGGTCGTATCAAAGCCTTGGCTGATGCTGCTCGTGAAAACGGCTTGGAGTTCTAATCATGGCTAAAGTTGAACAAAACGAAGGTCTTGTTGAAAAGCTGGTAGCCGTTGATCGTGTTGCCAAAGTTGTTAAGGGTGGTCGTATCTTCTCTTTCACAGCATTAACTGTTGTGGGTGACGGTAATGGTCGTGTAGGTTTCGGTCGTGGTAAAGCGCGTGAAGTTCCAGCTGCTATCTCTAAAGCACTTGAAGCTGCACGTCGTAACATGATTACTGTAGACCTTGCTGGTACTACTTTACAACACCCTGTGAATGCTCGTCATGGTGCAAGCCGTGTGTACATGCAACCTGCTTCTGAAGGTACTGGCGTAATTGCTGGTGGCGCTATGCGTGCTGTTCTTGAAGCTGCTGGTGTACAAAACGTACTTGCTAAATGTTACGGTTCTACAAATGCTGCGAACGTTGTAAACGCAACTTTCAAAGGTTTGCGTGATATGACTTCTCCAGAGAAAGTAGCTGCTAAACGTGGTCTTTCTGTAGAACAAATTCAAGGGTAATAATCATGAAAACGATTAAAGTTACCCAGACTAAATCTGCTTCGCATCGCTTGAAGAATCATAAGCTTTGCTTACAAGGTTTAGGTCTGCGTCGTATTGGTCATACTGTAGAAGTGCAAGATACGCCTTCTAACCGCGGTATGATCAACAAAGTCTACTATATGGTTAGTGTAGAGGAATAAGCCATGACTCTGCGTTTAAATGAACTTGCACCTGCAGAAGGTGCTAAACGCGAAAATCTTCGCGTTGGTCGTGGTATCGGCTCTGGCGTTGGTAAGACTGGTGGTCGCGGTATCAAAGGTCAAAACTCACGTAAAAGTGGTGGTACTCGTCCAGGCTTTGAAGGCGGTCAAACTGCGTTATATCGTCGTTTGCCTAAATTCGGCTTCACTAGCCAAATCGCTTTAAAAACTGCTGAAGTACGTTTATCAGAGCTTGCTAAAGTTGAAGGTGATATCGTTTCACTTGAAACTTTAAAAGCAGCGAATGTTGTACGTAAAGATATGCTTCGTGCTCGTATCGTACTTTCTGGTGAAATTACTCGTGCATTCACTGTTCAAGGTGTTGCATTGACTAAAGGCGCTAAAGCTGCTGTTGAAGCTGCTGGCGGCAAAGTCGAGGAGTAATCGCGAGTGTCTATGTCTCCTAGTTCTTCAGGTCATGTTCACATGATGAAAGGGCAACCATTTTACGTGAAATACCGTGAAATTATTCGCCGAATGATGTTTTTATTTGGTGCATTGTTGGTCTTTCGACTAGGAGCGCATATTCCAGTACCGGGCATTAATAATGCTGCACTTGAAAATCTTTTTAATGCAAACCAAGGTACGATCCTTGGTTTGTTTAACATGTTTTCAGGTGGTGCATTAGAAAGAATGTCTATTCTTGCCTTGGGAATTATGCCGTATATTTCTGCATCCATTATTGTGCAGTTAATGTCGACAGTGATTCCATCACTAGAAGCTTTGAAAAAAGAAGGTGAGCAAGGGAAGCGTAAGATTAACCAATATACACGTCAAGGTACGTTGCTGTTAGCTTTAGTGCAGGCGACAGGTATGTGTGCAGGTCTGATCAGTCAAGGAATTACCCTGTCATCTGGTTTGGCTTTCTATGTGCCTGCTGTAACCTCATTGGTTGCAGGTACCATGTTCCTAATGTGGTTGGGTGAACAAATTACTGAGCGTGGAGTGGGTAATGGTATTTCCATGATCATTTTCGCTGGTATTGTTGCTGGATTACCTAATTTAATTATGCAATCCATTTCATCGGTAGATAACGGTCAAACAAGTCTAATTGGCTTGGTAATTTTTGGCTTGTTGTCATTGGCGGTGTTAGCAGCAATTGTATTTATTGAGAAAGCGCAACGACGCATTCCAGTAAATTATGCCCAAAAACAGCAGGGTCGTCGTGTATTTACTGCACAGCAAACGCATTTGCCATTAAAAATTAATATGGCAGGTGTGATTCCAGCGATCTTTGCGAGCTCTTTATTGTTGTTTCCAGCCAGTCTGGGACAATGGGTAGGTAGTTCAGATCCGAGTGCAGGTGTAATCAAGCGCGGTCTACAAGATTTGGCACTTTTATTGTCGCCTGGACAGCCGTTGTATTTGGTGCTCTTTGGTGCGTTAATTATCTTTTTCTGTTATTTTTATACGGCGCTAGTATTTAGTCCTAAAGAAGTGTCAGAAAACTTAAAACGCAGCGGAGCTTATGTGCCTGGTATTCGCCCAGGTGAGCAAACTGCTCGTTATTTAGATCATATTCTCAATCGTTTGACATTTATTGGTGCGATTTATATTACGATCGTGTGTTTAATGCCAATGATTTTGCAAAGCTCTTTTGGTATACCTTTTTATTTAGGTGGTACTTCTTTGCTGATCGTTGTTGTTGTGGTTATGGATTTCATGGCGCAATTGCAAGCACACCTCACATCTCATCAATATGATAGTCAAACGTTAATGAGAAAAACGACTGCTCATCCGAAGGGATAAGCGCACTTAGAGGTTTCATCATGAAAGTACAAGCTTCTGTAAAGAAAATTTGTGGTAGCTGTAAAGTTATCCGTCGTAATGGGGTTATTCGCGTAATTTGCAGCGCAGAACCTCGTCATAAGCAGCGTCAAGGTTAATCTGATCAAGACCTGTTGATTTCAGTAGGCTAATTAGGTTATTATCCGCCCCTCAAGATTTTTGTGGGGCGGTTGATTATCTCTACTGCCTTTTTGGAGAAAATTGAATGGCTCGTATTGCCGGTGTAAACATTCCGGATAACAAGCATGCTGTTATCTCTCTCACTTATATCTTTGGTATTGGTCGCCACACTGCTAAGAACATCTTAGCTGCTGTAGGTATCGCGCCAACTACAAAGATTCGTGAATTAGATGATGCTCAGCTTGATGCGATTCGTGCAGAAGTTACTAAGGTTCCTACCGAAGGTGACTTACGTCGCGAAATTTCCATGAACATTAAACGTTTAATGGATTTAGGCTGCTACCGTGGTCTTCGTCATCGTCGCAGCTTGCCTGTCCGCGGACAACGCACCAAAACTAACGCACGTACCCGTAAAGGTCCGCGCAAACCTATTAAGAAATAAGATTTCTGGAAGCTAAAAGATGGCTAAAGATACTCGCGCACGCAAGAAGGTCACTCGTACCGTCTCTGAAGGTGTCGCACACATTCACGCTTCTTTTAATAACACCATTGTAACGATCACTGATCGTCAAGGTAATGCATTGGCTTGGGCTACTTCAGGTGGACAAGGCTTCCGTGGATCACGTAAATCAACTCCGTTTGCTGCTCAGGTAGCTGCTGAAGTTGCTGGTAAAGCTGCTTTAGATTACGGTTTGAAAAACTTGGACGTCCTTGTAAAAGGTCCTGGTCCTGGTCGTGAGTCTGCGGTTCGTGCATTAGGTGCAGTGGGTTATAAAATTAACAGCATTACCGATGTGACTCCAATCCCGCACAACGGTTGCCGTCCACCTAAAAAACGTCGCGTGTAAGGAGAAACATTCATGGCTCGTTATATTGGTCCAAAATGCAAACTCTCTCGCCGCGAAGGGACAGACCTGCAATTAAAATCTGGCGTTAAACCATTTGACGTTAAGACTAAAAAACATGCTAAAGCTCCTGGCCAACATGGTCAGAGCCGTGCAAAACAATCTGAGTATTCACTACAATTACGTGAAAAACAAAAAGTACGTCGTATGTACGGTGTTTTAGAGCGTCAATTTAGTAACTACTATAAAGAAGCTGCTCGTGTTAAAGGCGCAACAGGTGAAAACTTGTTGAAATTGCTTGAAAGCCGTCTTGATAACGTTGTTTATCGCATGGGTTTTGGTTCTACACGTGCAGAAGCTCGTCAGCTCGTATCTCACCGTAGCATTACTTTGAATGGTCGTCGTGTTAACATTGCGTCTATCCAAGTAAAAGCGGGTGATGTAATTGCAGTTCACGAAGGTGCTAAACAACAATTACGTATCAAAAACGCAATTGAATTAGCTGCTCAACGTGGTATTCCTGCTTGGATGGAAGTTGATCATTCTAAGCTAGAAGGTACGTTCAAAGCTGCACCTGATCGTTCTGATTTACCTGCTGAAATCAACGAAAGCTTGATTGTAGAATTGTATTCTAAATAATCCTTGAGGTAGCAATATGACGCGTACTGCAAATGAGTTTCTAACTCCGCAAGCGATCAAGGTCGAAGCGGTTAGCGGGACCTCGGCAAAAGTTATTCTAGAACCATTAGAGCGTGGCTTTGGTCATACTCTTGGTAATGCTTTACGTCGCATCCTTCTTTCTTCTTTACCTGGCGCAGCTGTGGTTGAAGTTGAAATTGAAGGTGTCGAGCACGAGTACAGTACCTTGGAAGGCTTGCAGCAGGACATCGTCGAGCTCTTGCTGAACCTGAAAGGATTGTCTATTAAGCTGTTCGATCAAAATGAAGCTTATTTGACATTAGAAAAACAAGGTCCTGGCGACGTAACTGCTGCTGACCTTCGTTTACCTCATAATGTTGAAGTGGTTAACTCTGAACACTTGATCGGTACATTAAGTGCAACTGGCTCATTAAAAATGCGCCTTAAGGTTGCTCAAGGCCGTGGTTATGAGACTTCTGACTCACGTTTCCCAGAAGGCGAAACTCGCCCAGTGGGTCGTTTACAGTTAGATGCTTCTTATAGCCCAATCAAACGTGTGTCTTACATCGTAGAAAATGCGCGTGTAGAACAACGTACTGACCTTGATAAGCTGATCATTGATCTTGAAACTAATGGTACAGTTGATCCTGAAGAAGCGATCCGCAAAGCGGCAACAATCTTGCAACAACAAATTGCAATTTTTGTTGACCTTCAGAAAGATCAAGCTCCTGTTGCTCAAGAACCTCGTGAAGAAGTTGATCCAATTTTGCTTCGTCCAGTAGATGATCTAGAGCTTACTGTTCGTTCTGCGAATTGTTTAAAAGCAGAAAATATTTACTACATTGGTGATCTTGTACAGCGTACTGAGGTTGAGTTACTCAAAACTCCTAACCTTGGTAAGAAATCGCTTACTGAGATCAAAGATGTTCTGGCTTCTAAAGGCTTACAACTCGGCATGCGTTTAGAGAACTGGCCACCAGCTAGTCTCCGTATGGACGATCGTTTCGCCTATCGTAGCCGTTAATTTAGTAGGACTATCACCATGCGTCATCGTAATAGTGGTGTGAAATTAGGCCGTACAAGCAGTCATCGTAAAGCGATGTTCCAAAACTTGGCTAATTCTTTGTTCGAACACGAGTTAATTAAAACTACTGTTCCTAAAGCTAAAGAATTACGCCGCGTTGCTGAGCCTTTAATCACTTTAGCTAAAAACGATACTGTTGCAAACCGTCGTTTAGCGTTTGCTCGTACTCGTTCAGCAGCAACTGTTGGTAAATTATTTACCGTTCTTGGCCCTCGTTACAAAGAACGTAACGGCGGTTATCTACGTGTTCTTAAAGCGGGCTTCCGTGCGGGTGATGCTGCACCGATGGCTTACGTTGAACTAGTAGATCGCGAAGTTAAATAATTTCGTAGAGCTATTCAGTTGTTCTTAAAAAAAGGTCGGTTTTTAACCGACCTTTTTTAATGTCTGTTGTTAGACAAAATTGAATGATGTCCCGAAATGATACGTTTTATCGATGTTTTAACTCAACTTGACATTTATCATTGTCAGAATTGTGTTTTAATAAAAATGTATTATTCGTAGGGTTATAAAAACAACATGGAAAAGCAAATTGATATATTGATTATTGGTGCTGGTATTTCAGGCATTGGTTTAGCAGCCCATTTATCTAAAAATAATCCAAATCGCTCTTACGAAATTATTGAGCGTCGTGACAGTATTGGTGGCACTTGGGACTTATTTAAATATCCAGGCATTCGATCTGATTCGGATATGTCGACCTTTGGCTATAATTTTAAGCCTTGGCAGCAATCCAGTGTGTTGGCTGATGGTGCCGCAATCAAGGGGTATTTGTCCGAAGTAGTCGAGGAGTTTCGTCTCTTATCTAAAATTCACTTTCAACATAACGTGCTTTCAGCTAATTATGATTCTGAGATCCAGAAATGGGTGGTTGAAATTGAAGACCATAAGAAAAAGAAACAGACTTGGATCGCGAATTTTATTTTAGGTTGTACGGGGTACTATAACTATGAACATGGTTATCAGCCTAAATTCCCAAATCAGCCTGAATTTAAAGGTGAATTTATTCATCCACAGCATTGGCCTGAAAAGTTGGATTATCGCGGGAAAAAGGTCCTGATTATCGGTAGTGGTGCTACAGCGATTACTTTGGTGCCTGCTATGGCCAAAGGTGGTGCCGCCCATGTGACCATGTTACAACGCTCACCGACTTATATTGCTTCTGTACCTTCTGTTGATTTTGTTTATGATCAGATGCGTAAATACCTGCCTGAGGATGTTGCCTACAAACTCACGCGTGCCCGAAATATCGGCATGCAACGAGGTATTTATGCCCTAGCCCAGAAGCAACCCAAATTACTGCGTAAATTCTTATTAAAGTCGATTGCATACCAACTCAAGGGTAAAGTGGATATGAAGCACTTTACTCCGACGTATAATCCTTGGGATCAGCGCTTATGTGTGGTGCCTGATGGTGATTTATTTAAGATTTTACGTTCAGGTCAAGCGAGTGTTGAAACGGATTTAATTGAACGCTTCACTGAAACTGGGGTGTTGTTAAAATCGGGTAAACAGATTGAGGCGGATATTATTGTTTCTGCGACAGGACTGGAGATTCAGATTCTGGGCGGCATTAAAGTCACTTTAGATGGTCAGCCGATCGATACGTCGAAACATATGCTTTATCAGGGCGTGATGGTCAGTGATGTACCGAACATGGCGATGATTATTGGCTATATTAATGCATCATGGACTTTAAAAGTGGATATTGCTGCGGACTATATTTGCCGTTTAATAAATTACATGGATCAGAAAGGCTATGTACAGGTCATTCCTCAAGGAGATCAGTCCGAACTGTTGGAAGACACTGTGATGGGAAGTCTCACTTCTGGATATATTGCGCGTGCCGCCAATGTGATGCCTAAGCAAGGCAAACATGCACCTTGGAAAGTGAGCAATAATTATCTGGCAGACCGTAAGGCGTTGAAGCAGGCCACTTTTGAAGATTCGGTATTGAAATTTCAAAAAGTATTGCCTCATGATCAGCGGAAGCCGAAATTGGTCTCTTAGTGGATGATGAAAGTAAAAGGAGCCTCAAGCTCCTTTTTTATGCGGTTAGAAAAATTACAGGGTGCGGGAAATCAGTTCTTTCATAATTTCATTGGTGCCGGCATAAATGCGATTAGCACGGTTATCAATATAGGCACGTGCGATTGGATATTCCAGCATATAGCCATAGCCGCCATGCAGCTGTAAGCAATCATCGACCACTTTGGAATACAGCTCTGAAATCTTGTATTTGGCTGCTGCTGCGGCATCTACCCCGAGTTGTCCTTGTAATTGCTGTTGCATACATCCATCCAAATAGGCACGGCAAATATCAATTTCAGTACGAAGTTCGGCTAGCTTAAATCTGGTATTTTGAAAGCTGGCAATCGGTTGACCAAACGCATGTCTGTCTTTGGTGTATTGCACAGTATGCGCAAAAGCGGCTTCAGTACCAGCTTGGCAAATGATCGCGACCAGCATACGTTCCCATGCCAATTCTTTCATCAACATCATAAAGCCCATGCCTGCAGTACCCAATAAATTCTCTTTCGGGACGCGGACATTATCAAAAAATAATTCGCAGGTATCTTGTCCTTTCATGCCAATCTTATTCAGCGGTTTGCCTTTACTAAAACCTGCACGATTTGCTTCGACCAGTAGCAGCGATAAATTGGCCGAGCCTTTGTCACTGTTTCCGGTTTTGCAGACCACAATCACCATGTCACACAGGTAGCCATTGGTGATAAATATTTTGGAACCATTAATGACATAATCGTCACCATCCAATAGCGCGGTGGTACGTACAGCCTGTAAATCGGAACCTGTACCTGGCTCGGTCATGGCAATCGCAGTAACCACTTCACCAGATGCCATTTGAGGGAGCCAATGCTGTTTTTGAGCCTCATTGCCAAAGTTTAAAATATAATTGGCAACAATATCGGAGTGGAGGGAAAAACCTGTTGCAGAGTCCATGGCATAGGCTTGTTCTTCAATCAGAATCATGCTGTAGAGGCGATCGACACCTGAGCCACCATAGGTTTCTGGCATTGTGGCACATAATAAGCCCAGTGCACCTGCCTTGTTCCAAAGATCACGATCAACATGTTGTTGTTGCTCATATTTTTCAGTGTTTGGGATGACTTCTTGCAGGTAAAACTTACGCACAGTGTCACGAAATGCCTCATGTTCTGAGTTAAATAACTGGCGTGGCAGCATATGGGCTAAAGGTCGAATCGCGGCAGATTGCATGTGAATAATATCCTTGAATTATAATTGTGAGATTGAAATTAAAAGAATGCGCTGGCGGGAACAATGTGCTGAATGCTCAATTCCATATTAAAAATGATAGATTTCGTCATTCCATGCAAAAGGCTCGAAAAAGGATTGGTGATTCGGTTAAACTAGGTCAGTTTTGTTTGGCTAAAGGGGTTAACAATGAGCGAAGAAATGACACTAGAAGAGCGTAAAGTAATTTATCGTGCGCGTCGTGGCTTAAAAGAAATTGATGTGTATTTTGACCCCTATGTCAGAAATTACTACTTAAAAGCATCTCCTGAAGAAAAGGCATTATTTGCTGAATTGGTTGATCAAGAAGATCCTGATTTATTGGACTGGTTCATGGAAGTGGGTGAACCGCCACGCCCAGAAATTAAAAGCCTGATTGTAAAATTAAAGCATTATGTACATGGCTGAGAATGCCTTTTATTTGAACCGCAGCCGTATAGCGATTGCGGTTCAAATGGGGCTGCTCAGTTTGATTTTGAGTTTTTGCCTAATGCTGTTGCCAGTGTGGCTTGCAGTGCTCGCTGTCATGCTATTGCTGCTTTCAACGCGATTTCATTTTAAACAGCCACGGCTGTATTATCTCGAACCCTATTCGATGACGGAGTGGTCAGTGGGGTATCTGCAACATGAGGTCCAGCGTTTCAATTTACAACGCGTGGTGGATCATCACTACTACATTGTCTTGTATTTTCAAGCGAATCATTCGAATTCCTGTGTAATTTGGCGTGATCAATTGTCCTTACAGGACTGGAAAAGATTAAAAGTATTGGCAAAAATGCTCTGATTGTTAGACAGCTTGTGATTGTTTACTTTGGTTTAAGTTTATAAAAATCAATATATTAATATAATTAATAAAATTCATTGTTAGACAGCTTCTGAATTAATTGGCGTAAAGTATAAATTGTTAGACAATTTTCTGGTCATCCCTTCGCTTTTCTTTGTACATTAAAACCACCAAACAGCAAACGAGGAAATTGAGATGATGTTTCCAACGTGGATGTTTCTAATGGTCGCGATTGTTTTGGCAATTGTGATAGGACATTTAGGAACAGTGCTGAAGGATCGATTTGCACAAACATAAAGCCCCTACGGGCGTTCATTTAATAGGTAGCATGTGCTGAACCGTCGCAATGCTACTTTTTTTTGCCTAAAATTTCTGAATCGTTTGAGTACAGTCAATTTTTCTCTTTATTTTTCATGGCAAAGTACAGATTGTTATTAGAGTAAATACTCTTTAATTCGCAAATTGCTTCTGCTATGTTTACTGCGAAGGACACAAACAATAAAAGATAGAGGACAGGAAAATGTCGCAAGTCCAGAAAATTGGCCAAGGTATGGCGATTTTAATGATTACAACTACCGTTTTTACAGGATGTTCTCATGTGGTGAAGTCGGGTGCAAATGTCGCTTTAGGCTTCAGTGAAAAGCACGTTGTACCACCCATTTTAGCCATGGATGATGCAGACATGGTGTGCAATTCAGGCACTGCTTTAACCCCTGCGATTATGGCTACCCAAGATATGGGAGCAGATCCAACCCGTATTGCCATTTTATTATATTCTGCGGCTGGAACATGTGCTGAAAATAAAGCGCTTGAGGCAGAATTGCGTTATCTACGGGCATCAAAATCGGGCCAGGTTACGGAAGCACAAGATGCGCGGATTGAACAAAAGCGCTGGTCTGCGGTTGCCGCTCAACGTCAATATACAGGCTATCAGTTGCTAGAAAAGCGCTGGCAAGCGAAGTATCAGCAAGCTTTGGGTGAAAGCTGCCCAAAAATGAAAAGTGATTTAGATCAGACCGTGTATTTGCTGGGGATGCTCAGTGGTTTGCAAGCCATGACCAATGACATTAACTCAGGTGGTGCGATGAATGTACCTAAAGATATTGCGGCGATTGTTGAGCGTGGTATGGTGTGTTTAAACAATGAAAAATTCTGGGGAACACCCGAAGCAACACGTGCCGCAATTTGGACTTTATTGCCAGGCGCGGGTGATGGCAAACCAGATCCGTATCAAACCTTGAAACAATCCATGCGAATTGGAGAACAAAAAGGGGTGCGATTACCTCATGCCCTGTATGCGGTTGCAGCCCAAGCGAGTGGGGATGATGCCAAAATTCGAGATGCGTTAAAACAATTTGCAGCCGCTCGTTCAGATGAAAAACCAGTCAACCCTCAATTCAAGCTGATTGATAGTATGGCCGCCAGTATGGTGCAAGGGATTTCCGATCGCTACTGGACTGAACATACAGGTAAACGCACTGGTGATGAGGGCATGAGCCATTTCTGGGATGAGCAGGAGGATGCCACAGGATTAGACGATTTATTTAATGCCAGCGAAGATACCGCGAGCACCACGGATCACTAATCTATCAATGTGATATTTGCTATTCCCTAAAATGAAGTAAGCATAGAGGGGTAAGAAAATGCATGATCCAGATTTAACCCGGAAAGTGGTTTTTATTGCGCTAGTCGCTTCAATATCAGCCAGTTTACAGATTTTTTCTGATTATTTTATTTATTGGCGTCCCGACTTGCTGGCTCAATTCTGGCGACTCTGGACTGCCCATTGGGTGCATGTAGGGTGGGTGCATTATCTGTTGAATATGCTGGCCTTTGCTTGTTTCCCCTTTATTTTTCCACATGTCAGGGTGTGGCATTTTGCTGCATTACTTTTGCTGCTTCCTATCTGTATGAGTCTGAGCTTTTATTATTTTTATCCCAGCATTGAAGCCTATGCAGGGTTATCTGGCGTACTGCATGGGGCCTATGTTGCGGTTGCCATCATTCATCTCTGCTACCGTAAAGAACGCAAATTTGCTGCTGGGGTTTTAGGCTTAATTTTCATCAAGTTGGTCTGGGAAAATACCATCGGTAATACGGGAACCGCAGAGCTGATCGGCAGTCCAGTATTGGTTGAAGCACATCTTTTAGGGGCGGTTTGGGGGGCGTTGATTGCTGGGTTGTATTATTTACTGGCTGTGAAGCACCGACCTTAAGCAGTTGACATTTTAAGCAGAAAGAAAAACAAAGTAGTCATTATTTTCTGTCCAGAAAACATGCAGAGTGAAAAAGAAAATAAAGATACGAATAGGAGATGGAGATGTCCTATTCATTCAGGAAGACAACATCACTGTTGAAGATGATTAAAATAAAAAATAGGAACGCACATGTACGATGCCGGACAGAAACGATCTGGACTAGATCAGATTAAATATATTTGGACTGAATGGATTTCCGCCTTTGTGATCTTGGTGTTGCTGATTCTGACACTGATTATCGGCACAGGAGAAATGATTCATGGTCAATTGCTGCGTATGGGGGAAAGCCTGTACGGTGACCCAGCAAAAGGCATGCAATATTCTTTTCTTCGTGCGGAACCCACACCACCTGATTGTAATCGGCAGCCCAATATTGATGCTTTAGTACAAGCACAAATGCAAACCAATGCAGCAGATGAATTTGCAGATATTTTTGGCACGGCTTCTGAGTCGGATGTCCGGGCTTCAATTGTTGCCGCGCAGGGCTTATGCGAAGAAAAGTATCAGTTTTATGATAAAGCTCAGCAGCATATGCAAGAACATCCAACCTTAAGGGCATACCGCACGGTTGAGACCACATTTTTTGGTGTTTTCAAATTCGGCAGTGAAAATCGTGCCATCTTATTGGTGTTGATGGTGGTCTTCGCTGCGATCAGTACAACCTTAAAAACCCATCATATTGGCTTGCGCAGCCCGACCACCAAGATCGATTTCCGTGTTTATGGTGTCTTGATGCTACTGGCCAATGGGTTTTTGGTGAGTTCCAGTTTGAGTCAGTACTCTTCCGTTAAGAACTCGGGTGTACCGATGACTGCTGAGATGTTCAGTATTTACTGGATGTGGATGGTTTTATTTAGCCTGTTGACGATCATCAGTGTGTTCCAGTTATTTAAACCGCCTCAAGTAACGCAAGATGGTGGTCGTTTGGGCATGGCTTTTCTGAGTGTGCCGCTGTATGCCTATATGGCCGTGATTACCGGTGTGGCCTTTACTTTTTTTATGGATTACCCGATGGGGCAAGGGATTTATTTGGGACAACTGGTTGAGTTCTCCAGTATTTTTCTGAATCTTGCCTTATTCATCTGGGCAGGGATGCTATTAAAGCAAACACGAATTGTGGATCTGTTTTTAAATATTCTTCGTCCATGGAATCTGGCACCTGAAACTCTGACGTGGTTAATCCTGATTGCTGCCGCACTCCCGACCGCCTATACCGGTGCATCTGGGATTTTCGTGATTGCAGCCGGGGCAATTATTTATAAAGAAGTCTGGAATGCGGGTGGACGTCGCCAATTTGCTTTGGCAGCGACGGCAATGTCGGGTTCACTGGGCGTGGTGTTAAGACCATGTTTACTCATTGTGGTGGTGGCTTCGTTGAACAAGGAAGTCACTACAGATTGGCTCTATCAGTACGGTAGTTATACCTTCTTATTAACCTCTACCTTATTTTTAGTGGTGTCATTATTCCTAGCGGAACAAAAGTTCCGGATTGCACCGTTGTCTATAGCAGCACCTCAATCATTCCGTGCGCTTGCACCAGTCATGCCGTATATTTTGATTTTTGTACTGATCTGGCTGTTTTATAAATATGCATTATCTACAGATCTCAATGAATTTACCGCGCCTGTGATGATGCCAATTATTTTATTGATTATGGTGCTCTACGATAAATTACGTCATGAACCTGCACCTATTCAGGCCGTGGGACATTGGGATGAAACGCTTGATGTTCCTTATCGTACGCAAACTCCACCAGCATTGGCTGGGGCAGCATTATCAGGGAGCGTTGAGTATCGTGAAAGTATGCATGCGGCGACCACGGCAGATGAACTCGCTGTTAATCATGCGGTTGCCCATTCAGAAAAACTTGATCCAATGCGTCAAGTTGGTTTCTGGAAAGCTTTGCATATTTCCACCAGCGAGACAGTTGGACATATTGGCGCGTTAGTCATTCTGATGGCGTTGTCGGTTAGTGTGGGAGGCTTCTTGGAACGCATAGAAGTCATGAGTATGTTCCCAACCGATATTGCCAGTATCTATTTGGTGATTAGCCTGATTGTGGTGCTGATGATTGTGGTGGGGATGATTATGGATCCGTTTGGCGCCGTGATTCTGATCTCGGCAACGGTTGCTCCTGTGGCTTATCAATATGGCATTCATCCAGTGCATTTCTGGATGATTACCTTAATTGGTTTTGAGCTGGGCTATGTGACCCCGCCTGTAGCTCTCAATCATTTGTTGGCACGTCAGTCGATTGGTGATGCAGAAGTAGCAGAGGCAGATGCAGAAGTACGACATCAATCTTTCTATTATCGTTATGAACGCTGGATCTTGCCATTGCTGGTGTTATTCCCTGCCATGCTGATTATTGCCTATGTGCCTTACCTATTTAAACTGTTTGGCTGGTATCAGTAAAAGTCAATTGCGATGCCATAAAGCACCCTAGGGTGCTTTATTTTTTTGAGGTTTTAAAAAAAATGGCGCTTAAAAACATTAGCTCGGTTTTCAAGTCCTCAATTGATGCAAAAGCATGGGCAAAGAATGCTCAGCAGTGATTGGTATAGAAAAAGTCGAGAGTTAAGACATGCACTTAGACTATTGGTGGAAGTGAACTTGTGTCTATCCTTGTACCGATCTTAAATGCTTTCTGGCTATAACGGCCAGCTCTAAATCAAGCATAGTGACCAAGCTTAAATGAACTTTAACCAATGGATTGAAGCGGTTGCGTACCGCTGCATGTCGGCATATTTCCAACAGCCATCCTGATTAGTAGACTGGTCTGTAAAGCAAGTAGGTAAAAACAGGTGTGTGGGTGACTTAAGGAGGGACTGGTATTGAAAGCGATCTCAGACCGATTTTTGGCTTCAATTCGGTTAGCTCTATGCAAAGCTAACCGAATTTTGAAGGGAGGTTACTGGGCTTGTGCCAGCTGTGTTTCCAGCAATTTAATTTGTTCTTCTTTTAAGGCAATCAGATCATCAGCATCTTTATGTTGAGCTTTGAGCATTTGTTCTTGCTCATTCAGTTGGACCTGAATGTCATCCAGTTTGGCGATTTCTTCTTTGGCTAAAGACGTATTTTGCGGAATATCTTGTTTGAGAATGGCTTCATCGACCAATTGAGCAGGAGGTTCAGCTCCTATTGCGCTTGCTGTAGACGCAGCCTGTTCCGCTACAGGCACAGCTTGTTTCTCGGCGGGCTGAGCGGCTCTAGCCACAGGTGGCTGTTCGATTTCATGCTTTGGTTGAGCCGAAGTCATCCACTGGTAGGCTAAAAAAATTGCCACCACTGCGGTGAGTCCTGCAATGATCCCCATTAAAAGTTTTGAATTTTGTCTTTGATCTAGCGTCATGACTGAAACCTTGTCGTTATTTGGGCTGACGAGGTTGGAATTGAATGACCCCAATTTCGTCTGGATGTTCAGGCTCAGCAGGTTCGACATGGGTCGGACGCTTTTCTGAATATGCACAGTCGATACATTCAATCCACTCGTCATCCACAGTAGTGAACTTAACCACACGATCTAACGCACCACATTTAGGGCATTTTGCGCCCGCGATGAACTGTCTTTTCATGTCAGTTAATTACACCCTGTGAACAATAATGACGTAGTTTAAGCGGTTTTATCAGCGTTCGTCCAACCTTGATGACGTAATAATGCATCTATTTTTGGTTCACGTCCGCGGAAATTGATAAATGCATCAAGTGCTGTATCTTTTCCGCCAACTGCTAGAATAAACTGACGGAACTCTTTGCCAGTCGCAGTATTAAAAATGCCTTCTTGTTCGAAACGATCAAAGGCATCGCTGGCTAAAACTTCCGCCCATTTATAAGAATAATAGCCCGCTGCATAACCACCTGCGAAAATGTGACTAAAACTGTGCTGGAAGCGGTTATAAGCCGTAGTCGGAGCAACGGCATATTGCTGTCGAATCTGATCGAGCGTTGTTTGAATCCCAGCAGCATTCAGGGCCAGATGGGCGCGGTGAATATTGAGATCAAATAAGGCAAATTCGATTTGACGTAGAGTCTGCATACCTGACTGGAAGAAGCGGGCATCGAGTAACGCTTTGAGTAACGAGTCCGGTAAAACCGCTTTGCTTTCAATATGCTCACTGAGTAAATCTAAGCTTTCCTTGTCCCATGTCCAAAATTCCATAAACTGACTTGGCAATTCCACTGCATCCCAAGCCACGCCATGGGTCCCTGCCACAGAGATCTGGTCGACCTCAGTCAGCATATGGTGTAAGCCGTGTCCAAATTCATGGAATAAAGTCGTGACTTCATCGTGGGTGAGTAAGGCTGCCTGATCTGCAATCGGAGGGGTAAAGTTACAGACCATGTAGCAAATCGGTTTTTGTAAGCCTTGTGCGGTTTGCATACGGGAACGGAAGCCGCTCATCCATGCACCACCACGTTTGCCATTGCGTGCGTATAAATCGAAATAGAAGCCACCCAGCACTTTGCCTTGGTCTTCTAATTCAAAATACTGGGCATCAGGATGCCAGACAGGGGCTTCACGTTGAATGATTTGAATGCCATACAAACGTTCGACAATGCTGAATAAACCTTGAATGATTTTCGGGGCTGGAAAATACGGTTTTAAATCTTCTTGCGAAAGATTGAATTGCTGCACCTTGAGTTTTTCTGAATAGTAACTGGTATCCCATGGCTGTAATGCTTGAATGCCATCTTGCAGGGCAATGGCTTTTAATTCTGCAATTTCACGTTCTGCAGGTGCGCGGGCATGTTGTGCCAGCTCAACCAAAAATTGGGCTACGCTATCGACATCAGGTGCCATTTTGCTGGCGAGGGAGAGTTCGGCATAGTTGTTGAAACCGAGCAATTGTGCCATCTCCTGACGCAGGCTCAGGATTTCTTCCATCACTGGAGTATTGTCAAATTCAGCTTGCTCGGCTTGGTCTGAGGCACGCGTGGTGTAGGCACGGTACAACTCTTCCCGCAGGGCACGGTCTTCCGCATAAGTCATAATCGCCAAATAGGCGGGAATATCCAAAGTGGCTACGGCCTGATCGAGCTCACGTTGCTGACCATACTGTTTTAATAGTTCAATGCTGCTTGTAGGTAAACCTTTAAGCTGTTCTTCGGTTAAAGGTTTAAAATAGGCTTGAGAAGCATCCAAGACATGATTGGAAAAGTCGGAAGACAGTTGCGATAAGCGAGCTGAAATTTCAGCATAGCGTTTTTTCGCTTCACCTTCTAACGCCACCCCTGACAGTTTGAAATCACGTAATGCCAGCTTGATGGCACTTTGCTGTGCTACAGCAAGTTGCGCAAACTCGGGGGCATCATGCACATGTTGATAGGTCTGATACAGTACGGTGTGTTGTCCTAGAGCCGTGTAATATTCACTGAGGGCAGGGAGTAAGGACTGATACAGCTCGCGCGTTTCAGTATTGTTCATTACCGCATTGAGATGGGACAAAATACCCCATGACTCGCTCATATTATTTTCCAGTTCATCAACTTCAGTTAAGACATCAAGTTGCGCTTGATGCTGAGCGGGAACCGTACTTAATTCTGCTAAAAACTGCTGACCGTGTTGAATGGCTTGTTCGATTTTTTGTTTTAATTCGCTAAGCTGAATGTGATCAAACTGAGGAACAGGAAGGGTTGCTTGATCTAAGTGCATTTATAATCGCCATATGATTTTGAACTTATCTCTAGATGTAGGGATGATGAGCGCGGAAATCAAGGTTTAATTGCTTTAGTTTTCACATCTGACTCAAATTCAGCCCAAGAGGCATAAGATTGGTCAATCTGCTGCGGGGTATATAGAACCTTGGCAAAATTTTTGGTCATACATTCGATCGAGAGAATCTCGCCACTTTTGTACTTTTCTTTGCGATGCCGCCAAATTTCATTCTGACGATAATAATCTTGACCGATGCTCAGGAAAGCATGATTCTGCTCAAACACATGATAGACATAGCCCAAATCTACCGAGCAGCGCAGTTCACCTTCCAGACATTTTCCACTAAACCACAATCGAATTTGAAAGCTATGTGGCGTTGGATTATAAAATTGATAATCGATATAGTTATAAAAGATGGCCGCCCCACTGCCAAACGGTAAAACCCGCCCTTGATCGGGGAAGGGGTCAAAGGAGTGTTGTGCCCGTTGTACTACTTGCAAGGGGCTATGTAGCACCAACCAATGTATCAGATTGGCAATTTGACAAATGCCACCGCCAATCCCGCCACGGGCTTGTCCAAAACTGAGTTCCATGCCTTCAACATAGCCTTTGGCCTGTGTGGGCTGTCCGACCAATTGGCAGAAGGAAAAGGTTTGCTGGGGATGAATCAAGATGCCCGAAATACAGGGGCTGGCAATTTTCAGGTTGATGACTTTGTTGTGCTGCCAGTGTTGTTCGCTGTCGCCTAATTTACGGATCAAGACCGATTGATGTTTTTTAACCCGATAGGGTAAAGGGTTTTGGCAGATTTCTTGGGCATAAGCCTTGCCATCGGTTTTCCATTGCCAATAGCGTAGTGCACGTCGGCTACGCGTTGATAAAAAGTAAAACAGCGGATGATACTGGCTGATGGGTTTGTTGAGAAATAATCGAAAAATATTCATAAGCGTGGATATAAAAGGTGTTAAGACCTTGGGTCTTAACACCTATGCAATATTATTCATTCCGCGATTTAGCGTTGGCTTTTTTCTTTTTGGCTTTGCTCTTTTTCTTGGCCTTATCCTTGCTTTTCACATCGGTCTTATCCGATGTTTTCTTGTCGGCTTTTTTGCCGTAAGCGCTTGGTTTAGGCTTGGCTTTCTTTTTCGCAACAGCTTGATCGCCTGATTCTCGCGCTTCCGTTGGGGCTTTTGCGGCACGAGGGTTAAAGGTTTCTTCTTTCACTTGTGCCGGTGCTGTCTTAGCGACCCGCGGAGCACGGCTGCGTACAGCGCGTCCGGCATGGGTAAGTTGCTGAACGAGTTCAAAATCAATTTTGCGCTCTTCCAGATTCACCCCAGCCACTTTAATTTTAACTTCATCGCCTAAACCAAAGGTTTGACCACGATTTTGCCCAACCAGACTTTGACTGACTTGGTCAAATACGAAGAAGTCATCCCCTAATTGGCTGACATGTACCATGCCGTCGACATAGAGGTCTTTCAGGGTCACAAATAAACCAAATTCAGCCACTGCTGAAATGACACCGACAAATTCATCGCCCAAGTGCTGTTGCATATAGTGGCACTTTAACCACATGGTCACCGAGCGAGAGGCTTCATCAGCACGACGTTCGGTTTGAGAGAAATGCTCGCCTGCATCATCCAGTGCCGCCCCTGAAAGCGGGAACGGTTTGCCAGCCAATTTAGCTTTAATGGCACGGTGCAACAATAAATCTGGATAACGACGAATTGGTGAAGTGAAGTGCGTATAAGCTTCATAGGCCAAACCGTAATGTCCGGCATTTTTGGCGCCGTAATAGGCTTGCATCATGGAACGCAGTAACACGGCATGAATACTTGGCGCATCAATACGGTCTTTGGTGGCTTCAATTACCGCCTGATAGTCGACTTGGGTCGGCTGGTCTGGGAATTTCAGTCCCAACAGTTTGACAAAATCGCGGACTTTTTGAATGCGTGAAAACTCAGGTGGCTCATGCACGCGATACAGCATTGGAATGTCATGCTCGAGTGCAAATTCAGCTGCAGCCACATTCGCCAATAACATGCATTCTTCAATTAGTTTGTGCGCATCGTTACGGGTACGCGGCAGAATTTCGTTAATACCGCCCAAGTCATCAAAGGTCATGTAGGTTTCGACCGTTTCAAACTCCATGGCATGACGCTTGCCACGTAAATCTTTCAGTACCTGATAAAGCTGCAATAAGGTATTGAGGGATTTGCGGACGTCTCGATCTTCAGGCACCGCAGCACTGTCACCATCAAAATATTGTGCCACTTGGGTATAGGTTAGACGGGCTTTGGAATGCATGACCGAAGGATAGAATTCAAAACCAGTCACGCGACCTGAACGGGAAAGTTTTAAATCACAGACCATACACAACCGGTCCACATGTGGATTTAAAGAACACAGTCCATTGGAAAGGGCTTCAGGCAGCATCGGCAAGACAAAGTGTGGGAAATAGACTGAAGTCCCACGTTCTTGTGCTTCATCATCTAGCGGTTTACCGATCCGCACATAATGGCTGACATCTGCAATGGCTACCACCACACGGTAGCCCCCACCTGCACGTTTCTCTGCATATACGGCATCGTCAAAGTCACGTGCATCTTCACCATCAATGGTGACTAAAGGTAGATCACGTAAATCGATGCGACCTTCGCGGTCTTGGGCATTGGGCTCTTTAAAACTTTCCGCTTCTTTGAGTACCTCTTCAGGGAACTCATACGGCAAACCAAATTCTAAAATGGTTTGCGGAATAATGATTTCCGTATCTGCCTTGTCAGCCATGGACTGGACTACATGGCCAGTCGCAAATTCTTCACGGGTTGGATAGTCATCAATCGCCACACGGACCGAATCCCCCAGTTTCAGCTGTGCATGCTCAATCAGCTCTTTTTCCAAAGTAATCGGCTGATGCGCATTCGGATTGCCAGGTTGAATAAAGTATTCGCCCTCATGTTGAGCAACTTTACCAATGATTTGTTTCACACGACGTTGCACGACTTCTGAGATGAAGCCCCAAGCTTTACCTTTACGGTCTACCGAAGTTTGCTGCACTTTTACGCGATCACCATTAAAGACTTGGCGCAGTTCACGCTCAGGCAGGAGCAAATCGTCATGTCCAGCAATGTTGGCTGTACCAAAACCCTTGCTATTAATATAGACCGTAGCTTCATGGCTCGGTTGATCAGCCATACGCTGGAATTTAAAGCCATCTTTCATCAATTGGCCATCACGTACCATAGCAATGAGACGATGACTTAAGGCATCAATACTTTTTTGATCGGCAATTTGGAAGTGTTCCACTAAGTCAGCATGAGATTGTGGCGCGTTTAATTGTTCTATGGTTTCTAAAATGAGCGTACGGCTCGGAATAGGATTTTCGTAGCGTTCGGCTTCTGCCTTGGCTTCAGGATCGACCCAATTTTTCATCATGGATTTGGTTTTGTGTCAGAAGATAGGATTAGCATAAGACATGCTGCGTCAGACTGCACGTAAATGATTGCAATAATGTGTTTTTCCGCAGGCAATGGGCGGTGAAAGACGAAATTCTGCGTGTGATAAGCGCAGATACAGGGTAAATTCTGTTCAAGTTGGAGTGAATTGTTTAAAAAGTATTTAATTGAGCAAAAAAATGAAAAAAAAAGAGCGGCTGTGCTTGCAGTACTAGGGTTAAGTTTGTATTATGGCGGCACGTTACGGTGAGATGGGTGAGTGGCTGAAACCACATCCCTGCTAAGGATGCATACGGGCAACTGTATCGAGGGTTCGAATCCCTCTCTCACCGCCAACTTTACTTATGTCGCGCTCATAGCTCAGCTGGATAGAGCACTTGGCTACGAACTAAGGGGTCGGGAGTTCGAATCTCTCTGAGCGCACCAATAAGTAAACTGTATGTAACGTATCGCCTGAATTGGCACACAAGTAATGCGCTCATAGCTCAGCTGGATAGAGCACTTGGCTACGAACTAAGGGGTCGGGAGTTCGAATCTCTCTGAGCGCACCAACTTGAACAATAAACCGCACATGTTGCGGTTTTTTTGTGTCTGAAATTTAATGCATTTCTTTAATACGACAACCGTTGTCGTCATGCTTGCACGGAACTCTTTTCCTGAATCACATGGCTTTGTATAGTCTGTGAAATAACAAGAACAGGAAGGCAGCATGATATTCAGTGATGGTTACTACCAATATTTATGGCTAGAAAATGCCTATTGGATGGGGCAACATGATTGCGATACCTGCTTTGATGAACTGATTGGTGAAGCGGGTTTGTTTAAAATTATGCAGAGTCAGGAATATGTTTGGTTATGTTCTGGTTGCCAACAGCGTTTACAGAGCATTTCGGTCAATTAAATTTTGGCAATGATGCGACTCAATGTACTACATCATAATCTGATCTGTATTAAAACTGCACTTTTAGGCCTGAATCGTCCATTATCTAGGCATATGTTTGCAATTTTGTGAAAAAAGACTTATCAAAATGAAAAAAACACGTATAATTCGCTCCATCAAGACGCCGCGCTCATAGCTCAGCTGGATAGAGCACTTGGCTACGAACTAAGGGGTCGGGAGTTCGAATCTCTCTGAGCGCACCAACTTGATTGCATAGATATTGAAACAATACTATGCCAAAAAAGAAGCCGCATTTTTTGCGGTTTTTTTGTGCCTAAAATAATTCAAAAGCATGTCGATTTCATGACAACGCTCAAATCTGTTCTCGCTGAAACGTGGTGAAAAGCATAAAGAAAAGCTGTAATTTGGTGTACTATGGTGCAGTCTCGTTTTCAGATTGATGATGGATTTATGTCAGACAGCAAGCCTGCCTTATCTTTACGTTACTATTTAAACCTTGAAGAATCTCAGGATGGCTTTGCCTTAGCCACCTTCGGTAAAAAACTATTTACCCGTTTTATTACCCCATTGATTAGTATTGCAATTATTGGTTGGGGCATTTATTTAGGGTTGACTGGCGTGGGGCGCTATTACGTTGCACTCGGCGTATTTTTCTTGGTGTTGCAGCTGGTTTTACGTTATTGGTTTTTGCCGATGATGTTTAAGCGTCAGTTTGTGAAATATCAATTTGGAAAAAGCGAGCAAGGCATAGATTTGTATCAGGAACATGCGGATATTTATGCCAATGGTCGTAAAAAAGTGGTGCATTACCACGAAGTACAGAATTTTGCGGTCGGTAAACTGACCTATATGCTTGAATTAAAAAATCGTACCGTAGTGATTGTACCGAAACGGGCTTTTGCAGCGCCTGAAGATCAAAGCATATTTGAAAATACCTTTAAGCATTTTAAATAATAAGATTTATTGTCACAACAAGTCGAAGGGAAGATCATGAGTACACGTCCATCTAAAATTGTCTGTGTGGGTCGTAGCTATGCAGACCATGCGAGAGAGTTGGGAAATGCCATTCCCGATCGTCCGGTATTGTTTATAAAGCCACCGAGCAGCTTAAAGGCATTGGAAGATGGAATTTCGTGGAATTCGGCTTGGGGCAGTTGTCACTATGAGTGTGAACTGACACTGCGCATTGATCGTGAACTGAAAGCGGAGACTGATCCGCTGAAAGCCTTGCAAGCCATCGGGGCAGTGACCTTAGGTTTGGATCTAACCTTGCGTGATTTACAGGATGATCTGAAGACAAAAGGTCAACCGTGGGAACGTGCCAAGGCCTTTGATGGCTCGTGTATGCTCGGAGATTGGATTCCAGTTTCCGATGTGGTGCAAGACTGGGACGTTGTGCATTACAGCTTGCAAGTGAACGATGAACTGCGCCAACAGGGCAATACCTCACATTTGATTTTTGATATCGGCACATTATTGGCCGATATGAGTCAAGTCTTTACCCTAGAAGTGGGGGATGTGATTATGACAGGGACACCAGCAGGCGTGGCGGCACTACAAGCAGGGGATCAGCTGAAAATGACACTCAAAGGTCAGCAACAAGACTATGTTTGGAACACCTTTGTTCAAGCCTAAGTGTGAGATAACGATAAAAAAGGACTGTTGATACAGTCCTTTTTTATTTTGGGGAATGCTCCGCTGCATATTCTTTACGAAATTGATCGGGCGTACAACGCATCCAGCGTTTGAATAAATTAATAAACGCGGAAGCATTGGCATAGCCAAGATCCAGCGCAATACTTTCGACGGTTCTATTTTCATTCAGCATCGACATGGCTTTCATGACTTTAAAGCGCTGTCGCCATTCATTTAAAGACATGCCCAGCTCTTGCTGGCAATACCGCGCCAGTGTGCGTTCAGTCATATTAATCCGTTGCGCCAACTGTGCCAGCGTACTCTGGTCGGCAGGAGATTGCTGCAGATAACTTAACAAACTGTGTAAGGCAGGATGTTGGGTGGTGGGTAAGTAACTGCCAACCCATTCAGCATGCCGTAGCTGATCTAAAAGCACATGTAATAAACGTAAATGCTCTGGATCATGATCGGGCAGAGGATGCTGCCGTAAATGATGTAGCAACGCCGGCACTAAAGCTGAAGTCAGTAAAATACCAGCCTGTTTAGGTAGGGCTGCACACAGGCTTTCATGCACGTACAAGGTGGAATGGGTCACATCAGTCCGGTTAATACCTGCATGTTTTAAATTTGGGGGCAACCAAATACCATACGGCGGTGGCGTTAGAAAATGATGCTGATCAACCTTAACTTCCAATACACCATTCAAAGCATAGACAAACTCTCCCCAAGCGTGTTCATGCACAGGATAGCAAGATTCCGCAGGTGCATCGGAAATACGCAACCAGAGTGGGGCGGGTATTTCATCATTGGTGGGCATTGGATAATAGTCATGTTGCGCACGCGTATGCATAGATCACCTCCACCAGATTTTGCCTGAAAAATAGCATATTTTGTCTGTTTTGAAGTATATCTTATAAAAATGACAGAGCTATAGTGATTGCACTTGAATTTAGGTGGAGTAGAGCGTGAGTAATCGTCAGGCACTAGACAGTAAGGCCGCAAGCATCATGTTTGTGCTGTGTATTATTTGGGGCTTGCAGCAAGTGATTTTGAAAATGGCTGCACCAGATATTTCTGCCGTTATGCAAATTGCCTTGCGCTCAGGTCTGTCTGCACTGATGGTTTACCCCATGATTAAGTTGGCAGATGGGGCTTCTTTGTGGAGTCGTGATTATCTACCCGCAGGAATTTTGGTGGGGGTGCTCTTTGCGTCGGAATTCTTTTTGGTGGCGCAGGCTTTACGTTTTACTTCTGCTTCACATACGGTGGTGCTGCTGTATACCGCCCCGATTTTTGTGGCCCTAGGTTTACACTGGAAACTGCCTTCTGAGCGACTCAATATTGTTCAATGGAGTGGTATTGGACTTGCCTTTCTCGGCATCAGTGTTGCATTTTTATTGCATCCCGCAGGATCGCAAGCGGCCTCTGCAACGGCATTATGGGGCGATGCTTTGGCTTTGCTGGCCGGTATTTTATGGGCTGCCACCACCATTGCTGTGCGTTTAACCAAGCTGGCTGAAGCCCCAGCAACACAAACTTTATTTTATCAATTGCTGATCGCATTTTTGCTGTTATTCCCGTTGGCATTTGCCATGGGGCAGGCGACGATTCATTGGACGTCTTTTGCGATTGGGAGTTTGTTGTTTCACACGATTATTGTGTCTTTTGCCAGTTATTTAATTTGGTTTTGGCTGCTGAAGCATTATTTAGCATCGCGCTTAGGGGTATTTTCCTTTTTAACCCCATTGTTTGGCGTGATATTTGGTGTGGTATTGCTGGATGAAACAATCGAATTGAATTTCATTATTGGGACCATTTTGGTGATGCTTGGTATTCTGGTGGTGAGTTTGCAAGGTTGGGTGCAGTCACGTCATTTCTCCAAAGCCTTAAAAGCAGACCCGTCGTAATTTGAGTGTGCTATTTGCTTGCTAATAACATAAAAAAGCCTGTATATGACAGGCTTTTTTATGTTGATTGAGCGTCAGATTAAGGCTGATATAAATTGATGAAAGCACGATAGGCAGAGGATTCTTGTCCATTCCGATAGACGGCACGGGTAATATTGCCTTTATCGGTGACTAATTTCAGTTCAATATTTTTGGCATTTTTAAAAGTGCTTAAGAATGAACTCGGAACCACAATGTAATTCGATGAACGATGCGGAACCATGCGGTTGATATATTCATGCGTGGTGGCCGCCGTTGGCGTATAACTATACGGCTTCTGATCAATTAAGAAGACAAACTGCTGAATGTCGTAGTCTTCCTTGGCACTTGGCAGATAAGCGGTAATTTTTAAGTTACTGCGTTCTTGCTCGTTCCACGTGACTTTAATTGCAGGGCAAAGTTCATTTTGTGCACAAATGAGGAGTCCCGTAGAGGCAATATTGGACGTTTGTGTTGAAGGTGTAGATGCACAGCCTGCGAGTCCTAGCATGGTCGCAAATCCAAGTAATGCGGTGTTTAATCTTTTCATGTTTAACCCTTTTAAATATAAATAGTTTGTCGTGCTAAAGTATTTCCCCAAAGAAAATGAACTGACTTAGCCCATTATTCTGTTCCTAAAAATTGGAATGCTTTGCTTGTCTTAAAGTGTCTCGTGGCATCCCCAGCATAAACTCTGGCTTGATCTGCACCTAAATCGAGTTTCAGGACAGGTGAAGATTTAAAATCAATCGTCTTCAAATCGACCCAGAAGGTATTCGGTGAAACTGCCGATTCAAAAAAGTATAGCAAATTCTTGTGGTCAACAACCGTGCGCCAACGGGTTGATGAAATATTGGGTTCTTCTTCGGTATTTAGACCAAAAGGCACAGAGGCATTGCGAATCACGCTGAAGACGCTGGCAAGGCTGTGTTTGCTACTGGCATTTTTCGGAATGGCGTTAATATAAAAGGCAGCACGGGCAAAACGATCTGAGGCGCGGTTAGTGCCGGGTAAGAAAGTGGTTCCGCCAATCTGTTTCCAATATTCATTTAATGCGAGTTGTTCAGCAAAAATTGGTGAATTGGTCATGACCTGATATTGAGGACTATGATGAATGATTTGCTTGCCATTAATGTATTCAATAATGGCGCTATCCCCCGATGCATCGGAAAGCGACAGGTGCAAGGTGGCAAGTCGATTTTCCCCAGGAACATGGTCGGTCACCACAATAAAGGGTTCTTTTTCTAGGGCTTGAATGGCTTCCTTGACCGTCGTAAAATTGTCCAAAACGTATTGTGCCCACAGTGAAATACTCAAGGTGGGCTGAGTTTTATTTTTAATTTCAGGATATTGCGATTCGACCAGCCAAAGTAAATTTGCAGCAAGTCCTTTTTCATTGACGCCATCGGTGGTGGAGATGTCATAGCCTGTAGCCACCACACTGCCATATTTGGCTTTCCAATGTATCGATTGTGGTCCCGCTAAGCCACTTCGGGAAATGTTTTGCGGCAAAATCCATAAATTGGTGCCAACGTCGACTTTCCAGTCCATGGAGCGAGCGGTCATGACATTTTGATGATCACCATGATAGACCACTCGGGTGCAGGCTTGAACAGAGGTATCCAGTAATAAGCCAGCGCTGATGGTTGCCATGAAAAGTAAAGCTTTGCTCATGATTCATCCTGTTGTTTTAATATTTTTAGGGAGGGCTTTTCTGCTTTCGCTATATCTAAGGGAACAATTTTAGTGGGCTGGGTTTGAATAATTTGAACCGGAATAAAGCGAATCTGTACATAGGTGGGATGTCCTTTTCGGTCAGGACTTATACTGCGATTGAGTTCGTCAATTTTTGCGGTGGAGGGCGGTGCTACACCACGAATGAACACTCGGGCTAAGGTGAAATCCTGTTGGGAGTCAAATTGCACGGTATCAATAATATTGGTTTCGGTGTTCAGCTCTTGTGCCAGCTGGTCGGAAACTTTGGATTTATACAGTTCATTTTGAACAGAATAAATTAAGTTAAAAGTCAGATAGACGGCCAATATAAGCAGAATGATTAAACTGACCCAGTTGCGTTTCGCAAATTCAAGATATTTGCTTCGGACTTCTTCGGTTGATCCGCGTCTAAAGCCTGCAATCCACAGCACCATGGCTGAACTGACTTGAATAGCAATAATATTGGTAAAGGTTAGTAAAAAGGCATTGGCTGAAAGGGTAAATTCAGCTCGGGATAATAAAATACCGCTGGCCACCAGAGGGGGAACCAAAGCGGTTGCCACTGCGACCCCAACTACGGCAACGGACAGTCGGGGTGAGACCGAGGCAAATGCACCGGCAGCACCGCCTGCCAACGCAATCATCAGATCAAGTGAGTTGGGGTGGGTACGCGCCAAAATTTCATCGGTAATGGCAATATTGGGGTGAATAATCCCGATTACAAAGCCAATGCCGTAAATCATGATGATACCGAGCGCCAAGGTTTTAAAGGCGGTTTTGAACAATATCCAGCGGCTATCAATCAAGGCCAGTGAAATCCCAGCAATCGGTCCCAGCATCATCGCCACCAACATTGCACCGATAACCACCGCTGTAGAGTTACTGAGTAAGCCGTAGGCAGCAATAATGGCTGCCAACGCATTCATAATGAAAAAGGTTTTACTCGGAAGAGCATCTGCTTGAATATTGAGACGAACCTGCTTATGGTCGATAATTTTAGAATTTTCTCGCATCGCTTGTTGATAGCGCAGCTTTTCTTTTAGATGCTCGAATTGTTCCTGTTGGGGCTTGTCTTCATCAATAATGATGGTTGGGGTTTCTTTTTTGTCTGTCATGGCGATTTCTCAACTGAATCACGCTAACAAAAGCAGTACTTGTGGGGGTTCTTGTTTTAAATCTTGTGGTTTGAGTCATTTTATCATTTGGTTTAATTGTTATTTTAGATGCTTATTTGATCATTTTATAGCGTGGAATTGAGAGAATTACGTAATCAAAATTGCAAAAGCCGGTGCGAGGAGCGGCCGAAAAAATGCAGCAGTTCAGCGTTCAGTTGCAAAAGTACCGAGATCAATAGCAGTGATCTCGGTCATCTTTATAGTCACTTAGCGTTGTTCAAAAATACTGGCTAAGGGCATGGCCAGTTTTGCCGATAAATAGTCATCCGCTTCTTCAAAGGCTGGGCCAATGCGTTGCATCCACTCATGATCATCGGGGTGAATATTTTTTACATCGGTTCGGCGTGGCAAGGTGTAGGGGAGCTGTTTATAAAAGCTCCAGAAATCAACCTGAGTAAGATTACGAACCAAGACATATTCATTATTGTCGGTGCGCTTGACCAAGTTTTGCTGTTCGAGCAGTAATACATAAATTGGCCAATGTCCAATTTCTTCACGCCCAAGCACATCTAAGGCTTCTTTGTCGGACATGCTTTCCCCACTTTGTTGTTTTAGATAAAACAACTGGAGTAAATCGAGCAGCATAATCACGGGATGACGTTTCTGTTCTTTACCGGTGTAGAAGGCGGTTAGGGCATAGCTAATTTCTACCCCTAGCAGCACAATGTTCCAAGACAAGAAAATCCACAGTAGAAAAATCGGCAGCGCAGCAAATGCACCATAAATGATTTCGTAACTGGTGAAATTGGTCATGATAAACCCAAACAGGTTTTTCAATAATTCAAAAATACTGGCACTAAATATGCCTGCAATCATTGCCGCTTTGACAGGAACACTGCGATTGGGAATAGTCCAATACAAGATAAAAAATCCCAAAATAGACAGCGAAAATGAAATCAGCCAAAGCAGAAAGGCGCCATCAACTTCATAGCCCGCAAAGTTATTGCTCAAAATATTCATGGAGGCCACGGTAGAGGACAGCACAAAGGCACTGCCTAAAATAATCGGACCCAGTGAAATAATGGTCCAGTAGCGCATAAAACCAATCATTCCCCCCCGCTTTTCTTTAACCCGCCAGATCCGATTAAAGACATTTTCAATGCTGGTCAGCATCATCACTGTGGTGATAAAGAGAAATAAAACCCCGATGATGGTTAAGTTACTGGATTTATCGGTAAATGCGGACAGGACCTTGTCAAATGCGATGGTGGTTTTGGGTAAAAAATTACTGTAGATTAACTGCTGAAGTTGTTGCCGAGCTGGTTCTAATGCTTTTATTGATGAAATAATAACCAAAAAAACGGTGAGCATGGGTACCACTGCAAACAGCGTCGTATAGGTAAGAGAACCTGCTTGTTCGCGGCATCGGTCTGCTTCAAAACGTCGAAGGACAAATAAAACAAACTGAAACCAAGTCTTGCTGTAAAAAGGCAGTCGTACTAAATACTTTTCTATCATGCGTTTCTAGTCTCAATTCTTCATCATTTTATAGTGTATTCACGGCCAAGCTTAACCAAAAAGTTGGAAAAATACCGTATAGTTTTCATTTTCTGCTTAGAACATCACGATTATGCAACCTTATGTCCTTGTTTTATATTACAGCAAATATGGCTCCACCAAAGAAATGGCACATTTAATTGCTAACGGGGTAGAGTCAACAGGGATGGCGGTCAAGATTCGTACCGTACCCAATTTAGCCACAGTGGTGACCGAAGCCGAGGCGAGTATTCCGGCTGAAGGGGATATTTATTGTAGTTTGGAAGATCTGCAATATTGTTCGGGTTTAGCTTTAGGTTCGCCCACGCGCTTTGGCAATATGGCCTCTGAAATGAAATATTTTTGGGATCAAACCACCAGTTTATGGTTAAGTGGTGCATTGCATGACAAGCCTGCGTGTGTCTTTACGGCTTCTGGGTCGATGCATGGCGGTCAAGAAAGTACGTTGTTGACTATGCTGCCCCCCCTGTTTCATCACGGCATGATGATTATGGGGTTGACCAATGCGCATGCGGCTTTATCGAATACCAAAACTGGAGGAACGCCCTATGGTGTTAGTCATGTGAGTGGACCACGCCATGACCAGCAATTGAGTCAGGATGAGAAAATCTTATGTGAGGCGCAGGGCCGCCGTTTGGCGACCATGGTGCAGCAACTACAGTCTGCTTAAGCTAGAAAAATGTAAATTTGCCAGAAGTCATCGCAATAAGCTTGCTATGACTTTTCTACCTGTGCTTTGAAACGATGTTTACATTTTAAACATTTAAAATCGAGAAAAATATTCTTATCAATCACGACGCCCGCTTTTTTGCCAAAATAGTTGCCCAAAAAGCCGCCGGTAATGCCGACACTGATACCCCCAATAAAGGTTCCGACGGTTCCTCCGACAATTACTCCGAGTGGCCCCGCGACGGCACCGATTGCAGCTCCCGTCGAAGCTCCTGTTGCAGCTCCACCCACGGTGCCCGCTGCGACACCCGCAGAACCCAGTAAAAGACCGCTGGCTTTTTTCAGGTGTTGATCGTGGTCGCGTTTTTCAATTTCGCTAGAGCCACATTTGGGACAGAGAATCGTATTTTCCATAGATGATTTGCCTTTGCGTACTGTAACTTCAAATAAAGGGTCACAGCATAGTTTTATGAAGATCACACAGGCAAGCAGGACAACCCTGTATTGCTTGCACTTATCCTAAAAAGGGTAAGTATATGGATCTAGAGTAAATTCTAAATAAAAAACAGACTGATGTGTTTATAGGAGTTGTAAAAAATAAACCAAACCGACCTCAATCATGAAGAGAGCATGAAATCTGTTGATGTGTTTTATCGTCGTCCGATGGCATCCTTAAACACAGGAGGATCAAAATGAACCCGATTACGTCCTGCTTGTTTGGCTTGATATAAGGCTTTATCGGCGCGTTTTAATACGGCTTCTGCATCGTGATCCGATGTTTGTGCGGCAGCAACACCAATACTGACGGTAAAACAAATGACCTCTTTCTGATAGGGGAGCTGCATCGCTTCAATGGCCATCCGCAGTTGTTTAAACAGTCTAATAGCGTCTTTCGGTAAGCGTGCTGGCAAAATAATGGCAAATTCTTCACCACCAATACGCGCCAGAAAATCATGTTCACCCAAATAGGCTTGAATATTTTCACACATGCGCTGTAGCACATAATCTCCAGCCTGATGACCATAAAAGTCATTCAAGGTTTTAAAATGATCAATATCAAGCACTCCAATACTGAACGGGGTATTGTTGCTAAAAAACAGCAGCATATTTTGGTCGCTTTCCTGAGCAAACATGCGTCGATTGAATGTGCCTGTCAGCTCATCGGTCGAGGTGAGTTTTTGCATATCCTGAATTTGCAGATGTAATCTAATATTCAGGGCAATCCAGTTGGCTAAACATTGTAAGCGCATGGCTTGCTCTTCGCTGTAATGGAACTTGGCCTGATCGGCAACATTTAAGGTTCCCAAGCAGATGCCGTTATGCAGTAAAGGCGCATCCATACAAGACCCCATGCCATGTTGGGCCAGTATTTGGCAATCTAGTTCCTCAAACTGGCTTAGATCGTCACAGATTCGCAAACAGGCGGTCCGAAATACGCGTCCAACGAAGGTATTCTGAATTGGCATTTGAAAATTGAGCGGAATCGCATGATTACCTGAAATGGAATAGAGTTTTAGAAAGTCATGGTCATCGTACAGGGTGATGCTGGTGCGTTCGGCCTGAAATACATGGGAAATCCAAAATGCGATTTTGTCGAGAAGACTTTGTAGGGAATCTGTTTGTGCAAGGTCGTGAATAAAATTGGCAGGCAACTGAATATATTGATTGTGGCTAAGTTGGTTGAGTTGACTGGGGGTATAGGCGCGCTCTGCATCGTGATTGTTGTTCATTGACACATAGTTCTCTGAATTAAATGGTCAGTATTGGGTATTATTTTGCAGTACTCAGGCATGCGTTATGGTCAGTGACTGGGCGAATCACGAAGGTTGATCATAACGAGCTTAAACCCGGCTTTTATAGTAAGTGTTTTTTGTGACTTTTTCAGGAAAATTGTGAAACCGGTCAGGATAAGCAGATCGAGTTGTTATTCTTAAAATTGTAGCCATAAAAAAGAGCGCAACAGCGCTCTTTTTAAATCAGCTTGCAAGGCTTAGTCGCGTTCAAACTCGACTGTACCGTTCGCTAAAGATTTCACGCGAGCAAGAGACTCTACGCGATAGCCTTTTTCTAACAATAAAGCACGACCAGGCTGGAATGATTTTTCAATCACAATTCCAATCCCGACAACTTCTGCATTGGCTTGATGAATTAAATCAGCCAAACCTAAAGCGGCTTGACCATTGGCCAAGAAGTCATCAATTACTAAAACTTTATCGGTTGCACTGATGTGTTTGTTTGAAATCGCAATGGTGCTTTCAATCTGTTTGGTAAAAGAGAACACCTTAGAACGGTATAAGTCATCTTTTAAAGTTAAAGACTGATACTTACGTGCAAAAATCACAGGCACACCGAGTTCTAAACCAGCCATCACCGCAGGCGCAATTCCTGAAGCTTCAATCGTAATGATTTTGGTGATGCCCGCATCTTTAAATAGACGCGCAAATTCTTGACCAATCTGTTGCATCATAACTGGGTCAATTTGGTGATTTAAGAAAGAATCGACTTTCAGAACTTGATCAGAGAGAACGATACCTTCTGCTAAGATTTTTTGTTCTAGTGCGTGCACGGGAGAATCCTCGGGGGCAGGTGCTTTTTCAAGCAAAAGCGTATTTTAAAAAGCACCTGAAAAAAATCAAGTAGAAATCATCAAAATGGCTTAATTCATGGGGCCTTTATAGTCAGTTAGCAATAAACCATAAGAAGACTTCCCATCTTGGTGGCTGACTTTAACAGGGAGGTAATCCAGTTTCGGTGCGAGCCAGAATGTGGTATCACGGCCAGGTTTATCATGTTTCATCACCACTTTCACGGTATCAAAGGTACCGTAAGCGGTTTTGACTTTTTCTGAACCTTGTTTAATAAACTGGCGCGACTCGACTTCTTTGGCATCGGCAATTAAATATGACGATTTCATGCCTACACCCTTTAAGTCCTCACGGATTTGCAATTCAGCATTGAGTTCATCCAGAGTACCTGCCTTCCAAGCAAAAGAGCGTGCTTTATCGTCTTTTTTGGTGTTGATGGTTTTTGCACTTGGATTGAATTTAATGCTCATGGTGTTGTTATGCACTAAAATTTTGCTGGTACGACTAAAACTGTTCGAATTGATTTTACCGGCATTAAAGCTAAAACGGCTGGTTTCAGAAGCAGAGGCGATGGCACCTGCTTTGGCCGCAAAAACATAGGTCCAGTTATTGCCAGACTTGCTTAAGGTACGAGTTGCCGAGCCCATGTTTTTGCCATTGTAGTTAAATTGATAACTTGCTTGGAATGGACTCATGGCGAATGCTTGGCTCGAGAAGCCTGTAAATAGCAATGTAGAGGCAATGCCTGTGGTCATTGCTATTGTTTTTAAAACATTGTTAGCCATTGCTGAAAGTGTTCCTATGAAGTTTGAAATAAGTGTATCTAAAGATTACACCAGTTTATTATGCCGCAGCATTATGAAGATAAAATCTGCTTTTCAGTGCAAAATGTATCTGTACTGTAGTCTTTTACTTATGGCTACAGCACATTGTTTTACAGAGCGTCAGCTTATCTATTTTTTTGTTTAATCGGTGTGACTTGGGTCTCAGGAATGCCTTGGTGCGCCCAATCGTCAATTTCATCTTCCGACATTTTGCCAAACAAGGCGGCCAGATTTACATTACCCAAAACCACCAATTCGGCTTCGCGTAACACGGCATGATTGACATGGACTTTGCTTAAGGTATCAATAATTGAACGTTGCTTGCCGAGCCAGCGGTTTAAGTCTAAATGTAATAAATCATCTTTGACTTTAATAACATTCAATTTTTCTAAAATCATGCCCAACGGATCTTTGTTGAGAATTTTTTGATAAAAATACAGGGCTGCTTTGAAGCCTATTTTTTGAAATACATTTTGAAATTTCGCTTCGATCACTTGCGTGTCACTGATCTGCTCAAACACAATCAGCTGCATGTCTTTATTCATTTCCATTTGCACAAGCTTAAGATCCACCGACAGGGTGGTATACAGCCCTTTAAATTCTAAAGTGGCATATAGTCGGAGCCAGTCATCATGCAAATCGGCATGTAAATCTTTCAGCATTTTCACATTGTCGGTCACAAAGCGCTGAAAGGTGGCGTTCAGGAAAACTTGCGACAGGGGAAATTCGCGCTCATCCTCAATAAAGCCCTCAGCTTTTTGGTACACTTGATGTAGCCGTTTAGAAATATTGGAAAGTAGCGTTTGCATAAAGGCATCCTAGCAAGTGAATCTACAGGCTTTCGATTAATTTTGCCAAATTGTATTTAAAATACAAAAATTCAATCTTGCAGTTTAGCAAAATTAATTGCACCATTTTCAGTATTTTAATGCAGTGATTCTGTTGTATTGATGAACTTCAGGTTTTATCAAAATAATAGCAACCAAGTCAAAATTTTACTGTGCATGCAGTTTGGGGAAGGCAGTTTGTCGCTTACATATGATACTGAATAGAATAAATTATACGCCTTTATTGCGCGCTTGGTGGAAAGATCCGATTTTTACAACAGCGGTTATTCTGGCACTGGTTTTACATGTGTTGATTTTGGCGATTCAATTCGCGGCACCGACACAACAAGATGCCACAGTCAAAGAAATCGCCGTGACTTTACGCCCCAGCGAACAGAAAATTGAACATGCTGACTTCTTGGCACAGGCCGATCAGCAAGGTTCGGGAACTTTTCGTGAAGCACATCGTATGTCGAGTGATATGCCTGCACCTATGCTAGATCAAAGTGCGGGTGAGCAGCAAATGGAAACGTTGCAAAAGACACAACAAAAGCGTGAGTTGAATTTTGAAGAAAAAGTCTTAATGACGACGCTCAGCTGGCAAAAGCAAGCCGAGAAAAATCGCCGTAAAAAAGCCATGGAAGAGCTCAATAGCCAGTTTCAAGCCAAAGCCGCGATGGTTGCTAGTTTAGAGGCCCAGTATCTGCAACGTCAGCAAAACTTTAGTCGCCAACAGAAAATTAAAACGGTCGATGGAATTCAGGCCAAGCAAGATGTGACCGCAGCCTATATGGAAAAATTCAGACAAAAAGTCGAATTTTACGGGAACCGCTATTATCCAGAGCAGGCCAAGCAACAGCGTTTAGCGGGAGAGGTACGTTTGATGGTGATTCTGAATCGTAATGGCGGCATACGCGCGATCCGTTTGATTGAAAGTTCAGGGCATGAATTGCTAGACGAGGCGGCGAAAGCTTCAGTGCGTAAGGCGGCGCCATTTACAGCTTTTGACAGTCAGATGAAGGATATTTCGGAATTAAGAATTGTACGTACTTGGCGTTTTGATCCTGCTGAAGCAGAGTTTGAAGTGCATTAATTTAAATAAAAACCATTAAACCAAATTGAGCTCTCAAGTGAATCACTGAGGGCTTTTTTGTTGGGTCTCATACACACCTAGGAGGGTACAAAGGCATAACGACGCTCAACCTTGCAAATCTCGACACTAAAGAATTGGTACCAGTGTTCTTTAGCAAACTGCTGTGCGACTTGGTGTTCTGCATCTTGATGCCACGCCTGAATGTCACTCAAGCTATACCAATAAGACAATGCGATTTCAAAATTTTGCTCTGAAATGGTTTCAAATTTTTGGCAATTAAACTGGGTGAGTGCTTTTTCTCGTAGCAATTGTGCGGTTGCATAATATGCGTGATCTAAGGTTTTGGTTTTAGCTTTAAAAATAACCACATAATTCATCGCTGTCCCTTCTGATTTTGCTCAGTACTGTGATGCCCGATGACATAAAAAAGCGAGCCGAGGCTCGCTTTTTAAGATTTAGTCTTGTTCTAAATACGGATTTTCAAAACCCAGTTTGGCGAGGATTTCGATTTCCAAGGCTTCCATTTCTTCCGCATCTGCTTCAGAGGTTTCATGGTCATAGCCCATCAGATGCAACGTGCCATGCACCAACATATGGGTGAAGTGGGTTAGAGGTGCCTTGTTTTGCTCTTGCGCTTCTTGCAGCACAACAGGTATACAAATCACCAAGTCACCGATCGGGAATGCCTCAAGGACTTGTGCCATCTCATCTGGCAAATCACTGGGAAAAGACAACACATTGGTCGGTTTGTCTTTGCCACGATATTCTAAATTCAGTTTATGGCTTTCATCATTGTCGACACAGGCAATACCGATTTCACAATCACTTTGGGTATCGATATGACGTAAGCTGGTTTCGACGACTTTTTTGATATAAGCACGTTTCAGCACCAACTCGGGTGACTGAAACGATTGTTGTAAGGAGAGGCTAAGTTTCAAAAGGAGTCCTTAAGGCGGTTAATCTTGTGCATCCGCAGCGGCATCATTTTCGGCAATTAACGCTTCTTGACGGGCTTTGCGCTCTGCACGTGCTTCAGCACTCAGGCGTTGTTGTTCGCTGTCCCAACCTTCGTAAGCTTCTACGATTTTTTGTACCAGTTGATGACGCACCACATCACGTGAATGGAAGCGGGTAATATGAATTTCTTTAATGTTTTCAATCACACGAAGTGTATGTGCAAGGCCAGATTGCTGACCACGCGGTAAGTCGACCTGCGTGATGTCCCCCGTAATCACGGCACGCGAACCAAAGCCTAAACGCGTCAGGAACATTTTCATTTGTTCAGGCGTGGTGTTTTGTGCTTCGTCCAGAATTACAAAAGAATGATTGAGGGTACGACCACGCATATACGCTAGCGGTGCAACTTCAATCACTTGACGTTCAATCAACTTTGCCACTTTTTCAAAACCGAGCATTTCATACAAGGCGTCGTACAAAGGGCGTAAGTAGGGATCGATTTTCTGGCTTAAATCACCTGGCAGGAAACCGAGTTTTTCACCGGCTTCAACTGCTGGACGCACCAATAAAATCCGTTGAATTTCATTGCGTTCGAGCATGTCCACAGCGGCAGCAACCGCAAGATAGGTTTTACCTGTCCCTGCAGGACCAATACCAAATGAAATATCACTTTGTAGAATCCGCTGCACATAGCGGCGTTGGTTTGCACCACGTGGATTAATCCGACCTTTACGGGTTTGGAGATAGACATCTTCTAAACCCGTGTGTTCATTGTCAGAAAAATCTGCTTGAATTTCACGGTCAGTCTGACTGCCTTGAATCATCATGTGGATGACGTCGGCAGTAATTTGTTGAGAGGTTTCAGCTTCTTCATGCAGACGTTGCAAGAGTGTCTCGGCTCTCTCGACTGCATCAATCTCCCCATCGATGTAGAAATAATCACCTCGATGGGAAATTTGGACATCTAGACGTTGTTCGATTTGTTTCAAGTGACCGTTATAAGCACCGAGCATGCTCTTTAAACGCTCCATTGAAATACCAGGAAAAGTTACTGTACGTCGAATCGCTGCAGTCAAGTGAGTTCCTTTATGGTAGCTTGGGTCTATACCCTTACATTACGCCACGTCAGGCTCAAGATTCAAGAGTTCACCATAAACTAAATTCAAAGTTTTAATTTCGGTAATCTCAATCTCTGCAAAGCGTCCGACCCACGCCGCATCACCAATAAATGTTACGAAACGTGTATTGTCGGCTGTACCCATTAATAAGTTCGGATCTTTATCCGAAACTTTTTCAATTAACACCCGTTGGATTGTACCCAGCATCGCATCAGTCTTTTCAATACTCGATTGCTTAATCCACTTTTGCACCTTGGCTAAACGCTCTTTTTTCACATCTTCAGGCGTGGTGTCTTCTAGTTCAGACGCAGGTGTCCCCGGACGTTTTGAATAGACGAAACTATAGGAATGGTCAAAGTCCATATCTTGGATGAATTGATAGGTTTCTTCAAAGTTCTCATCCGTTTCACCTGGGAAGCCGATGATGAAGTCGCTGGATAAATGCATATCTGGACGAACTTTGCGTAACTTGGCAATCTTCTCGATATACACGTCAATGGTGTGGTTACGCTTCATGGCTTGTAATACAGCATTCGAGCCACTTTGCACTGGTAAATGCAGGTGTGAAACCATTTGCGGCAAGTCACGGTAGCATTGAATTAAATCGTCATTAAACTCAAGCGGGTGCGAGGTGGTATAACGTAAACGACCAATCCCTGGAATTTCTGCGACTAGACGTAACAGATCAGCAAAGGTACAGATATTGCCTTCAAAGGTTTCACCGCGGTAGCCATTCACGTTCTGACCTAAGAGGCTGATTTCACGCACGCCTTTTTCAGCTAGCGTCGCGATTTCTGCCAATACATCATCGAGTGGGCGAGAAACTTCTTCACCACGGGTGTAGGGCACGACACAGAATGAACAGTATTTTGAACAACCTTCCATAATTGACACAAAGGCTTTGTAACCTTCAACGCGTGGTTCTGGTAAGAAGTCGAATTTCTCAATATCTGGGAAAGAAATATCCACCAGTTTGATTTTGTCTTTCTTGGGCTTTTCAATTTGTGCAAAATGCTGATCGAGCATTTGTGGCAAACGGTGCAAAGTTTGTGGACCAAAAATCATGTCGACATAGTTGGCACGCTTTTGAATGTTGTCACCTTCTTGCGAGGCAACACAACCACCCACACCAATAATCAGATCAGGATTTTTGTCTTTCAGTTTGCGCCAACGACCCAGCTTGGAAAATACTTTTTCTTGGGCCTTTTCACGAATCGAGCAGGTATTCATGAGTAGAATATCGGCGTCTTTCGGATCTTGAGTTAGCACATAACCATGTGAATCGCCAAGTAAATCTGCCATACGATGACTGTCATACTCATTCATCTGACACCCTTGCGTTTCGATATACAGTTTTTTAACTGAACCGTCGGCTGGGGTGTGCTGTGGCTGGGTAACAGTGTTTTCTGAGGCAGCGTTGGCACCATCTGGAATGAAGGTTTGAACCGTCATGTAGGCTCCTAAGGGTAAAGCGGAGAAACGTGTATCCACTGTCTCTGAATTAAGCTGGCATGGTGTTTTTCAACACGGGCGAGCAGGGAAACAGGAGAAAACACGATGAAAATTAATGAAGGCGCATATTTTAGCAGGATTTACAGAAAAACGGACAGCTTTAAATATCAACGCAAAAATATTGATTTATGAAGCAAAAATGTTTGAAAATTAATATTGCCTTATCAGAAGGTTACACAACACAACAACAGCATGCTGAGAGAATAATCTACACTAGCAGCAGAATGAGGTGTTCGCATTGAGATTAGGTCGACTAGGTAAAAATACAGGATGAAGGCACACGTATGTTAAATCAGTGGTTCGATAAAAAAAATTATTATCACGTACTTGCATGGAGTGTGGCTTCAATGGGTCTGCTGGGTCAGGCCTATGCAGCAGATGAACAATTCAATGATGCCTTACAAGCCGCGAATTCGGGCAATGTTGAACTGTTACAACAGTACCAAGCGTCAATGCAAAATGATGTTTTGGGCTATTACCCAGAATACTGGACCTTGAATGCCAATCTAGGTTTTCAGCCAGCCAATAACATCATTAACTTTGCGCGACGTTATCCGCAATCGGCTATGGCGGAAAAATTGGCGGCAGATTATGTCGAAGAAAAAGTTAAACAGGCTGATTTTAATAGCGCACAACCTATACTGCCTTATGTCACCAATGCCGATCAAGCCGAGAGCTGTGCAGTGGCACAGGTTCGGGCAAAAACTGGGGATGCATTAGTATTTGCTGAATATAAAGATGTGTGGCTTACCACCAATTCACAACCAGAGTCCTGTACCGGCTTGGCACGCATGATGCTGTCTAGCCCGTTAATGACCGAACAAGACAAACAGCAGCGTTTATGGGTTTTATTACGGGCAGGACAGTCGGGACAAGCTGTTGCGACCGCACAGACTCTCGGGCTGAATTTGAGCTTGGCACAGTTGAATCAAATTCAGGCCGATCCTTTAAATTATGTTTGGTCTGCACCAAAAGCGACAGCAGAAGATCAAGCCTACCTAATTTTTGCCATGGGTCGCATGGCTGATAGTGATTTGGATGCGGCCATTTCCTCTGTTCAGCGAGCGGCACAAGGGATGCCCGAACAGGCACAAAAAGCTTTGTACCGTGCGGTGGGTTATGTGGGTGGCACCACGGTCATGAAAAATAATTTTAAACGCGAAGTACTAAATAATCTGGATGCCAGTTATGGATTGCCATTTAGCCCAGAAGAAGCTGAAATTTATGCACGTCAAGCCATTCGCTTTGGTGCATGGGAAAGTGTGATTCGTGCCATTGATGCCATGAGTGTCAATCAAAAACAAGAAGACCGTTGGCAGTATTGGTTGGCACGTGCTTATGAGCAACGTAATGATGCCAAGTCAAAGCGTGCGGCACAGGAAATATTTCACAAGCTTGCCCAAGGCGATGATTATCATAACTTGTTGGCGAAAGATCATGTTGGACAGCGCTATAGCTCCATTCCTGCCAATGTTCAGCCAAGCAATAGCGATATTCAACGCTTGAGTCAGGATATTCATTTTAATCGTGCTTTTACTTTGCGAAATGTGAATGCTCCAGACAGTTACGTCAATCGCGAATGGAATTGGGCGGTGCGACAAGCCTATTTAAAACATGATGATGGTTTGCTTTTGGCTGCTGCTAAACGGGCAACGGATATGGGCTGGTATGATCGGGCCATCTATGCGGCGGACCGTACCGAGCGTAAACATAATTACGCCTACCGTTATGCCATGCCGCACCAAAGCTATGTCGTGAGTCACAGTCAAAATGCAGGTATTGACCCAGCTTGGGCCTATGGACTGATGCGTCAGGAAAGTCGTTTTGTTTCTAGCGCACGCTCTCATGTTGGAGCGGGGGGCTTAATGCAGATTATGCCTGATACGGCACGACTGGTTGCGAAGCAGATGGGGGAAACCTATAATCCTGCCGCGTTAACGGATATGAATACCAATATTCGTTATGGGACATTCTATCTGTCGATGATTAATAGCCAATTAAGCGGTAATCCTGTGCTGGCAACAGCGGGATATAATGCGGGGCCGAATCGTGCTCGTCGCTGGCAACCGGATGATCGTCCACTGGCTGCAGACCAATATACTGAATCGATTCCATTGAATGAAACGCGGGACTATGTCAAACATGTCATGACCAATGCGACCCATTATGGTGTGTTGTTAGGTCAAGGTGCACAGTCGATTACCAATCGTATGCAGCTGATCCCGTATCGTGGTACCCCATAAAATAGATGTGCGAAAAGGTTTAGCATTGATGTGGTTTAAACAAGTTCAACAAACAGGGATTCAAATAGTACTGCTGTTTATCGGTGGTCTAGGCTGGTCTGTTTGTTCACTTGCAGCTAGTGCCGCATCACCCTCTACGCCGTTGGGCTATGTCATGGAAATTCAAATGACCCCGGCCATGTGTATGTTGGATAGCCAAAGAAGCAAAAAACGGAAATGCTTGGAAGGCTATTCACTGAATATTGTTGGACTGTTGCCTGAAACAGCACAACGCAATTGTGAAACATCAAGCTCAGCAGCTCTTTCCCCGCTTCAAGCCAAGGTGGTGGCCAGAGTCATGCCCGATGAAAATGCGCGTGTGCAACTTTGGCGTTCTATTGGTGGTTGTGTGCCGATGGGGGCCAGTCAATATTTTCGTACCATTATTAATTATGCCGAACGGCTAAAAATTCCTGCGGAACTGTCCAGTCCTGAAACAAAAACGGTGACGCAAAATCATATCAAGTTGCAATTTTTACGTCTGAATCCGCGTTTGCCGAATGGCGGCATTCAGTTAGGCTGTCAGAGTTATCGGGGTGAAAACTATCTGACCAAAGTCAACGTTTGTTATAAAACTAATGGACAGTATAAACAATGCTCATCTGCCGTGATTGGCAATTGCCCAACCCAGATCACGATTAAAGGGTCGTATTAATTTTTTTGTGACTGGCGATTTATATTTTCTATCAGACTTTTGTTGAAATTGACGCTCTTTTTTATGCATATCCTTAAGGATTGGAGTACAATCTTTGCCGTTTATGATAATTCGATGAAAACGGACAGACCCGTTTAATCATATTAACGATCCTCAATTGGAGATAATTACATGAAGCAACCTGTTCGCGTTGCCGTTACTGGCGCAGCTGGTCAAATCGGTTACAGCTTATTATTCCGTATCGCTAGCGGTGAAATGCTTGGTAAAGACCAACCCGTTATTTTGCAATTGTTAGAAGTTCCATTTGAGAAAGCTCAAGCTGCGCTTAAAGGCGTAATGATGGAATTAGATGACTGTGCTTTCCCATTATTGGCTGGCATGATCGGTACTGATGATCCTAAAGTTGCATTTAAAGATGCAGACTACGCGTTATTGGTTGGTTCACGTCCACGTGGTCCTGGTATGGAACGTGCTGACTTGCTTAAAGTGAACGGCGAAATCTTTATTGGTCAAGGTCAAGCACTTAACGAAGTTGCTAGCCGTGACGTTAAAGTTCTTGTAGTAGGTAACCCTGCGAACACGAATGCTTACATCGCAATGAAATCTGCTCCAGATCTTCCAGCGAAAAACTTCACAGCAATGTTACGTCTTGACCACAACCGTGCGTTAACTCAACTTGCTCAAAAAGCGGGTGTTGCTGTTTCTGACATCGAAAACATGACAGTTTGGGGTAACCACTCTCCAACAATGTATGCTGACTACCGTTTTGCAACTGTAAACGGCGAAAGCTTAAAAGACAAAATCAACGATGCGGCTTGGAACAAAGACGTATTCCTTCCTACAGTGGGTAAACGTGGTGCTGCGATCATCGAAGCACGTGGTTTGTCTTCTGCTGCGTCTGCTGCTAACGCTGCAATCGACCACATGCGCGATTGGGCTCTTGGCACAAACGGCAAATGGGTAACTATGGGTATTCCTTCTGACGGTTCTTATGGTATTCCTGAAGGCGTAATGTTCGGTTTCCCTGTTACAACTGAAAATGGCGAATACAAAATCGTTCAAGGTCTTGAAATCGACGAATTCAGCCGTGAGCGTATCAACTTCACTCTTAATGAGTTAGAAGAAGAGCGTGCAGCAGTTGCTGACATGGTGAACTAATTTAATCTTCATTGATTAAGTTAAAAAAGCATCCTCCTTGAGGGTGCTTTTTTTATGGCTGAATAGAATCAACAAAAAATAACATGCTGAAAAAATATACAGAATGATTTTATTGTGCCATTCCGTTACTTTGAAAAGAGAACAAGAACCAATGTGAGGGCAGAATAATGTTTGATGTACAACCCACCCTAGAACTGCTATTTGAACAGTTAGGTTTAAGTGCCAGTGAAAGTGATATCGATCAATTTATCCGTGAGCATCAATTGGGCGCTGATGTCGAGCTACATCAAGCCAGTTTTTGGACAGATTCGCAGCGAGAATTTCTACACAGTCACTGGGACAAAGATGATGAATGGGCCATTGTGATTGACACCCTAAATGAACAGCTGCATGAAGATACTGGAACCATGAATATTAGTGGCTAATACAGGCTGTAGTGATTTTTCGTAGTTCACAAAAAGCTACAACAAAGTCTCTACAGCCTCTTTTTTTGTCTGTGTAATTCTTATAAGTTAATTAAATAATAAATTACAGATGAATTGATAAGGGGTAGGGCGATCATGAAGAACAATCCATCCTTAGAGTTACTGTTTTCACAATTAGGTTTAGCCAATAGTTTGGCGGCAATAGAGTTATACGTGCGTACACATCAGCTTCCTGCACACTTGTCCTTGCATGAAGCACCGTTTTGGAATAAGTCACAGCGCGATTTTCTGATCAGCCATCTGGTTCAGGATGATGATTGGGCGATTTGGATTGATGAACTCAACCAACAACTGCATATGGATGCCTCTAAATTACAAATGGCTTAAAACAGTCAGCAAATTGCGAATCTAATTGCCCCGTGACCGATAAAAAAAGCGCCTGTATTGGCGCTTTTTAGTGGGTTGTTTTTTTAATGCAATTTTTGCTGGGTCAGTTGTACAAACCATAAGGTTTCACGGTACGGCTCAAATGCAGGGTGTTGATGTAATAGGAAAGAATCAAACTCAGCCGTTTGGCTATATTTTTTTAACCAATGACGACTTAAAGCCGTTTCATTTTTACAGGCACTGGCATAAGCAAGGAAGAAATACACATCACCATGTTCATGCACGGTCAGCGGTTTTAAAATCTGCTGGGTAATGAGGGCAAAGCGCAGCTCTTTGGTAATTTCAAAATACAGCATATAGGCTTTGGCCAAATGCAAAGACAAATTTAAATACATGCGTAATGGCATTTCTTCAAATTCAATCCGCCCTTGCTCTAGTAACACAATAGCTTCTTGTAAGAAATGTAATTGTTCTTGGCGTACACGACTCAGCGTGACTAATGCTAAACGCAAATCTGCACGTTCTAAAGCTAAATCAGGGGTATTACCTTCCAAATACATTTGGTCAGTTTCGCCAATTCGTGCAATGATTTGCTTTGCATCTTTAAGCATTGGTGCTGTCCTCTTGGGTTAAGTTGGGTATATGTGGTCAGTGCGCAGAATTTAAAGGTCTACCAGATGGAGTTACCACTTCTTAACCATGCCGTAATGGATAAACGCTGATGTTTGGCTTCAACTACTTCATGCAGCAAATCACTTTGGAATAACGCAATCCGATTCGGCTGAGGTTGAATAATGTGCCATTCGCCATTTTTATCTTGCAAGCGTAGCTGACCACCCCAGTCGTCTTGCCAGGTTTCATGTAGATAGTAAACGACAGAGATGACACGATCATTTTTTTGTTGTGGATTGTCACGGTGTAGAGCATAAAACTCGCCAGCATGGTAGCAAGCGAAATGGGCTTCGACTTCGCGAATACCGAAATAAAAAGCTTGGTTCAGTGCTTCAGACAAGAGAGATAACGTATCGACATGTTGTTGGGCAATGCTTAATTCGGGTTGAATCCATAAAATATGATCGCTGCGAATTTTACTGACCACGCCATTTTGAATGGCAGCCTCCCGAAACTGATTTAAGTGTGAGCTGCATTCCTGCACCAAATCAGCCACATATTCAGCAGGGTAGGCTTGATCAATCAGTGCAAAACCATGTTGATCAAGATCATTTAGGACTTGATCGATATTCCATGAGATAGGAAGCTTGGAAGCAAGCATAAAAGCACAACTCAAAACAAGAAAACAGAACCGCTTTATTCTAGAACAACATATCCATCGGAATGAAACTATTTTTCATGCTAAAATACCCATTGATTTTAGGAATTAAACAGCAATGAATTACCGTCACCATTTCCATGCAGGCAACTTTGCCGATGTCATGAAGCATGTGTTATTGCTTCAGCTTTTGACTCGACTCAATGCAAAAGATAAACCATATCGCTATGTTGATACGCATGGTGGTGCAGGTAAATATGACTTATCTACCTCTGAAGCACAAAAATCAGGTGAGTTCTTAAATGGTATTCACCGTCTAGTTAAGCTGGATGACTCTGTGAAACGCACTGCGCCTGAAGGCGTGCAGCAATATTTAAAAATTGTTGAAAAAATGCGGGGGAATTTTGGTAAAGGTGCATATCCTGGTTCACCGTGGTTTGCACTGGAAGGCATGCGTGAGATAGATAAAGCCACCATTTTTGAAATGCAGCGTGATGTATTTCAGCAATTGCGTCATAACATTCATGACAAACGCGCAGGCTTGCATGAGCGCGATGCCTATGAAGGTCTATTGGGGGTCATTCCTCCGAAAGAAAAGCGTGGCTTGGTAATGATTGATCCACCCTATGAGTTAGAACGTAAAGACTTCCCGCAATTGGTTGAACTCTTAGTTGCGGCTTATAAAAAATGGCCAACAGGGGTGTTCGCTGTTTGGTATCCAATTAAAGACCGCGCCATGATTGATCGTTTTGAGAAGAAAATGTTCAAAACGGGTATTCGCCGTCAGTTGATCTGTGAAGTCTGCGTATGGCCAGATGATACGCCAGTCGGTCTAAATGGTTGTGGTTTATTGGTGATTAACCCACCATGGAAATTCTCGCAAGATGCCGATGAAGCATTACAATGGTTATTCCCACACCTACGCATGCAAGAACATGGTGGTCATGCTGCCGTGCGTTGGTTAGTTGGCGAATAATTACTAAATATAAAATAAGTTAGGTTGCAGATTAGGATATAAAACAATGACAAACAGCTCGAAACCTGAAAGAGAGTTAAATGCTCCGGAACATGACTACGATGGGATTACCTTTGAAGTCGTAGAGGAGGAGCATACTCAAGAAGGGCATAAGGTCAAGCGTCGTGGTATTTATCTGTGGCCTAACTTAATTACCACTGCGGCATTGCTGTCTGGTTTTTATTCTATTATTGCCAGTATGAATGGTGATTTTACCCAAGCCATTTATGCGATTTTTCTTGCCGCATTATTTGATGGTTTAGATGGTCGTGTCGCCCGTGCTATTGGTGCGCAAAGTGCCTTTGGCGAGCAATTTGACTCGCTCTCAGACTTGTTGGCATTTGGTGTTGCACCAGCAATTCTGATGTATAGCTGGAGTCTGCATGATTTAGGCCGTATTGGTTTGGCCTGCTGTTTTATTTATACCGCTTGTGCGGCATTCCGTTTGGCGCGCTTTAATGTACAAATTGGTGTGGTTGATAAACGTTATTTTATTGGGGTTGCTAGTCCATTGGCGGCCGTGATGATTATTTCCATGGTCTGGGTCGGGCGTGATTTCCCAGCAATTTTCAATTTGAATGAATTAGGTGTTCAGATTGTGAATGCAGCCATTATTGTGTCTGTTGGATTATTGATGATCTCTAACATCAAATATTATTCATTTAAAACAGTAGACCGTCGTCGAGTGCCATTCGCCGTCTTGCCGATAGCCGTTTTTATTTTGGCGGCAATGACCTATAACATTCCTGTGGGCATTTTAGTGATTTCGATCATTTATGCACTTTCAGGTTTTGTTACCACCTTTTTAGCTCGCAAGCAGAGTGTGAGTTAATTATGGATTGAGCTGTGATGAGGAGCTAGGTTATGCAATTGTTTCAAGATTTTTTAGATCGCTCCAAACAATTGAATCTGGCTCTCAAAAAGCCGCAGCTTCATTTTCATGCCCCGACCAGACAATACAAACTCATTTACTTCGGGGTTATTCTTCCCAATCTGCCAGCTCCTTTACATTATTTGAATTTCATTGGCTTATTTGCTGCCACACATGCACCGATGTTACGCAATGACAGTGCTATTCAAACCTCAATTGCAGATACAGCCATCCTGTTCAGTAGTTGTAGTCCGCATATGGTTGGACAGTTACGTAGCTACTCGATTGATCAAGATTGCTTTTTAACTAAAAATTTACTGCAATTTTCCAGTGTTGAGCATATCTCTGGAAATTTGCCACACTTAGAAATACAACGCGAAGACAGTGAATTAAGTTTTCAGCTTCAAGTGCATACGACTCAACATGTGAGTTACTTTAATAAAATGCGCATGGGCTTGGGAGAGCACTGGTCTACACGATGCTATTGTGAAGGACATCTGGTCTATAAAGAGCAGACCTATAAAATTGCACATCAAGGTGTGTTTGAATTTGCACGTGCCATCCAGTTTCCCTATTTACCCTTGGCATTCTTTACCTATCAAATTATTCAACTCCATAATGGTGATCAACTCCTGATGGCGCAAACACGGGACAGTTTTAACCGTATTGTGCAATCACGTATGTATCTCAAATATGCCAATGTAGAACGTACGGAGTTGTTTGATGCAAATGTGCAATTTCATGTGCATCGTGTTTATCCTAAAGTTGTGACTCCAAATGGACAGAGCATGTATCTACCGCGTGAGTTTGAATGGCATTATCAAAATAAGCGAGGAGATGTAATTCAGGTACAGGCACAAAGTCGTGGCGATTTTAAATTCGGTTTGGCTGCGGGCTATGTCGGCAGTTTTCAATACCAAATCAAAATTAACGCGAGAGAAGAAAGCGGTGAGTCAGGCTATTGTGAATACGTAGATTGTCGTGCGCTGAAGTGGCAGGAGAAAAATCAAAATGAAAAAATATGGGATAATTTAGCGGCTTCTGTACCTTTTATGCTCAAAAAATAAAGAAAAAACCCATTTTAGTTTAAAAAACGTCCACTCAGAAGAATAAGTTAAAAAAGGGGGTTGCAACGGATCTGAAATGCTGTAGAATGCACATCCATCGGCGGTGATGCAGATAAAAACTTGTTGATTAACAAGGATTTAGCGAAAGAGTTAAATTTTTAAGTTGATTGAATAAGTTTTAAAAATATCG